>NZ_JAPDPH010000177.1 GCF_026013475.1 Micromonospora yasonensis | reverse complement strand
CCCGCCGCGAGCGTCCGGACCATCGCGCGACCAGCCCGGTCAAGAGTCAAGGGGCGACGGATCGTCTCCAGTGCCGTCGTCCGGTCCCAACGGGACGGTGACGGTGGTGCCGGGTCCGAGCAGGTGGACGCGTTCCCGGACGGCCACCGCGACGGGCGGGTCCGCGCCCGGAGCGGCCGAGACCCGTACCCGGTCGTGGTCGACGTGCAGCACGAGCTCCCGGTTGCGGTAGCGGAGCACGCAGTCAAGCTGGTCCATCCCCTCGGGCAGCAGGGGGTTGAGCCGCAGCACGTCGCCGCGCACCTCCAGGCCGGTGTAGCAGCGTTGCAGGATGTCCAGCGCGCCGGCGGTGGCGCCGAGGTGGATGCCCTCCCGGGTCGAGCTGTGCGCGGGATCGGCCAGGTCGGTGCCGAGCGCGTCGAGCAACATGTCGAAGGAGCGACGGCGGTCGGTACGGGCCAGCACCCAGGCGTGGGCGATCCGGCTCAGCGTCGAGCCGTGCGTGGTGCGGTACAGGTAGTGGTCGACGGTGGCGGGGATCCGGGCGGGGTCGAAGTCGTAGCCCATGCCCCGGACCTGCGCGGCCAGCTCGTCGGCGCTGAACAGGTACAACAACATCAGCACGTCGGCCTGCTTGGAGATCTTGTAGCGGTTCGGATCGTCCCCCTCGGCCTGCAGCAACGGTCCGAGCAGCCGCAGGTCGCCGTAGCGCTGCCGGTACCGGTCCCAGTCCAGCTCCAGAAGGTCGCCGTACCCGGCGAACTGCGCGAGGATCCCGTCCGGCAGGAAGGTGAGCCGTAGCCGGCGGGCGATGTGCGTCCACCGCCGGCGTTCCCCGGCCGGCACGCCCTCGGTCCGCCACGGCGCCGCGCCGGGATGGCGGTCCTGGATCGCGCACGCCTCGTCCGCCCGGGCGAGTACCCACGCGACCATCACGTTGATGTACGCGCAGTTGTCCAACCCCTGCCCGGCGCGGCCGGGATAGCCGTCGTGGTACTCGTCGGGCCCCAGCACGCCGCGGATGTCGTAGCGGTCCTCAGCCGGGTCGTAGGTGGCCAGACCGGCCCAGAAACGGGCGGTCGCGACCAGCAGTTCCGCACCGTGCCCGGTGAGGAAGGACAGGTCCCCGGTCGTCTCCCAGTACCGCCAAACCGAGTAGGACACCGCGAGGTTCACGTGGTGCTGCCGGCCGGTGCGGTCGTCCTGCCACTCACCGGTGACGGGGGAGGGGGATCGGCAGGGGCTCTCGTCCCGTCCGCTGGTGGCGCTCTGCCACGGAAACAACGCGCCGGCCATCCCCGCGGCCGCCGCCTGCCGCCGGGCCGCCGGCAGTCGCCGGTACCGGTACTCCAGCAGCGCCCGGGTCAGCTCCGGCAGCCGCAGGTTGAGGTACGGATAGACGAACAGCTCGTCCCAGAAGACGTGCCCGTGGTAGCCCTCGCCGTGCAGTCCGCGAGCCGGCACACCGGCATCCACGGCGACCGTGTGCGGTGACAGCGTCTGCAACAGGTGGAAGGTCTGCACCCGCAGCGGCAGTTGCCATACGTGTTCCTCGCCGACGTCGAGCCGGAACCGCGCCCACAGCCGGGCCCACGCGGTGGCGTGATCGGCCAGCAGCGCCTCGAACGGGCCGGCCGAGCGCAGCGCCGCGCCCGCCGCGCTCAGCGGATCGTGCACCGCCCGGTCCCGCCCGCAGAACACCGCGACCGTCTTGTCCACCGTGACCGCTGCTCCGGCGGTCACGTCGATCCCGAACACCTCGGCCACGTCGTCGGCGCCCCGGATCAGGGTCCGGGTGGCTGTCGCGTCCCTGCCGGCGGCGCCGACCGTGGTCCGGGCGGTGACCGCGACCGTCTGCCGCGAGCCGGTGGTCACGGCGGTCAGCCAGATCGCCCCGTCGGTCGCCCCGCCGGTCACGTCGGCGAGGTGCCGGCCGCCGGCACCGAGCCGGGCCGCGGTGTTCGCGTTGGACACGCCGCCGTCGATGCCGGAGCGGATCTCCAGCCGTCCCGACCAGTTCTCCGCGACGATGCTCGTCTCCAGCGCGGCGAGGTGCGGGTTCGCCATCGACACCAGCCGTCGCTGGCGCACCCGGGTACGCCGTCGGTCGCGGTCGACCACCACCAGTTCCCGCAGGTAGACGCCGCGGCGCAGATCCAGCATCCGGTGCTCGTGCACCCGCCGGGCCCGGTCCGGCGCGTACCAGTCGCCGCCGGCGGGACGGAAGGTCACCGGCAGCCAGTTGGGCAGGTTGACGATGCTCTCCTCGCCGTCCGGCCGGCCGGCGCCCCCGGCCAGGCGGTTGTGGAAACCCGCCAGGTAGCTGCCCGGGTAGTGCACACCGTCGGCCTCCGCCTCCGGGGCCGCCCCGCGGGTGGCCAGGTAGCCGTTGCCCAGGGTCAGCATGGTCTCCCGGGTGCCTTCCCCCGCCGGCTCACCGTCCGGATAGTCGAGCACCCACGCCGCGGGCAGGGCAGCGGTGCACAGTGCGCAACCGGCATCCGGCTGCACCCGGGGCCCGCTCACGACACGACCCGTGGATAGCGGCGCGCCGCGACGCCGACGAGCAGCACGAGGCTGACCAGGTACTTGTTCAGCACCCCCAGGTCTCGTTCCCACAGCACCGGCTGCGCCGCCCTGGTGAGAAATTCGAGCGGATCGTGGCGCAGTTTGCGGTTGGCGACCTTTGCACCAGTAGAGAATATTGAGACGTACCCGGCTTCCGGGGTCCGTTGTCGCAGATCGGTGGCGGCAGGCGGATCGCCACGTGGGCCGTGCCGTGGGATCGGCCGCGGGGACGAGGCGGATTGGACCTGATCGTACTTGATCTTTACAGATTATTGTGGTAATATGTCCGTTTGTGGCTGGTAGCGTGGCGACGCCTCCGGACCGCTTGCCTGCCGCCCGGAGGGCGTCACCGGCCGCGCCAACCCCGGCGCGGCCGGCTTCCGGAGAGGACCAGTCGCATGTCCCAGACCTCCACCGTCCCCCTCGAGACCCGCCTCCGTCGCTTCTTCGCCGCCTTCTCGCCGGCCGCCGGGGACGCCGACGGCTTCGGGGAACTGTTCGGCGACCCGTTCCTGCTGGCCGACGACGCCGGCGCCCGGCCGGTGCCCAGGGCCGCGTTCCTCGCCGCCCTGCCGCGGCGGGCGCAGCTGTTCGCCGACGCCGGACTCGGCCCCGCGATGCTGACCGACCTCACGTACGACCGGCTCGACGAGCGGTACGTGCTGGCCCGCACCGACTGGGACGCGCCCCGGGTGGCCGGCGGTGAGCCGGTCCGGCTGGCGTCGTCGTACCTGCTGCACGACGACGGCGACCGGTTGCGCATCGTGCTCTACCTCAACCACCAGGGCCTGCCGGGTGCGTGACCGGCAGGCCCTGGTGCGGCGGCGTCAGCACCAGCCGTTGATCGGGCCCGAACTGCCGGTCCACGTGTACGCGTCGGTGACCCAGGTGCCGTCGGTGAGCTTGTTCCACAGGGACGTGGTGCCCCACCGCCCGGTGTGGGTGGTGCCGTTCGCCGAGCAGGCGACGTTCACCGTGGCCCCGTCCCCGACCGAGCCGACGACCGCGTACCCGGTGCCCGGGCCGGAGCGCTTGTTGACCGTGCCGCCCCCGTTGGCGTCGATGATGGCCTGGGTGAGACCGAGGGCGCCGTAGTTGTAGAGGGCGCCGCCGACGTTGACCTGCGCCGAGCCGTGCAGGGCGTACCCCTGGTAGGTGGCGCCGCCGCCCATCACCACCCACTTGCCGAAGTTGTGGCCGGCGATCGGCACGTACGCGCTGTTCTGCCGCAGTGCGAAGTGCACGTGGCGACCGCTGGCCGCGCCGCCGCAGGTGACGTCGGTGCCGGTGTCGCCGAGGTAGGCGCCCTCGCCGACGCCCGCGCCGTTGACGCTGATGCTGTTCCACAGGTGGTAGTAGTCCGTGGAGTAGCCTCGGTCGTGGATCACCCGGATCCAGCCCCGGCACATGGTGTACGCGGTCCCGCCGCGTGCGGCCAGCACCCGCTGGTCCCCGCCGGACAGGTCGATCGAACTCCACGGGGTGTCGCTGCCCGCCCAGCCGTGCGGCCCACCCGTGAGGTACCACGACTGGCCGACCGCGAACGGCAGGCGCATGCCGGTGCGGTAGTCGCCACCGGCGTACATCGGGCTGGGCGAGGTGGTGAACACGTTCTTCTCCGCCTGCGACACGACCCGGGCGGGGGCGGCCGTGGCGAGGTCGGCGAAGTTCGCCTCGCCGTCGAAGGCGACCTGCCAGCCGGCCCGGTCCCGGTGGGCGACGAACAGCCAACCGGCCGGGTACTGGCCCTCCTGGGCCGGGGCGACGACGACGGCGGTGCCGAACGCCCATGTCTGCCCGTCGCGGCGGGTGATGGTGACCCGGGTGTTGTCCGCGCCGGCGCCGCGCAGTCCGGCGTCGGTGGCGCTCGCCCGGTCGAGCAGCCTGGTGGTCACCGCCGTGGTGAGGTCGCCGGCCGCTGTGGGCGCGGCCTGGGCGGCGGTGGGGTTGGTGAGCAGGGAAGCGGCGACCAGCGCTACCGCGCAGGCCCATCCTCGGACGCGACTCATTGGTACCCCGTCTCCGTCGTATCGATAAGCATCGTTGCCGACCGTGCGGGAAGATTATCGATCGTCCGGGCGGTTGTCCACGCCCGAGTCCACTGCGGACGGAGCGGCGCGCCGCCGGACCGCGGCCGACACGGCGCGACCCGGCGGGTGAGGTCACCCGCCGGGTCGGATGTGGCGCGCCGACCGATCGGCTCACCAGGGCGTCGGAGCCGGTGGCGGCACCACCGGCGGGCGGTCGTCGCAGGTGATGGTGTTCGGCAGCAGCCACGGCGCGAGCCAGCCGCCGTCGTTCCCGCCGAGATCGGTGAGGTGGAACTCCGAGCCCGCCGGGGTGAAGTGGAACGAGCCGCAGTTGTTGACCCCGACCGCCCCGACGTTGCGGGCGTCGACGTCGGCGAAGGACGCCGAGCCGGCGGTACGGGCGCTCACCACCGAGGTGCCGGTGCCGTCGATCCGGATGTCCCGGAAGTGGACGTTGCTGATCGAGACCGTGTCCTTCACCGGCCAGTCGCTGACCAGCATGATCGCGTTGTAGGTGTTGTCGAGGAAGGCGTCACCGACGACCTGGATGTCGGCGTCGATGCTGCGGTCCAGGGCGTAGAACCAGATCGCGCCGAGGCCGATGTCCCAGTTCAGCTCGTACCCGCCGGCCCGGACCGTGGTGTTGTCGGTGATCCAGAGGCGGCCGTTGAACGGCTCGGCGCCGAACCGGGAGCCGACCTGGATGGCGCTGCCCTCCCGGACCGGGTCGGCGACCAGGTTGGCCGAGATGGTGTTGTCGGCGCCGCCGTACACGGCGATGCCGTTGGCCAGCACGGGTGACTGCACGGTGTTGTGGTCGAAGGTGTTGTGCGCGTTGCCGGTGCCCTCGGACCACATGGCCAGGCCGTCGTCGCCGGTGTTGCGGACGAAGGTGTGCGACACCGAGGAGTGGGTGACGCCGGTGTGGAAGTTGAGCCCGTCGGCGATCTGGTCGGCGATGACCGTGCGCGTCACCCGCAGGTCGGTCATCGGCCCGTCGAACCACATGCCCACCTTGGTGTGGTGCAGGTACAGGCCGTCGATGATGGAGTGATTCAGCGCCCCGCCGATCGCGTTGACCTGGTCGGTGTCGATCCGTTCCCGCACGTCGCCCTCGATGGCGAAGTCGGCGAGGTGGATGTTGCCGCTGCCGCCGTCGGCGGCGTCCCGGCCGTAGAAGCCGACGCCGGTGTGCACCGAGCCGTCCGGGGCCGGGGTGTCCAGGGCGACCGCGCGCCCCCGGACCGTCGTGTACCAGCTTCCGGCGCCCACGATGGTCACGTCGTCGACGATCACGTGCCGGTTCACCTGGTACGTCCCCGGCGGCAGGTAGAGCGTGCGGTGCGCCCGCCGGGCGTACGCGACGGCCCGGTCGAACGCGTCGGCGGACTCCCGCCGGCCGGTCGGGTCGGCGCCGAAGGCCAGCACGTTCACCGCCCCGGGCACCACCCGCGGCGGGCCGACGAGCTGGGAGTCGAGCAGGTCGATGACGGTCCAGGCGGCGGCGCCGCCGATCGGGGCGGTCAGCCGCACCACCTCGCCGGCCTGGTACGTCCGGCCCAGCAGCAGCCGCTGCTCGTCGTAGAAGTGGTGCGGCCGGAAGGGCTTGGCGATGGTCGGCGCCGGGGTCGTGGCCGCCGGTACGCACGCGCACTCGGTGATCCACCAGTCGGGGTGCAGCAGCCCGGCGTCGGGGTCGTTGGTGAACGGGTACTGGTTGTAGAGCCAGGCGTACTGCGAGGTGAGCGTCATCGTCCGAGCAGCCGCGCGGCCGACGGTGACGCGCAGCGGCGCGGTGATCCCGCCGCCGCCCGGGGCGTCCGGGATGCTGTACCGGACGGTGATCGCGTTGGCCGCGGCCGGGAGGGTGAACTCGACGTACTGGCCGGGGGAGAGCCGGACCGCCCGGCGCCCGGAGGCCTCACCGGCGAGGGTGTAGGCGGTGCGGCCCGGGCCGATGACGGTCCCGGTGGTCCGGGCGTGCTCGGCCTCCTGCTCCACGAAGTCCACGGTGGCGCCGCGGTCGGCGACCAGCGCGGGGTCGAGGCCGGCCCGGGTGACCACCGGGCCGGCGACGGCCGGGCCGGCCGCCACCGCGGCGCTCCCGCCGGGTACGGCAAGCGCGACGGCGCTCGCCATCGCGACGATCCGGGCTGTCCGCACGTGCCGGCGTCGACCCGCCGGGCCGTCGTCCATGCTCCGCTGCATCGGGGTTACCCACTCTCCGGGACGGGGGACGGTGGTGGTGTGCCGCGTGCCGGGCAGGCGCGCCCGGCCCCGGCGGGTGTCTCATGTTATTCCCGCTACTTGTCGAGATTCAAGCGGCTAGCTGTTCAAAAATTGCGAGCAGGAGTGGGGTGGGCCGACTGAGCGGCCGCTCATCGGGCGGCCGCACCCCGTGATGCCGCCACGGACCGATGGTCGTCCTCCCCCGTCGGGCCGGCGGTAAACGATCATCCAATTCTTACGCGACCAGGCAGGAGGCGGTTCATTTTTTGCAGGAACACGGCATAGGATTGCGGGGTGACGAAGAGGTTGACGGAGGTCGCCCGCAAGGCGGGCGTCAGCGAGGCGACCGTGAGCCGCGTGCTCAACGGGCGCGGTGGCGTGTCGGAGGCGACCCGCACCGCCGTGCTGACCGCGCTGGACGTGCTCGGCTACGAGCGCCCGACCAAGCTGCGGGGCGAGCGGGCCCGGCTGGTCGGCCTCGTCCTGCCCGAGTTGCAGAACCCGATCTTCCCGGCCCTCGCCGAGGTGGTCACCGGGTCCCTCGCGCAACGGGGCTTCACGCCCGCCCTCTGCGCCCGCACCATCGGCGGCGTGCCCGAGTCCGACTACGTCGAGATGCTGCTCGACCACCAGGTCTCCGGGGTCATCTTCGCCGGCGGGTCGTACGCCCTCACCGACGCCTCGCACGAGCACTACCGGCGGCTCACCGACCGGGGGCTGCCGGTCGTGCTGGTCAACGCGGGGGTGGACGAGCTGGGCTTCCCCCGGGTCTCCACCGACGACGCGGTGGCGGTCGAGCAGGCGTACGGACACCTGCGCTCGCTCGGGCACGACCGGATCGGGATGGTGCTCGGCCCGGAGGGGCACGTGCCGTCCCGGCGCAAGCTGGACGCGATGGCCCGCGCCGCGGGCTGGGCCGACGGCCCGGAGTACGTCGAGCGCTCCAGCTTCTCGATGGAAGGGGCGCGGGTCGCCGCGACCAAGTTGGTCGAGCGTGGCGTGACCGGCATCATCTGCGCCAGTGACGTGCTGGCCCTGGGCACCATCCGGGCCGCCCGGCGGCTGGGTCGTGCGGTGCCGACCGACGTGTCGGTGGTGGGCTTCGACGACTCCGCGTTCATGACCTGCACCGACCCGCCGTTGACCACGGTGCGGCAGCCGATCGAGACGATGGGGCAGGCCGCGGTGGACCTGCTGGTCACCCAGATCGAGGGGGCCGGCGTGCTGCACGACGAGTTGCTGTTCGAGCCCGAACTGGTGGTACGCGGTTCCACCGCGCCCGCACCGGGCCGCTGACCCGCCCCGGCCCGCCTCCCTGGTCGCCGAACGACGCTGAGGCCGTCGACCGCCGCTCGCGGTCGGCGGCCGTTTCGTCGTTGCCGGCGCCGCGTCGAGCGAGCACCGCGGGTGAAGGGGTTGACTCCGTGTCGCGACCTATCCCCGTGATGTCGTGTTCTTTCATGAAGCAATCGAAACCTTGCTGAAGCTAGTTCGTCTCGCTACAGTGACTCCACTCACACCTGGCCCCCACGCAGCCAGCGGGGGCAGGTCGCGCGGCAGATGCAGATCACCAGCAGGCATCCCTGGGTGGCGATCACCGCAGATCAGCGAAGGCCATGGAGACACCCGTTCCCGAAGGGATGGACAGATGTCCGTACCGCAGTACCGGAAGGCTGCGGCGCTAGCGCTCGTGGCCGGCCTGGGGCTCAGCCTCGCGGCTTGCTCCACGAAGAGCGACGACGCGAAGAACGATGCCAGTGGCAAGGTCACCATCACCGTCGACTGCCAGCCGGTCGGCTCCCAGAAAGAGCTGTTGAAGAACTGGAACGACGACGTCGCCGAGTTCCAGCGGCAGAACCCGAACATCGTCATCAAGAGCGTCAGCGTCGGCGAGCAGTGCAACAACCCGCCGGACTTCACCGCCCGCCTCGCCGGCGGCACCGTGACCGACATCTTCTACGGCTACATGACCGACCTCCAGCAGGTGCTGGACTCCGGTCAGGCGATGGACGTCACGCAGTACGTCAACAAGGACACGATCCCGACCTGGGACAGCGTCGACCCGGCGCTCAAGGAGGTCTTCAGCGACGGCGGCAAGCTCTACGCGATCCCGGTGAAGAACTACTCGATGGGCCTGGTCTACAACAAGGTCCTGTTCCAGCGGGCGGGACTCGACGTGAACAACCCGCCCAGGACATGGCCCGAGGTCCGGGCCGCCGCCAAGAAGATCGCCGCGCTCGGCAACGGCATCGCCGGCTACGCGGAGTACAGCGCCGGCAACACCGGAGGCTGGCACTTCACCTCGCTGCTCTACTCGCAGGGCGGCGAGATGCTGACCCCGGACGGCAAGAAGGCCGACTTCAACAACGCGATGGGCAAGCAGGTCCTGCAGAACCTCAAGGACATGCGGTACGGCGACAACAGCATGGGCAGCCGCCAGCTGCTGCAGTGGGGCGACCTGCTGACCAACGCCGGCGCGGGCAAGGTCGGCATGTTCATCGGCGCGCCGGACACCACCCAGGCGATCGTCAGCCAGTTCCAGGGCAAGTTCCAGGACTGGGCGATGGGTCCGCTGCCCGGCCAGGACGGCCCGGCGAAGGCGACGCTCGGTGGCGGCGAGGGCTACTTCTTCAAGAAGGGCCTCACTCCCGAGCAGGTCAAGGCCGGTCTGAAGTGGATCGCGTACCAGAAGTTGACGCCGGGCAAGGGCCAGTTCGACTACGTCCGGGCCAAGCCGCAGAACTACCCGGTGGGCCTGCCCCAGCCGCTGCTGTTCGCGGGCGGCAGCGACGCGCAGAAGCAGGAACTCGACCTGCGCAAGGCCAACGCGAACGTCGACACCGCGAACTTCGCGGTCTTCGAGGGGAACCCGGTCCCGATCAAGGGCGAGCCGCGCAACGCGCAGGCGATCTACGCGGTGCTCGACGCGGCGATGTCCGGGGTGCTGACCAACCCGAACGCGAACATCGACGCCCTGCTCAAGACGGCGGAAGGCAAGGTCAACCAGCTGCTGGCCGCCGGGAGCTGAGCTGACGAGGGTGGGGGCGCCGGCCCCGGCCCCCACCCTCCACCCCGTCCCGTCCGCTCACCGACATCCGCAGGGAGTTCCCTTGGCGATCACCACCGTCCCGGGTACCACCAGACGACCGGGCCGCCCCGCGCCGTACCCGCCGGGGCCTCGGCGTGCCGGCCTCGGCCGCAAGGTACGGGACAACCTCACCGGGCACGCGTTCCTGATCGGGGCGGTCCTCTGCTTCGTCGTCTTCTCCTGGTACCCGATGGTCCGCGGCGTCGTGATGAGCTTCCAGCGCACCCGCCGCGGCGAGACCACCTGGGTGGGCTGGGACAACTACGCCCGGATCATCGACGACCCCAGCTTCTGGACCGCCTGGAAGAACACGTTCTACTTCACCCTCCTCGCGCTCGTCCTCGGATACGCGGTGCCGTTCTTCGTGGCGATCCTGCTCAACGAGTTCCGCCACGCGAAGGGGTACCTGCGTATCCTGGTCTACCTGCCGGTGATGCTCCCGCCGGCCTCGGCGCTCTTCCTCTTCAAGTTCTACGCGTACGACCCCAGCGAGGCGGGGCTGTTCAACGCGATCCTCACGGCACTGCACCTGCCCACCTCGGAGTGGATGCAGTCGCCCGGGATGACGATGCCGGCGATGGTGCTCGCGTCGACCTGGATGAACATGGGCAGCGCGGTACTGATCTACCTGGCGGCGCTGCAGAACATCCCCGGTGAACTCTACGAAGCGGCCGAGCTCGACGGCGCCGGAGTCTGGCGGCGGATCGTCAACGTGACCGTCCCGCAGACCCGGCTGATCCTCGCGCTGTTGGCGATGTTGCAGATCGTCGCCACCATGCAGCTGTTCATCGAGCCGCTGATCCTCGCCAACGGCGCGGGTACCGGCGACTCGGCGACCTCGGTCGCCTACCTCATCTACCAGCACGGGTTCTTCCAGAACGACCTCAACGGCGCCGCGGCGCTCGGCGTGATCATGCTCGTGGTGCTGGCCGGCTTCTCCGCCGTCTACGTGCGGCTGACCGCGAAACAGGACTAGGACGGACCACCCATGGCACAGGACTCCGGAACCCGGACCCTCATCTCCCAGGCCCAGTTCCGGCGGGGGCGCGGCCGGATGATCTACTGGACGCTGCTCGCCGTCGTCGTCGTCGGGTTCACGCTCGTCTTCATCGGGCCCCTCTACTGGATGGTCACCGGCGCGCTCAAGTCCGGCCAGGAGATCGCGCAGACCCCGCCGTCGCTGTTCCCGAAGGATCCGCAGCCGCAGAACTACGTCGACGCGTGGACCAATCTGAACCTCGCCAAGCTGCTGTTCAACACGTTCTACTACGCGACCGGCGCGGTGCTGTTCCAACTCGTCCTCGACACCGCCGCGGCGTACTCCCTGTCGAAGCTTCGACCGGTGTTCGGCAACGTGATCCTCGGCCTGATGCTGGCGACCCTGATGATCCCGGCGATGGTCCTCATCGTCCCGCAGTACGTGACCGTGATCGACCTGCCGATCCTGCACCTCAACCTGCTCGATTCGCCGTTCGCGATCTGGCTGCCCCTGGTTGCGAACGCGTTCAACATCTTCCTGCTGAAGCGGTTCTTCGACTCGATCCCGGAGGACCTGATGGCGGCGGCCCTCATGGACGGGGCGACGCCGCTGCGCACCCTCTGGTCGATCGTCCTGCCGATGTCCCGCCCGATCCTCGGCGTCGTCTCGATCTTCGCCGTGACGGCGGTCTGGAAGGACTTCCTCTGGCCGAAGCTGGTCATGCCGTCGCCCGAGACCAGGACGGTCAGCGTCGGCATCTACGCCTTCTCGGGCGGTACGCCGATGAACGTGGTGATCGCGGCGTCGGTGATCGCGGCGATCCCGACCGTCATCATCTTTCTGATCTTCCAACGGAACATCATGTCCGGTCTGACCACGGGCAGCCTCAAGGGCTAGTCCCGGCGCACCACCACCGAACCCTTCCGGGGCGGACAACGACGTTCGCCCGCGACACACCTCCAGGTCCGGCGAACCCGCCGACGTACCGACGCAGAAAGCAGGTGCTCGTGTCCACAGCAGGCAGCGGTCCGTGGTGGCGTGGAGCGGTGATCTACCAGGTGTACCCCCGAAGCTTCGCCGACGGCAACGGCGACGGCATCGGCGACATCGCCGGCATCCGGTCCCGGCTGAACCACCTGTCCGAGCTCGGCATCGACGCGATCTGGTTCAGCCCCTGGTACCCCTCCCCGATGGCCGACGCCGGCTACGACGTGGCCGACTACCGCGACATCGACCCGGTGTTCGGCACCCTCGCCGAGGCGGAGGCGCTGATCGCGGAGGCACACGCGCTCGGCATCCGGACGATCGTCGACGTGGTGCCGAACCACTGCTCCGACGCGCACCCCTGGTTCCAGGCGGCGCTCGCCGGCGGACCGGAGGCGCCCGAGCGGGAGCTGTTCTGGTTCCGCCCCGGCCGCGGCCTCGGCGGCGACCAGCGGCCCACCGACTGGGTGGGCGAGTTCGGCGGCCCGACCTGGACCCGGACCACCAACCCGGACGGCACCCCCGGCGACTGGTACCTGCACCTCTTCGCCCCGGAGCAGCCGGACTTCAACTGGGACCACCCACGGGTGCGGGCCGAGTTCGAGGACATCCTGCGGTTCTGGTTCGACCGGGGGGTGGACGGCATCCGGATCGATTCGGCCGGGCTGCTGGTCAAGGACGGGACCCTGCCCGAGACCCTGCCGGGCCGGCCGCACCCGTTCCGCGATCTCGACGGGGTGCACGAGATCTACCGCGACTGGCGGCGGATCGCCGACGCGTACCCGGGCGACCGGGCACTGATCGGCGAGGTGTGGCTGCCGGACCGGCGGCGGTTCGCCAACTACCTGCGCCCCGACGAGCTGCACGCGGCGTTCAACTTCGACTTCCTCGGCTGCGCCTGGGACGCCTCGGCGCTGCGCGAGAGCATCGACGGGACGCGGAGCGCGCACGCGCCGGTCGGCGCGCCGGCCACCTGGGTGCTGTCCAACCACGACGTCACCCGGCACGTCACCCGCTACGGCCGGGCGGACACCACGTTCAGCTTCGCCGCGAAGCGCGAAGGCATCCCCACCGACCTGGAGCTGGGCACCCGGCGGGCCCGGGCCGCCGCGCTGCTCTGCCTCGCGCTGCCCGGCGCGGCCTACGTCTACCAGGGCGAGGAACTGGGCCTCTGGGAGGTCGAGGACATCCCACACGAGCTGCGCCAGGACCCGATGTGGGAACGCTCCGGCCGGGTCGACCCCGGCCGGGACGGCTGCCGGGTGCCGCTGCCCTGGGCCGATGACGAGCCGCCGTTCGGGTTCAGCCCCGAGGGTGCCGCGGCGCCCTGGCTGCCCCAACCGGCCGACTGGAAGGACCGGACGGTCCGGGCGCAGACCGGCGACCCGGCCTCGATGCTGGAGCTGTACCGGACGGCGATCCGGATCCGGCGAGCCGAGGCAGCGCTCGGCGACGGCGAGCTGAGCTGGCTGCCCGCCCCGGACCGGGTGCTCGCCTTCCGCCGCGGCGGTGGTTTCCGCTGCCTGGTGAACCTCGCCGACGCACCGGTGCCGCTGCCGGCCGGCGGCGAGCTGCTGCTGGCCAGCGGGCCGCTCGACGACGACCTCTTGCCGCCGGACACCGCCGTCTGGCTGCGTACCACCGAACCGCCGACGGTCGGACCCGAACCGGCCTGACCCGCACACGCGGCGCCGGCGGCCCGTCCCGTCCGCCGGCACCGCGTCCACCCTGCCGGCCCTCTGCGACCGGAACCGAAAGGAGGCGACCAGCCCAGCGCCACCGCACCTCACGGGGGGACCACCGACGAGAGGGAGAGCCTCGCTCATGCCCGACCACGCCACCGCCACCCCACATCCGCCCCGAAGAGTCCCGACCCGCGCGGGCGTCGCCGCCCTCGCCGGCGCCGCCCTCGCCGCGACCTCGCTCACCGTCGTAGCGCTGACCAGCACCGCCACCCCGGCCCGGGCCGCCGGGCTGTCCCCGTTCGACATCGCCGGCCGCGGCGCCACCGTCGGATTCGTCGAACAGGAGGCGGAGCGGGCCGTCCACACCGGCACCCGGATCGGCCCCGACCGGCACTACGGCACCCTGCCGTCGGAGGCCTCCGGCCGGGAGGCGGTCACCCTCGACGCCGTCGGCGAGTACGTCGAGTTCACCCTCACCGCGCCGGCCGACGCGGTCACCTTCCGATACAGCCTGCCGGACAACGCCGCCGGCACCGGCCGGGACGCCACCATCGATCTGCGCGCCGACGGCGCCCTGGTGAAGGCGGTCCCGGTGACCTCCCGGTACGGCTGGTACTACGGCGGCTACCCGTTCAACAACAACCCGGGCGACACCAACCCGCACCACTTCTACGACGAGACGCGGACCCTGTTCGGCACCACCTACCCGGCCGGTACGAAGATCCGCCTCCAGGTCTCCTCGACCGCGCAGTCGCCCACCTTCACCATCGACCTGGCCGACTTCGAGCTGGTCGCCGCGCCGATCGCCAAGCCCACCGGGGTGCTGGACGTGGTCACCGACTTCGGCGCGGACCCGACCGGCGCCACCGACGCCACGGCGAAGTTCCAGGCCGCCGTCGACGCCGGCAAGGCACAGGGCAGGACGGTGTGGATCCCCGCCGGCACCTTCACCCTCTGGGACCACGTGGTGGTCGACGGGGTGACCCTGCGCGGCGCCGGGCCGTGGTACTCGGTGCTCGGCGGCCGGCACCCCACCGACCGCAAGCGGGCCGCCGGCATCTACG
>NZ_JAPDPH010000176.1 GCF_026013475.1 Micromonospora yasonensis | reverse complement strand
ATGAAGCGGCGCCCCGGGCGGGAGTCGAACCAGCGGCCTTGGGATTCGGAGCCCGACGCGCTTCCCGCTGCGCCAGGGGGGCATGAGGGGGGGAAACAGCCCCGCCCGCCGTACCCGGGGTGCGATTCGAACGCACACTGACCGCCTCCTGAAGACGGTGCCTCTGCCATTGGGCTACGAGGGCGTGAGCTGCGAGCGGAGGACTCGAACCTCAATCTTCCGATCCAGAGTCGGATGTGCTGCCACTTGCACCAGCTCGCATGGGATCCGCGGACCGCGGACCGTGCCCCGACCAGGATTCGAACCTGGGCTCTTCGGTTTCGTAGACCGACGCGTTGTCCGCTACGCCATCGGGGCGGGATGACCGACGCCCCACCCCCGAGGGGCGCCGGTCAGGTGTCAGCCCTTCACGCAGACGACCTGCTTGAGGTGGGCGACCACCTCGACCAGGTCCTCCTGCTGGGCCATCACCTGGGTGATGTCCTTGTACGCGCCGGGGATCTCGTCGACCACCCCGGCGTCCTTGCGGCACTCGACGCCGGCCGTCTGCCGGGCCAGGTCCTCGGTGCTGTACGTCCGCTTCGCCTGCCCGCGGGACATGCGCCGCCCGGCGCCGTGCGACGCCGAGCAGTACGCGTCGAGGTTGCCCTTGCCGCGCACGATGTACGAGCCGGTGCCCATCGAGCCGGGGATGATGCCCAGGTCGCCCTGCCCGGCCCGGATGGCGCCCTTGCGGGTGACCAGCACGTCCACCCCGTCGTACGTCTCCTCCGCCACATAGTTGTGGTGGCACGAGGTGTGCTCGTCGAAGGTCACCTGCGGGAACTCGTCGCGAACCACCTGGCAGAGCAGGGCGAGCATGACGGCGCGGTTGCGCCGCGCGTACTCCTGCGCCCACCAGAGGTCCCGGCGGTAGGCGTCCATCTCCGGGGTGCCGGCGAGGAACACCGCGAGGTCCCGGTCGGGCAGGTCGACGTTGTGCGGCAGGCCGCGGGCGACCGCCATGTGCCGCTCGGCCAGTTCCTTGCCGATGTTGCGCGAACCGGAGTGCAGCATCAGCCAGACCCGGCCGTCGTCCGGGCCGCCCTGCTCGAGACAGACCTCGATGAAGTGGTTGCCGCCGCCGAGGGTGCCGAGCTGGCGCGCGGCCCGGGTCTCCAACTGCGCGACCTGCCGGTCGAGGGTGCCGAAGCGCCGCCAGAAGTCGTCCCAGCCGCGCTGCTCCAGGCCCCGGATCCGGCGCGGGTCGACCGGATCGTCGCGCATGGCGAAGCCGACCGGGATGGCCGCCTCGATCGCCGTACGCAGCGGGGCGAGGTCGTCGGGCAGGTCCGTGGCGGTGAGCGAGGTGCGGACCGCCGACATGCCGCAGCCGATGTCCACACCTACGGCGGCCGGCGAGACGGCCTGCCGCATCGCGATGACCGAGCCGACGGTGGCGCCCTTGCCGAAGTGCACGTCCGGCATGACGGCGACGCCGTGCACCCACGGCAGCGCACCGATGTTGCGTAGCTGCTTGGCCGCCTGCGCCTCGATGGCGTACGGGTCGGTCCAGACCCGGACCGGCGCCCGGGTACCGGCCAGCGGGGTGAAACCCATCGTCGTCTCCTCGATCTTCACTGGTTGTCCGAGCGGTTGGCCGGATTCGAACCGGCGATCTTCACCGTGGCGGGGTGACGCGCTGCCTGGCTGCGCTACAACCGCGGGCGGGTCCCGGGACGGGACCGGGCGTAGGCCGTACGGGACTTGAACCCGTAGCCTCCCGGGTGAGAGCCGGGTGAGCTGCCATTGCTCCAACGGCCCGTGCGGGACGGCGGGGTTGCCGTCCACGCAAAGTCCGGGACCGCGGAATCGAACCGCGTGTCTCTCGCGCCCAAGGCGAGCGGGTCAGCCAGCTCCCTCGTCCCGGATGCCCGGCCGGCGCGCGGGCGCCGGCCGGGATCGTACTCATGCCGTCCACTGTGGAGTTGAGAAGAATCGACGTCGCCGGCGGTGAGCCGGGACACGTGAAGCAGGGGGAGGATGCTCGGCCATTGCGCGGAGCCCCTCGGACCCGTGACAAAAAAGCCGCCCGGTCCCTGGTTGCGGGGCGGGCGGCTGCGCGTGTGTCACGCCGGCGCTAGTCGCGCCACCACCCCGGTTGCCACCGCTGCCGTCGGCAGCGGGCCAGGTTGCCTTCCGGCAGCAGGGCACCGCCGCGCGGCGCGGGCCGCTCGGCCTGGGTGCGGTTCTGCTGCGACACGGTGTGCTCCCTGGGTGTGGAACCGGTTGATGTTGCTCGTTCACGGTAGGCGCACCACCGCGGCGATCGCAATGAATATTCGGGCGGGCCGGGATCAGCCCGTCCGGAGGCCGGCCAGGGTGACGGCGACGAGTCGGCGGACCGCGGCGGCGGACGGCAGGACGGCGGCGGCGTGCAGGGCGTGCAGGCAGTACGCGGCCAGTTCGGCCGGGGGCACGTCGTCGCGGACCTGGCCGGCTCGGGCGGCGTCGGTGAGCAGGTCGCGGAGCAGGTCGGCGACCTGGCGGTGCGCGTCGCCGACATGGGTGTCGCGGTGCAGAAGCGCCCCGAGTTCCGCGCCGAACAGGGCGTGGTGGCGGATCCGGTCGCGCTGGTTGCGGGCGTACGTGTCGAGCACGGCCTCCAGTCGCGCGCGGGGGTCGCCGGCCCGGTCCCGGGCCTCGGCGAGCTGGGCCAGGTGGGCGGCGACCTCGCGGTCGCGCCAGGCGAGCAGGATCGCCTGCACGTCCGGGAAGTACTTGTAGAGCGTGGCGCGGCCAATTCCGGACTTCTCTGCGATCTGGGACATAGTGACGGTAAGGGCCCCGCGCTCCGCGACGAGTTCCACGGTCGCGTTGAGGATCGAGTCGTGCACCGCCCGGCGGTGCGCCTCGATCGTCTCGTCCCACAACTTCGGCACGTAGCGATCGTACAGGTCGACGGTTTCCCGTCATGGCGTTTATGTGCTAGACAGTATGTATCGTAAATTCGACGGAGACGGACGGGACGTCGATGAGACACGGGCAGCATTCCCACGAGCGGCACGAGCACGGGGAGGACCGGGGCGATGCGCTGATCCGCCACGCCCGGCGCTACGAGTGGACGGCGCGGATCGGCATGCTGGGGCGCCGCCGGCAGGTCTACGACGGGCTGGTCACCCTGAGCGGCATCGGCCCCGGCGACCGGGTGCTCGACATCGGCTGCGGCACCGGTTACCTCACCCGCAGGGCGGCCCGGGTCGTCGGCTCGGACGGCGCGGCCGTCGGCATCGACCCGTCCCCGTCGGTCATCGCGTACGCCTCGACGCGGTCACCGGTCAACTGCACCTTCGAGGTGGCCGGCGCGCAGGCGCTGCCCCACCCGGATGCCTCCTTCGACGCGGTCGTCTCCAGCCTCGCCATCCACCACCTGCCGGCCGACGACCGGGTGGCCGCCCTCCGCGAGATGCGCCGGGTGCTCCGCCCCGGCGGGCGGCTCCTCCTCGCCGACTTCCGCGAGCGACCACGCCACCTGCGCGTCGCCAACCTGTTCGGTGTGCTGGCCCGGCATGCGCGGCAGCACCACACGATGCCCGACCTCGCCGACCTGGTCCAGCGGGCCGGCTTCGAGCTGGCCGGATCCGGGGACCGCTGGCCCTCTCTGCGCTACGTGCAGGCCCGGCGACCGACGACCGACGGTTCGGCGGGCACCGGAGGGTCCCGGCCCTAACAAGTCGGCTGGTGCGCGGCCGGGCGGGACCCGGACGACGTACGTCGGCTGATGCTTGACCGGCGGCTGCCGCTGCCGGGTATCTGCGCTCGGACGGCGCGGAGGATCCGCCGTCTTGCCGGTTGGGCTGGTCGGCATCGTGCAAGAGGGCGGTGACGCGGGTGGTGACGGTGACGTGGAGGGCAGCCACCGCCTCGACGCCCTCGCACAATGCCTCGGACAGCGCCACAGGGTCGAACGGGTCGTCGATCGGGCGCGCGACCGCGAGGGCGCCTTCCCACCAGAAGCCTTCTACCGTCCACGCAACCTCATCTTCGGAGAGCATGAGGTCGTCCAGCACCTGGTCGATGGCCTCGCCGAGGTCTTCGTCGTCCACGTCCGGATGCTCGTCGCCGCACCGTTGCCGCAGCCGTCCGGCGTCAGCGTCGATCCGCAGCTGCCAGCCCTCGTCGGCGGCGGTGACGTCGAACCACTTCGGTAGGCGGCGGTCGGTGTCGTCGCTCGCCGCCAGGCAGGGGATGCGCAGGTCGTCGATGGGGTGGGTGCGGACCAACTCGTACCCCAGGGCGCTCGCTGCCTGGCGCAGCTGCGCGGCGCGGCCGGCCTCCCAGCGGGCGCCCACCGGCAGCACTGCGCGCAACCGTTCCCCGATTGTCGCCCAGCGCGTGTGGGACGAGCACCTGCAGGGCCTCTGCGATGCCGTCGAAGTCGACCGCTGGCCACCGCTGCTCGCTGACCTTCTCCCGGCTTTTTGCCACGATCCGTCCTCCTCGCCATCCGTGCAGGCCCACGCTACCGCTGGGGTCAGACAGCACCGTGCGCCACGATTTCCGACCTACATGCGCCGTTGGCCAGGTCTCTCTGCACGGCGCACTTTCCAGCCGGGCACCGCGATGGATGGTCGCGCGGACATTTCGGCCAGTCCCGAACGGTGCCGGGCCTAGCCTTTCTCGGGAGGAGGGGGCGGAATGCAGTTGCGGCAGCGGGTGGCGGAGCGGTTTCGGCAGGTCAACGGGGTGCACCCGATGACGGCGGCGGACGACGCGTACGTCAACGGGCAGTTCGTGGTGCTGGACGACTTGTGCGCGGCGACCGGGCGGGATCCGAACGACGTACGCCGGTTGATGCTGGACCGGCGGTTGCCGCTGCCGGGCTATCTGCGCTCGGACGGCGCGGAGATGGTCCCGGCCGACCTGTTCGCCCTTGCGGAGCGGGCCGGCGGGGCGGCGCGGCTGCCGGAGTGGTTCGTCGGGCAGTGGGCGGACCGGGCGCAGGGCGCGGCCGAGTGGGACGCCTACCTGAGCGGGCAGTACGTCTGCCTGCACTCGGTAAGCCCGGAGACGATCCGCCGCAAGGACGAGCTGACGGTGGCGATCCGGGCCGCACCGGCCGAGCCGGACGCCGGATCGGCGGCCTGGCTCGACCGGCTGCACGCGCTGGTCGACGAGTTGGACGCCCTCGAACCGGCGTTCACCGGGTACGACCGGCTCCGGTTCGGCGGCCCCACCTCGCGGGACACCTGCGTGGACGCGGTGCGGGCCGGATGGCCCCGGCTAGCCGGCCTGGGCGACCGGGTAGCGCTTCATCTCTTCCATGAAGGGGAACCGCGTGGTGAGGTCGGCGACGGTTGCCCCGGCCTGCCAGGCGGCGGCCACCTGGGCGACCTGGACCAGGTCGGTGGCGTCGCCCCGGGCCTGGACCTCGCCGGCCACCCGCAGGTCGATCATGAAGTATCGGGCCTGGGAGCCGAGCCCCACGCAGACGACGCCCCGGTCGGAGGTCAGCTCCGCGCAGGTGAACCGGGCGCGACCGTGGTCGGGGGCGGTCACCTGGCCCACGTCGAGCTGGTGCCGGAGGGCCGTCTCGGCCAGCGCGGGAGCCAGTCCGCCCGGCTCGACCAGGTCTGGGTAGAGGCGCACACCCAGTGCCGTCGACACGTCGCTCATGACTGACTCCCACTTCCTCGTGACAGAGACCAGCTGCACGCAGGTTACGGGTGTGTTTCCGGCGTGCAAGGTCATCCTGTCCCTCCGGGACGCCTGTCGGCAATAGGAACGGCCGATTCCAGGTCCTTCGGCCCCCTTGACCCCCGGATTCTCTCTGCCTCGACCTGCCCGAGGGCGCGCCCGGACCGGGCGTACGATCCAGCGTCGTGGCGCGGATCCGATGTGACTTCTTCTCCGAGGCGCTCGGCCTGGGCACCGCGATGACGGTGCTGCTGCCGGAGCGCAGCTCCGCCGGGATCGGCATGGCCGGTGGGGCCACCGCCGGCGACCCGCCGGTGCTCTACCTGCTGCACGGGCTGACCGACGACGACACCATCTGGGCCCGGCGCACCGCGATCGAACGGTACGTCGCACCGCTCGGGCTGGCGGTGGTGATGCCGCAGGTCGCCCGGAGCTTCTACACCGATGAGACGCACGGCAACCGGTACTGGACCTTCCTCAGCGAGGAGCTGCCCGAGGTCTGCCGGTCGTTCTTCCGCCTCTCGCAGCGGCGGGAGGACACCTTCGTCGCCGGGCTGTCGATGGGTGGCTACGGGGCGATGAAGTGGGCGCTGCGGCAGCCGGACCGGTTCGCGGCGGCGGCCAGCCTCTCCGGCGCGCTCAACGTCGCGCATCGGCGGAAGCACCCGATCAAACCGATGGACCCGGATGTCTGGCACACGGTGTGGGGCGACCGGGAGGTGGCGGACGCCGACGACGACACGGTGGCGCTGGTGGGGCGGGCCGGCGACGACCTGCCGGCGCTCTACGTCGCCTGCGGCACCGAGGACTTCCTGTACGACGACAGCACCCGGTTCGTCGAGGCGGCCCGCCGGCACGGGGTGCCGGTGACCGTGGACTTTTCCCCCGGCGACCACGACTGGGCGTACTGGGACGCGAAAATCCAGGACGTGCTGGCCTGGCTGCCGCTGACCGCCACCGTGGTCGGCGCGTCGGTCACCGACCACGCCGGGAGCATCTCCCACCCGCTCCCCTGACCGACCACGCGGTGCGTGGCCGGCGGGGCAGCCTCCCGTTCTCCGGGCCCTGGCCGGCGGCGGAGGCGCGACGGGTCAGACGCCGACGGTGCCGTCGATGGCCTCCCGGAGGAAGTCCGCGTGGCCGTTGTGCCGGGCGTACTCGTGCATCATGTGCATCATCACCAGGCGCAGCGAGACGTCCTCCTCCCAGCGCGCGTTGTAGGCGGTCACGTCGAGGGACTCGGCCTCGCGCTCGATGCGGCGGGCGTGCTCGACCTCCCGCCGCCACGCCTCGAACGCCTCGGCGACGTCGGCGGTGGTGGCGTCGTACGCCGCCTGGAAGTCGAAGGTGTCGGACCAGACCAGCGGGATGTCCTCGCCGTTGATGACCCGGCGGAACCACTGGCGCTCCACCTCGGCCATGTGCCGGACCAGGCCGAGCAGCGACAGCGTCGACGGCGGCGACGACTGCCGGCGCAGCTGCTCGTCGGTCAGCCCCGCGCACTTCAGCTCGAGGGTGGCCCGGTGGAAGTCGAGGAAGGCGCGCAGCGTCTCCCGCTCCCCGGCCCGCAGCGGCGGGCCGACCCGTTCGGTCTCCACGATTCTTCCTCCCACACAGGCCGGTTGGCCTGCTCGTCGATGCTTGGCAGTGCTCGCCGGGCAGCCTAGTCTCGGCGGATCGATCCACCTCCGAAGGGATCATCATGCACCCCCACATCCGACGTTCCGCGCTGGTCGCCTCGGCGGTCACCGCGGCGCTGGTGGCCGGCGGCACGACCGTCCAGGCCGCCGGCGACACCTACGACCACACCGCCACCGCGACGGTCTTCGCCCCCAACCCCGTGCAGGCGCTCGGCGACGAGTCGCTGACCGACCAGCAGGACGCGGACTACCCGGCGCTGGCCGGGGCGTACCGGTCGGTGCTGCTGACCAACCTGGACAGCTCCGGCACCCTCACCGGGAAGTACGTCGTGGTCAAGAGCAGCACCGGCACGCCGGCCCGGGCGGCCGACGGCGGGTACCCGGCGTGGCACCGCGACGCCGACCAGTTCGAGCAGGTGATGGGCTACCACTGGGTGAACACCGCCCAGGCGTACCTGCAGTCGCTCGGCTTCGGCAGCACCCTGCGCCCGGTCAACCAGCGGCAGATCGAGCTGCGCATCGGCCAGTACGGCGGCGACAACTCGTTCTTCCGCGAGGACAAGGCGAACATCACCCTGGGCAAGGGTGGGGTGGACGACGCCGAGGACGCCGAGGTGATCGTCCACGAGTACGGCCACTCGGTGCAGGACGGCCAGGTGCCCGGCTTCGGCACCACGCTGGAGTCCGGCGCGATCGGCGAGGCGTTCGGCGACTACCTGGCGGTCGCGGTGTCCAGCTGGGCCACCGGCGTGCCGACGAAGACCCCGGAGGCCTGCGTGGCCGACTGGGACTCCGTCTCGTACACCCGTACCGCCCCGCACTGCCTGCGCCGCCTCGACGGCACCAAGGTCTACCCGGGTGACCTGCGCGGCGAGGTGCACGCCGACGGCGAGATCTGGTCCCGCGCGCTGTGGGACATCCGCACCGCGCTCGGTGACCGCCGGGCCACCACGCTGATCGTGGACGCGCAGTTCGACTTCGCCAAGGACACCACGTTCCGGGACGCGGCGCTGGCCACCGTGGCCGCCGCCCAGCGCCTCTACGGCACCCAGGCCGCGAACGCGGCCCGGGCCGCCTTCGCCGCCCGCGGCATCCTCTGACGCCGCCGGTGGGCGCCGCTCCCCGCCGGGGCGGCGCTCACCGCAGCGACGACCGGGCCACCGGGAAGTCGAAGTACGTCTTCGGGTACGGCTCGTCGCGGTAGCGGTAGTGCCACCACTCGCGGTCGTAGTTCTCGAAGCCCTGCGCGGTCATCAGCCGCTTGAGCAGCTGCCGGTTGTCGCGGGCCGCCCCGGTGATCCGGGCGTCGGCGGTGTGCGCGCGGGAGTCGAAGCAGTCGAAGCCGGTGCCCATGTCGACGGAGTTGTCGGGGAACCGCCGCCCGGCGGGCACGGTGCAGGCCACCAGCGGTTGCCCCGGCGCGTACGCCGGCTGGTCGGGGGTGGGCACCGGGACCAGGGTGAGGTCGAGGGTGCTGCCCCGGCTGTGCGCGGTCGGCGCGCCGATGTAACCGTCGGCGAAGAGCCGGTCCTTGGGCTCGTCGGGATAGAACTCGCCCTTCATCTGCTGCTCGCCGGGGAGTTTCGCCCAGGCGACGAAGTCGTTCACCGCCTGCTGTGGGCGGTAGCAGTCGTACACCTTGAGGCTGCGGTTCTGGGCGAGCGCGGCGCCCTGCACCCGGTGCAGCGCCTCCGCCGCCCGACGGGTGAGCAGGCAGCGCGGCTCGGCGTAGCCGGTGACCGGCCGGCCGACGAAGTTGTGCGGGGTGGCGTACCGGATGTCGGTGCGGATGCTCGGGTCGACGGCGGCGAGGTCGACGAAGTCGGCCGGGGCGCGGGGCCCCGTCGGGCTGGCGGACGGCGCGGGTGCCGACGTCGGGGCCGGCGACGGGCGCGGCGCGGGCCGCTGGCAGCCGGCGGCGAGCGCCGCGGCCAGCACGGCCAGGCCGACGGTCATCCGTCTCGTTGTGCCCACGCTGGCATGTCTACCAGCCGCGGCCGGTGACGCAGCGCAGGGAACGCCAGGGCCGCGCCGCGTTGTCGTCGACCCCCGACCGGTACGGCAAGATGGCCGTGGGGCGGACGCCGTTCCGCAGCTTCGGCGGCACGGCCGGGTGAAGGAGACGCGGGTGAACGCGGACGAGCGCAGGGTGACCATCACCGCGATCGCGCATGAGGCCGGGGTCTCCGTGCCCACCGTCTCCCGGGTGCTCAACGGCCGCTCGGACGTCGCTCCCGACACCCGGGAACGGGTCGAGGAGCTGTTGCGCCACCACGGCTACCGGCGGCGCGGCAACCGTGCCGTCCGCCGGGCCGGCCTGCTCGACCTGGTCTTTCCCGACCTGGACAGCCCATGGGCGGTGGAGATCATCCGGGGCGTGGAGGACGTCGGCCACGCGGCTGGAGTCGGCATTGTGGTCTCGGCGATCCACCGGGAGTCCACCTCGACCCGCCAGTGGCTGCAGAACCTGCGGGCCCGAGCCTCCGACGGAGTCATCGTGGTGACCTCGCACCTGAGCCCACCGGTGCACACCCAGCTGCGCCGGCTCGACGTGCCCGTCGTGGTGGTCGACCCGGCCGGCACGCCGGCCACCGATGTGCCCACCATCGGCGCCACCAACTGGGCCGGGGGTCTCGCCGCCACCGAGCACCTGCTCGGCCTCGGGCACCGCCGGATCGGTTTCGTGGCCGGTCCGACGCACCTGCTCTGCAGCCGGGCCCGGCTGGACGGCTACCGGGCCGCCCTGGAGCGGGCCGACGTCCCGCCGGACGACCGGCTCGTGCAGCCCGGCGACTTCTACCACTCGTCCGGCTTCGCCGCGGGATCCGCGCTGCTGGAGCTGGCCGATCCGCCGACCGCGATCTTCGCGGCCAGCGATCAGATGGCCTTCGGCGTCTACGAGGCGGTGCGCCGCCGCGGGCTGCGGGTCGCCGACGACGTCAGCGTGGTCGGCTTCGACGACCTGCCCGAGGCCCGCTGGGCGTCACCGCCGCTGACCACCGTGCGGCAGCCGCTGGTCGAGATGGGGCGGCTCGCCGCCCGCACGGTGCTGCGACTGTCCCAGGGAGAGGAGATCGAGTCGCCCCGGGTCGAGCTGGCCACCGAGCTGGTGGTGCGGGACAGCTCCACGGCCCGGCGACTAGGATCCGGGGGTGGTCCGCGCGGAGAGCCAGCGGGATGAGGAGCGGTTGCGCCGTATCGAGGCGGCGACCGACGCCACGCTGTCGCGCCTCGACGCCGCCGACCTCTTCGACGAGGTCCTTGACCGGGTCCGCGACCTGCTGCAGGTCGACACGGCCGCCATCCTCCTGCTCGACGTCCGTGCCCGGCACCTGGTCGCCACTGCGGCGAAGGGGCTGGAGGAGGAGGTCCGCCAGGGTTTCCGCGTCTCGATCGGTCGGGGGTTCGCCGGCCGCGTCGCGCTGACCCGCCAGCCCGTGATCATCGAGGAGGTGACGGCCGACAAGGTGGTCAACCCCGTCCTGCTGCACGCGGGGCTCCGCTCCCTGCTCGGCGTACCGATCATGTCGCAGGGCCGGCTCATCGGCGTGCTGCACGTCGGCACCCTCACCTCGCGCCGGTTCACCGATGACGACGTCCGCCTGCTGGAGCTGGTCGCCAACCACGTCGGGCTGGCCAGCCGGGTCCGGGAGAGCAGCCTGGACCACACGGCCGCACTGGCCCTGCAACGGAGCCTGATCCCCGCCGAGTTCCCGAAGGTGCCGAACCTGGAGATGGCCGGCCGGTACGTCCCCGGACACGCCTCGGGCGTCGGTGGCGACTGGTACGACGTGTTCACCCTCCCCTCCGGCTGGCTCGGGGTGGTGATGGGTGACGTGTCCGGCCACGGGCTGCAGTCGGCGGTGGTGATGGGGCGGGTCCGCAGCGCCCTGCGCGCGTACGCCCTCGTCTGCGACGACCCGGCGGAGGCCCTCACCCTCCTCGACCGGAAGGTGGTCCACTTCGAGGCCGGCAGCCTGACCACCGCCCTGTACGCGATGGTCTCCCCCGACGGGGCCACCATCCGCCTGTCCCTGGCCGGTCACCCCCGACCGATCCTGGCCGCGCCCGGCCGGCCGGCGGCCATGTTCCCCGCCCGGATCGACCCGCCGCTCGGCACCGATCGCGGGCGCGGGGAGCGCCGGGCCGTGACGGTGGACTTCCCCGCCGGCGCGGTCCTCGTGTCCTACACCGACGGACTCGTCGAACGCCGCGGCGAGCTGTTCGACGCCGGGGTCGCCCGGCTGATGGCCGCGATCCCGGTCGCGCCCGCCGAGACCGTGTGCGACACGATCATGGCGACCCTCGACGCCGAGCACCCCGCGGACGACATCGCGTTGCTGGCCATCCGCCGGGCCACCGGCTGACCACCGACGGCCGTACCCGGCACCGGCGGGTCTTCCGGCCGCCGCGCCCGGGCCGGCCCTCGGGGCCGGCCCGGGTGCCCGGATCAGGCGAGGTCGAACCGGTCCAGGTTCATGACCTTGACCCACGCCGCGACGAAGTCGTGCACGAACTTCTCCCGCGCGTCGTCGCCGGCGTAGACCTCGGCCAGCGCGCGCAGCTCGGAGTTCGAGCCGAAGACGAGGTCGGCCCGGGTGCCGGTCCACTTCACCTCGCCGGTGACGAGGTCGCGGCCCTCGAAGGTGTTCGCGTCCCCGGCCGTCGGCTGCCACGTCGTACCCAGGTCGAGCAGGTTGACGAAGAAGTCGTTGGTCAGCGACCCGGGGACCGTGGTGAGGACGCCCAGCGGCGACTGCTGGTGGTTCGCCCCGAGGACGCGGAGACCGCCGACGAGGACCGTCATCTCCGGCGCGCTCAGGGTGAGCAGGTTCGCCTTGTCGACCAGGAGGAACTCGGCCGGCAGCGGGTGGCCCTTGCCGAGGTAGTTGCGGAACCCGTCCGCGGTCGGCTCCATGACGGCGAACGACTCGACGTCGGTCTGCTCCTGCGACGCGTCGGTACGCCCCGGGGTGAAGGGGACCTCGACGTCGATGCCGGCGTTCCGGGCGGCCTGCTCGACGCCGGCGCTGCCGGCGAGCACGATCAGGTCGGCGAGCGAGATCTTCTTCCCGCCGGTCTGGGCCGCGTTGAACGCCTCCTGGATCCCTTCCAGGGTGCGCAGCACCCGCGCCAGCTCGTCGGGGTTGTTGATCTCCCAGGAGTTCTGCGGCTCGAGGCGGATCCGCGCGCCGTTGGCGCCGCCGCGCTTGTCGCTGCCGCGGAACGTCGACGCCGACGCCCACGCGGTGGAGACCAGCTGGGACACGGACAACCCCGAGGCGAGGATCTGGCCCTTGAGCGTGGCGACGTCGTCGGCGTCGACGAGCTCGTGGTCCACCGGCGGCACCGGGTCCTGCCAGATCAGCGTCTCGCTCGGGACCTCCGGGCCGAGGTAACGGGCGACCGGACCCATGTCGCGGTGGGTCAGCTTGAACCAGGCCCGGGCGAAGGCGTCCGCGAACTCGTCCGGGTTCGCCAGGAAGCGGCGCGAGATCTGCTCGTAGACCGGGTCGAACCGGAGCGCGAGGTCGGTCGTGAGCATCCGCGGTTCGCGGCGCTTCGACGGATCGTGCGCCTCGGGCACCATGTCGGCGCCCGCGCCGTTCTTGGGCCGCCACTGGTGCGCGCCGGCCGGCGACTGCATCAGTTCCCACTCGTAGGCGAAGAGGATGTGGAAGAACTCGTTGTCCCACCGGGTCGGGTGGTAGGTCCAGGTGACCTCGATCCCGCTGGTGATGGTGTCGGCGCCCTTGCCGGTGCCGAAGCTGTTCTTCCAGCCCAGGCCCTGCTCCTCGAGCGGGGCGCCCTCGGGCTCCGGGCCGACGTGGTCCGCCGGGCCCGCACCGTGGGTCTTGCCGAAGGTGTGACCACCGGCGATCAGCGCGACGGTCTCCTCGTCGTTCATCGCCATCCGACGGAACGTCTCCCGGATGTCCCGGGCCGCGGCGACCGGGTCCGGGGTGCCGTTCGGCCCCTCCGGATTGACGTAGATGAGGCCCATCTGCACGGCGGCGAGTGGGTTCTCCAGGTCCCGGTCGCCGGTGTAGCGCTGGTCACCGAGCCAGGTGGTCTCCGGGCCCCAGTAGACGTCCTCGTCGGGCTCCCAGACGTCCGCCCGGCCACCGGCGAAGCCGAAGGTCTTGAAGCCCATCGACTCCAGGGCGACGTTGCCGGCGAGGACCATCAGGTCGGCCCACGAGAGGTTCTGGCCGTACTTCTTCTTGACCGGCCACAGCAGGCGGCGTGCCTTGTCGAGGTTCCCGTTGTCCGGCCAGCTGTTGAGCGGCGCGAAGCGCTGCTGCCCGGCACCGGCGCCACCGCGGCCGTCGCTGATCCGGTAGGTGCCCGCGCTGTGCCACGCCATCCGGACCATGAGCGGGCCGTAGTGGCCGAAGTCGGCCGGCCACCAGTCCTGCGAGGTCGTCAGGACCTCCGCGATGTCCCGCTTGACGGCGGGGAGGTCGAGGGACTGGAACGCCTCCGCGTAGTTGAACTGCTCACCGAGGGGGTTGGCCACGGCGGGATTCTTGGCGAGGATCTTCAGGTTGAGCCGGTTCGGCCACCAGCCGCTGTTGCCGCCACCCTGGGTGGGGTGGGGGGCACGCCCGTGTGCGACGGGGCAGCGAGACTCGCTGCCCGCCTCCGCGTCGTGGACGACGGCGTCGTGGTTCTCGGACATCGGGTTCCTTCCGTGACGTGGCGGATCAAGGGGAATCAGGAATTGCCGGCGGTGGAACAGTCGGGGCACAGGCCCCAGTAGGTGACCTCGGCCTCGTCGATCGAGAAGCCGCTGTCCTCGGACGCGGTCAGGCAGGGCACCTCGCCGACGACGCAGTCGACGTCGGCGATGGCCCCGCATGATCGGCACACCACGTGGTGATGGTTGTCCCCGACCCGCGACTCGTAGCGAGCCACGGAGCCGGCGGGCTCGATGCGCCGCACCAGGCCCGCGCCCGTCAGCGCGTGCAGCACGTCGTAGACGGCCTGGCGGGACACGCCGGGGAGGTCCCGGCGCACGGCGCCGATGATCGCGTCGGTGTCGGCGTGCGGATGCGCGTGCACCGCGTCCAGCACCGCCACCCGGGGCCGGGTCACGCGCAACGCGGCCCCGCGCAGCATCGGGTAGAAATCCGGCCTGCTGACCACGCCCGGAAGTCTTGCTCGTTTTCTGGAATCAGTCAAGAATATGGGCGAGAGATCACCCGGCTCGATGTCGTCACTTCGGCCGGCGGGACCTGGCCGTCCCGAACAGACCCACCCCGATCAGGCCCACCCCCACCAGGGCCAGGACCCCCAGCGCGCCCCGGAAGTCGCGCCGG
>NZ_JAPDPH010000175.1 GCF_026013475.1 Micromonospora yasonensis | reverse complement strand
TCGTCGGCGAGCGCCTTGCCGATGCCGCGGTTCGCCCCGGTCACCAGCACGGTCATGTCTTCGATGGTCGTGATCATGGTCATGTCGCGGCTCCGGCCGTGGGTGAAGTCGGGTCTGCTCAAGGCACGAGCGCGAGTTTGCCGACGGTGGCTCGGGCCTCGATTTCCGCGAGTACCTTCGGCCCCTCTGCCAGCGGATGGACGGTGGGTTGGCCGGGGCCGACCACTCCTGCCGCGAGGAGCTGGAACATCTCGGTCATGACCTCTCCGAAAATCTGCGGTGCGGACTGGATGAGGATGCCGATGTTCAGGCCGATGAGATGGACCTGGTGCTTGTAGACCAGGTCCCAGTTCGTGACCGCGGCTTCGCCGCCGGCCAGGCCGTAGACAACGACCCGCCCGGTTACCCGCCTGGCCGCGGCCAGGCTGGCCTCCAGGGTGGCGCCACCCACCGACTCCAGGACCAGGTCGGCGCCCGCTCCGTCGGTCAGTCGTAGAACCTCCGCTTCGATGTCGGCGCTGCGGGCGTCGAGGACGTGGTCTGCCCCGAGTGCCCGTACAACCTCGTGCTTGTCCGGCGACGCTGCGGCGAGAACCGTCGCGCCGTAGTGCTTGGCCATCCTCACTGCGGCCTGGCCGGTCCCACCTGCCGCCGCATGGATCAGCACCGTCTGCCCGGCTTCAATCAGGCCAAGTGGTTTGAGGGCCGCCAACGCGGTCGGCCAGGACACGACCATGCCCAACGCCTGCTCATCGGCCCAACCCGCCGGCACCGGAACAGCGCCGGCGGCGGGCAGCACCACGTACTCGGCGAAGGCGCCGCCCGCGATGCCGGCTCCGATGACGTGTGCGCCCCGCTCCACGCCGGAAACCCCCTCCCCAACGCTGATGACTTCGCCGGCGCCCTCGATGCCGGCCAGGTACGGCGGCTGCGGTCCGCCCGCGGAGGTGCCTCGCGACTGCATGAGGTCGAGGAAGTTGACGCCGGCGGCAGTGACCCGAATCAGAACCTCGCCCGGCCCAGGACTCGGCACCGGTGCGTCGCTGATCAGGCGAAGATCCTGCGGGCCGTCGAAGGACGTCTGCTGCAGGGCACGCATCGTTGCGGGAATGCTCATGACCACCCACTCCGGTTTGTTTGGTGACCGACAAACAAACCTTGCCACGGCAACCTGAGCCGGGTCAACGTAAACTTGATCGACCGACAAACAACTACGGAGACGTACCCCGATGGCTACTCGCGGCCGACCACGCACCTTCGACCCTGGCACTGCCCTGCAGCAAGCACTGGAGCTGTTCTGGGAGCGGGGTTACGAGGGCACCTCGCTCAGCGACCTGGCTCAGGCGATGGGGATCGCCTCGGCCAGCATCTACGCCTGCTTCGGCAGCAAGGCGGACCTGTTCCGCCAGGTCATGGACCTCTACGGCACCACTGCAGGAGCACCGCCCAGGCGCGCCCTCGACGAGCATCCGACCCCCCGGGCCGCGATCCACGCCATGCTGCGCGCCACCGCGGATCAGGTCACCCGCTCCGACGCGCCGCACTACTGCATGCTGATCCTCGCCGCCCCCACCGGTGCTGTCGAGAACCACGCAGTTCGAGAGTTCCTTGCCGACATCCGGCGATCGCAATTCACCGCCATCCGAGACCGGCTCGTCCGCGGCGTCGCCGAGGGTGACCTTACGGCGTCCGACGCCGACGTCGACGCCGTCGCTCGCTACTACGCCACGGTGGTGCAAGGCCTCTCCGTACAGGCCCGCGACGGCGCGTCCCGCGCCGAGCTGGAAGCGGTCATCACCTGTGCGATGGCCGGATGGGACGCCTTGACCTCCGCACAATCAAGCATCGCCAACTGAGCCGCCGAGCTGGCACAGCCACTGGGGTGAGGGCCGACCTCGCGTGGTGTCGGCTCTCACCGGCACTGCACCGTCACCAATATGCGGTGGTGTCGGCGCCGACCGCCAACCGCTGTCGAATGAGACCTACACAGCCAGACGTGGGAGCCGGTACGGCCGCGCAGGTCAAGCGAGGTAACCGTCCTGCCGCTCCCGGCCCTGTCCACACTTCCTGAACCGTGAGACCAATGCCTGAGGGCGAGCCTTTTCTCACCGAGAATGGACGTCTGGCCCGGTAGCCGTTCGTCGTCGCAGCCGGCTTGCGGTTGTCGAGGCGGCTCGGTCGCCGGCCTCACCTGAACATCTGGGACGATGCGGCATGCGCTCACGCTTACGGATTGTCAGAGTGACGACCAGGCCCGCTCAGGTGAAAGAGACAGCCACCGTTGACCTATCAAAGAGCGCGGAAGCGGCGTGGTCGTTCATGTGGGACCCCGCCTCTTCTCTCAAGCTCCTCGATGCTGAGGTCGCCGTTGCTCTCCCAGGTCAGGAGGGCGTGGGTGAGATCCAGGCGTTTGTTGAGCGGGTCCAAGGCGTCCGAGTGGGTCTCCTTCACGAGGTAATCGAGTTCGATCCCGGCCACCGCGCCGTGACCCGCAGCCTTGTTGGCTGGTGTCCAAGCTGGGGGGCACTCACCATCGAGCCGCTCGGGCCCAACTCGTGCCGTCTCACCCAGGAGTTTTGGGCAGAAGTTCCGGCGGGCGTACCCGCTGGGACGGAGCAGCAACAGCGCAGGGAGTTCCGACAGCGGTTGGAAACGATGATGCGCCGGCTGGCCGAGTGGGCCGTCGGCCGACTCTGATGGTCCGGCCATCGGCATGCCCGGTAAGGGATAGTCCCAACTTGTGTGACCCGACAACTGACGTGCGACACATCTCCGCCACGTAATGCGCGACAGTTGAGAGCCTGTGGCCCGGCCCCGCTCGAAGACTGGTGAGGCTCAGCGGCGCTTCCCCATGTCTGATGCCAGTAGCTGGCGTCGTCGCTGCCCACACGAAGTACAGCATCCGGCGTCGCTGGCGCAGGCCAGAGTTCGATGAGATACCTATCGACCACTTCGTCGGCGAACTCGCCCTGCGCGCCGGCGTCCCGACCTGCGGCCGACACTCTCAGACGGTATTGCCCTGGCGGCACGGCGAGCGGCCCGCCGGACTCGCCTGCTCAGGTCGACCATCGAATGACGCGACCTGGGGGCAGGTCGAACGATGCCTCAACGACGTCTTCCCAGTCGGCACTTGCTCTTGGCTCGGTGGCCTCCAACATGATGCGTACCACGGAACCGCCTGACCGACGGGCACGCCCCGGATCTTGTAGAGGGGCCTTGGTGCGCGCTATCGCGGTCGACGACGATATTGACATCGAAGCGCTGGTGTCTGAGGTACTGGCATCGGTGCCTGGGAGGAATCAGTGACCTGGCCGGTGACCGAGCCGGTGATACTGTTCGACTCGGCATACGAGGGCATCATGGCGCCCTGCCGGGCATGGTGCCGCCGTCGCTCAGAAGCCCCAGGTCACCCCCCTTCGGGACTTCGAGCCCGCAGCCTGGCGCTCCCTCCTCACCGCGAATCCCCGATGAGGGGACGCGCCTGCGGTCACCAGCAGGGCGACCGCCTCGGTATGGCCGCCCCGAAGGGCCCACTCGAGCGGCGACAGGCCGCTCCCGTGGTCTTCGCGGAGATTCGGGCCCACGCCGTAGGCGTGGAGCACGACGTCGATATGCCCCACGCATACGTACGGTGGTTGCGGCGCTGGTTCGTAATGCATGACGCTCAGGGCGGCCGAGCCCCGCACATGATCCTTACCACCGCCTGGCTTAGCAGCGTTCTCAATATCTGTTTGGGCGATGGGCGTGCGGATTCGTCATACCTGCGGAAGGCCTCAGGCGCGCATGACGGTGGCGATCGGGATGCGGGCGGCGCGGATGGCGGGGATGAGGCCGCCGAGCAGTCCGGCGACCAGGCCGGCGATGACGCCTGCGGCCCCTGCCTGCCAGGGGAACACGAGGTCTCGTAGGAGCTGCTCCCGGTCGCCGAACAGCGTGCTGACTGCGGTGAGTGCGAGTGCGGACAGTCCGATGGCGGCGGCTGCGGTGAGGAGGCCGGTCAACAGTGTTTCCGCGAGGACGATGCCGGCCAGCAGGGATCGTGAGGTGCCCACCGCGCGCCGCAGCGCGAATTCCTCGACCCGCTCTCCGACGGTCGCGAGCCCGACGTTGAGGATGCCGGCGACGCCGATGAGGAGGACCAGGCCGGCCATGCCGAGGAAGATCCAGCGCAGGAGTGCCAACTCCTTGGCGATGTCCTTCCGCGCCTGGATCGTCTCGAAGTGGATCTGCTCGGCGGGTATCCCGCTGGCGGTGAGGCGGATCCGCAGCAGCTGCTCCACGTCGCTTGCGGTGGGCGCAAGCATCACTTGCAGCCCGGGGCCGTAGTCGCCGCCGTTGCTCGCGCGGGGCACCCAGTTCTGTAGCTCATCGGCTCGGGTGTAGGCGGTGGGCTGCGGATTGCCGTCGTCGATGACGCCGATGATGCGCGGCGTCGGGTTGGCGGTCGCCCCTTCAACGCGCATCTCGGCCGGCACCTGATGGCGCGTGAAGCCCTTGGCCGCCTCGAGGTTGATGACGATCCGGGGGGACAGCGACGGGTCGGAGGAGAAGTCCAGCCACTGGCCGGAGACCGGCCGGAAGGGCCGGAACTGGCGGATGTCGCCGGTCAGCGCACTGAGGCTCAGCTCGATCGCCTTGCCGGGCACGGGAACGGCTGGGGCGTCGCCGGTCGCCTTCATCGGCTGGCAGTAACCGCGGGGGTCGCAGTACATGTCGCCGCCACCGGGACCGACGTACTGTCCGCCGCCCGGCTGGTCGAACGGTGCCCCACCGGGGTTGACCGGGCTGACGCCCGGCTCTCCGATGATCGCCTGGGTGGTGGAGACCGCGACCGCGTCCTTGCGCCCTTTCAGGGTGTCCTGGCTGATCTGGATGGTGTCGGCGTTGCCCGGCAGGTAGGTCTGCCGGGTGCCGTCCTTGCCCATGTGCAGCTCCAGATCAGCCAGCCGGGCGTTCTTGGCGGTCTCGGCGCCGACCTGGACGACCACGACGGCCATCACCCCCAGGAACAGGCTCACCATCGACAGGAGGGTGCGGGTCTTGCGGGCCCGGATGCCCTGACCACCGATGATCAGAGCCGAACGGAACCGTCCGGAGAGCCGGATCACGCGGCCACCCCGCTGCGCTCAGCATCGGGCCGCACCGTTCCGGTCGCCGCTTTGTGCCGTGCTCGCCGGCTCACTGAGGCACGCTCCTTGTGTCGGTAGCCGGCTGGAGCACCCCGTCGCTGAGGCGCAGCACCCGCTGCATCTTGTTGGCGTGATCCCAGTCGTGGGTGACCAGGATCAGGCCACAACCCCGGTCGGTCGCCGACCGCAACACCTCGATCACCAGGTTGCCCGTCTCCGTGTCCAGGGCTCCGGTTGGCTCGTCGGCCAACAGCAGACGTGGCTCCCGCACGAGCGCCCGGGCGATCGCCACCCGCTGCTGCTCGCCGCCGGACAGGCGGGCCGGCCGGTGCTTGGCGAGATGCGCGATGCCGACCCGGTCGAGGGCCTCCAGGGTCCTGGCCCTACGTTTGCGGCGCGGCAGCCAGCCCTGGCCGTTGACCAGGGCCATCGCCACGTTCTGCGCCGCGGTCAGGTGCTTGAGCAGGAAGAACCGCTGGAACACGAAGCCGAACTCAGCACTGCGCAGAGCTGCCGCCCTGCGCTCCCGCAGCCGGGTGATGTCCCGGCCATCCAGCAGGTACTGTCCACCGTCCGGCCGGTCGAAGAGGCCGATCAGGCTGAGCAGTGTGCTCTTGCCGGATCCCGAGCGTCCGAGGATGGCCACGCTCTCGCCACTGTCGACGGTCAAGTCGGTGCCGTCGAGGATGGTGCGCGGTGTTTTCTGGCCCTTCAGCGTCTTCGTGATGCCGTGGAGCTCCAGCAACGCCGTCACTTTTCACCCATCGGAGCGGACGGGTCACCCTCTCCGCCGGGTTTGGCGGGTGGGAGGTTGGGGCCAGGGACCGCGACCGTCTCCTCGCCGGTGAGACCGGACTTGATCTGCACGACCTTGCCGTCGCTGAGCCCCAGCACGACATCCCTGGTCTCCCGGCTACCGTCCGGCTTGACCACGTCCACCTTGCCCCGGCCCTGCCCGCCGGCGACCGCTTCGACCGGGAGTACCAGGGCATTGGTGGCCCTCGCGGTCACCACCTCGAGCGTGGCGCTGGCACCGTTGATCAGCTTCACGTTGGCGGGTGCAGTGCACACCAGGCGCATCCCGGTCGGCTCCGACGGCTCGGTCCGGTCCTGCCTGGTCGGGGGCGCCTCGACGACCGGCGGGGCGGACGGCTGGCCGGACGGCACGGGGGACGGCTCGACGGACGGCGGATCCGGGATGGTGCCGGCGGGCAAGGCCGCGATGGTGCCGAGCACCTTGCACGGGAAGGGTCCGGGACCGTTCTTGATCTGGGCCTGGACCGTCGCGAGAGAATCCGAGATCTGGTAAGCCTGGGCGCCGTCGATGTCGGCGACGAGCCCGTAGCCGACCTTCTTCGCCGAAACGATGGGCATCCCGGCGGTCACTCTGGAGCCGTCGTCAACCAGTCGGCCGGCGAACACCGCACCCGCTGGGACCTCGATGCGGTGCGCCTTGCCGGACGCCCAGATGCTCGCCACCCTCGTCGGCCTGGTCGGCGTACTCTGCGGCGTCCTGACATCGCGATACCGCACCTGCCCGGCAACTGGGGCCACGATCCCGAATACGGGGTTGATGGTCACTTTGCCGGACAGGCTCACCTTGTTGGCAAGGTCGTGGCGGGTGGGCTGCACGGTGGTCATTGTCGTGCCGCGGGGCGCGAGACCAGGCGTCTCTGCCTGCGCGCTCGGCTCGCTGCAGGCGGTAGCGGCGGCCACAGACATCGCAAGGACGCAGAGTGACAAGAGCCTGCGCACCGGTACCCCTAACTCGATCACTTCGGGCGAACATCTGACGAGACGCCGGGTTCGGCGATCGGTTGCCCACAGAGTGGGGCGACCTCGGCGACGGCCGACCCGCCGAAGACTACCGCCGGCCATCCTGGCCCGCTGCCCGCCGCGCCCCGACTTGTCTTGGCCATCGCAGCGGCGCTTCGACGGGAACGGCGTCCCGTATCACGGGACGTATGCCGAGGGCGAGGCGACAGAGCGCCCGCCAGACAGGGCGGCTGGACCACCCGGGGGCGGGCTGGGGCCTTACGCCGACGAGACGGCGGGCCCCTGGTGGCCGTTCGCCGACATCGCCGTCATGACCGAACGGCCTACCCTGCTGCGGGTCAACGCGCGGCCAGCTGCACGCCGAAGACGAGGCCGGGTTCAGCGCGGCGGAGACCAACGCCACGCCCGTGAGGCGGGACGGCCGCGGTGCGGCGGCGGCTCGCCGTTGTTCGAGTTCCCGCCGGGGAAAGTGCCGCCCGCGCCGCTCGCTGCCCTCCACCTCGGCCCGCCCGGACGGCGATCGCGACAGACGTAGGACCTGCTTCTCGAATGTTTCGCCACTCGTCGGATGATCGCCGCGCGAGCCACCCCATAGCGTCGAGGCGATTCACCCCGCACGCGCTCGATTACCGAACGTGACGCCGTGGCGGCGGTGAACCGGTGCTCGATGCTGTCTCATCTAACCCCCGAAAGCTTTCCGACCCCGAAAGGAGCTGCGGTGCCCCTGCCCTCGCATCCGTCCCGTGGCCGCCGCAACGCCGCCTTGCTGCTGTCCACAACCCTGGTCGCGTCCATGACGACGCTGGCCGCGCAACCTGCCTCGGCCGAGCCCGGCGAGGCCGCCCCGACGAACCCGATCTTCCTCACCGGCCCCAACAAGGGCACCCCGAACGAGATCGCCACGTCCTACCTGCGCGCGCACCCCGCCGACTACGGGGTACGCGCCACCGACCTGGCCGACCTCGCGGTGGCCTCCAGCTACACCAGCCGCCACAACGGGGTCACCCACGTCAACCTGGCCCAGCGGTACAAGGACCTGGAGGTCTTCGGCGCCACCGCCACCGTCAGCATCGCCCGTGACGGCAGCGTCGTCTTCGTCGGCGACACCCTGGTCTCCGGCCTGACCGGCAATGCCTCCGGCACCGCGTCCCTCGACGCGGTCGACGCGGTGCAGGCCGCCGCCGACGGCCTCGACCTGGCCGGCCTGGCCAACCCGAAGGTGCTCAGCCGCAGCGGCGGCGCCGCCCAGCGCACCGTCGTCTCCGGTGCCGGCGTCTCCGACCAGCCCATCCCCGCCAGGCTCGGCTGGCAACACACCCCCGACGGGCTCCGCCTGGCCTGGCAACTCGTCATCGACGACACCACCGACACCCACGTGTGGAACGCCGCCGTCGACGCCCAGACCGGCAAGCTGCTCAACGCCGACGACTGGACCGATCAGGACAGCCCGGAGGACCTCGCCAGCACGCTGGGCCGCCGGCAGGCCCCCGCCACGCCCCTCGCCACCACGAGCATCTTCGCCGGGCGGGTCGTCCCGCCGAACCCGGCGAACGACGGGTCCAGCTACCGCGTCTTCGAGTTCCCCAAGGGCGACCCGAACGACGGCCCGCGAACGCTGGTGACCAACCCGGCGGACGGCGACGCCTCGCCGTACGGGTGGCACGACACCGATGGGACCCCAGGCCCTGAGTACACGGTCACCCGGGGCAACAACGCCCACGCGTACACCGACCGGGACGCCAACAACCAGGTCGACCCGGACAGCTCGGCCGACGGCGGGACCGGCCTCACCTTCAACTTCCCCGCCGACCTGAACGAGCACCCGCAGACCTACGCCCAGGCCGCGGTGGTCAACCAGTTCTACTGGTGCAACATCGTCCACGACCTGACCTACCGATACGGCTTCGACGAGGCGTCCGGCAACTTCCAGGTCAACAACTACGGCCGGGGCGGCACCGGCGGCGACGACGTGCAGTGCGAGGCGCACGACGGCTCCGGCCAGAACAACGCCAACTTCTCCACGCCGGCCCTGGACGGCGGCCGGCCCCGGATGCAGATGTTCCTCTGGCCGGGCAACCAGTTCGGCCTGCCGAACGCCGTGACGATCGACGCGGGCTCCGCGGCCGGCACCTACGAGGCGGAGTATGCCCGGTTCACCCCCGCGCCGACCAGCGCCGGCTTCGCTGGCCAGGTCGTTCTGGTCGACGACGGGGTCGGGGCGACCGGCGACGGCTGCACCGCCTACAGCTTGCCCCAGGGTGCGGTCGCCGTGGTCGACCGGACCAGCGGCTGCAACTTCTACACCCAGGCGGTCAACGCCGAGAAGGCCGGCGCCGCCGCGGTGGTGGTGGTCAACAACGTCGCGGGCGCTCCGGCGGTGATGAGCGGATCCATGAACCCGGCCGTCGGCATCCCGGCCGTGATGGTGAGCCAGGCCGACGGAAACACCATCAAGGCCGGCCTGCCAGCCGCCGGCCACGTGCACCGCAACCTGGACCGCCCGGCGATGCGGGACGCGTCGTTCCGGTCGGAAACGATCTTCCACGAGTACGGCCACGGCGTCTCCAACCGGCTCACCGGTGGCCCGACGGTAAACTGCCTCACCGGCGAGGAGCAGATGGGCGAGGGCTGGAGCGACTTCCTCGCCATCACCGCGCTGCTCAACCCCGCGATCGACGATCCGGAGAACGCCCGCGGCTACGGCCAGTACGCGCTGTTCGAGGACAGCCGGGTGGGTGGCGGCATCCGCCCGCGGCCGTACTCCCGGAACATGGAGATCCAGCCGTTCACGTACGACAGCATCAAGACCGGTGGCTGGCTGGACGGCACCTCGCTGGCCGCCCCGCACGGCATCGGCCACGGCTGGGCGGCGGTCCTCTGGGACATGACCTGGGATCTCGTCGACCGGCACGGGTACAACCCGAACGTCTACGAGGCGTGGAACACCGGCGGCAACAACCTCGCCCTGCAACTCGTCATCGACGGGCTCAAGATGCAGGGCTGCGGCCCCGGCTTCGTCACCGGCCGCAACGCCATCATCGCCGCCGACGCGGCGCTGACCGGCGGCGAGAATGCCTGCACCCTGTGGGCCTCGTTCGCCCGCCGCGGCCTCGGCTACAGCGCGGTGCAGGGCACCACCGGCCGCAACGACAACAGCGAGGCGTTCGACACCCACCCGTCCTGCCGGGGCGACTTCATCGGCCGCTCGGCCCAGCCGGCCCTCAACACCGTCGTCGCCGGTGACGCCGTACCGATGAAGTTCCAGCTCGCTGCCAACCGCGGCCTGGACATCCTCGCCAGCGGCTCGCCGTACTCCCGCCTGGTCGACTGCGACACCCTCAAAACCGTCGGCCCCGACGGCGCGATCACCCCGCGACCCACCCCGGTCGCGGCCAGCACCCCCGGCGGATCACAACTGTCCGTCAACGCCAACGGCCAGTACAACTACCCGTGGAAGACCGACCCCACCTGGGCTGGCACCTGCCGCGAGTTCGTCCTCACCCTCGACAACGGATTCCAGCACCGCGCCTACTTCACGTTCACCAGCTGACCGCAGGTGAAGCCGGAGGGGGCACCCCGACCACGGGGCGCTCCCTCCGGTCGTCGCGGCAGCCCGAAGTGGACCCGCCCGCCGCGGTCCCGGCCGTCGTCCGCAGTCGCACTGTCGACGCCACCACCGCGTTTACCTCTGCCGCCACCAGCAACATGTGGAAATACCGGCGCACCCCGATCCGGGCCGGTCTCCGGTGTCGGGCAGGAAGCCTTCGCACGCTTTGGTCGGTACGACGCCACCAGCGCCGTCACCGAGCTCACCACCCGAGACGCCAACATCGTGCTGACAGTTAACGCGCTCGCGAGACTGCCCAACGGCGACCTAACGGACAAGCTCGACGCAGCCGTAAAAGAGGTTAGCCGTACAACACTTGCCATCCTCGCACGCTAACGCGCCTCCACGTCATGCAAGAACTGCCCCACCTTGCCCGGCTTTCAGGAACTCGCCCCGCCTCGGTCGGCTCAGCAAGGCGACCCCGAACCAGCCAGGACTTAGTCGACACCTTCGGGCACACCGAAGAGGGCACCGAGCAGAAAGCCCTGGTCAGGGGATTGCCGGGGTTGCGTCCAGGGAAGTGGTGTACGACTTGCCCGTGATAGGCGTGTTGCGTAGATGAGAGACGGCCATCGCGTCGATCCTTCAAGACGACCAAGTCAGAGAAGAAAGAGAGAACGCGATGGCCGCATCAAAGAGCGCGAACCCTGTTGACCTGCTGTGCGAGCAGATGAGGGCGCGTCGCCGGACGTGTTGCAGGCGATGATCAAACGTTCGCGCAGGCGTTGATGTCCGCCGAGGCGGACGCGATCTGCGGCGCCGGCTACGGGCAGCGCAGCGATGAGCGGGTGAACTCCCGCAATGGTTACCGGCAGCGCGAGTGGGACACCCGGTCCGGGACGATCGGTCTGGCGATCCCGAAGCCGCGGCAGGGCAGCTACTTCCCCAACTGGCTGCTGACGCACCGGCGGCGGGCCGAGCAGGCCCTGGTGTCGGTGGTGGCGACCTCCTACCTGCTCGGGGTGTCGACCCGGCGGGTGGAGAAGCTGGTCGAGCAACTCGGGATCCGGCAGCTGTCGAAGTCGCAGGTGTCGGAGATGGCCGCCCACCTGGACACGCAAGTCGAGGCGTTCCGCAACCGGCCCCTGGACTCAGGCCATTACACGTTCGTGTGGATGGACGCGGTGACGATGAAAGGCCGCGAACACGGGCGAACGGTGAACGTCCACGCGCTGATCGCAGTCGGGGTCAACGCCGACGGCCAACGCGAGGTGTTGGGCGTGGACGTCGCCTCCGACGAGGACGGCGCCGGCTGGCTGGCGTTCCTGCGGTCGTTGACCGCCCGCGGCCTGGCAGGGGTTCGCCTGGTCATCTCCGACGCCCACGCCGGCCTGGTGCAGGCGATCGGCGCCGCCCTGCCCGGGGCGTCGTGGCAGCGGTGCAGGACCCATTACCTGCGCAACTACTGACGAAGGTGCCGAAGTCGGCGCAGCCGTGGATCGCCACCCTCGTCCGCGCGATCTTCGACCAGCCCGACACCGACGCCGTCCGAGCCCAGTTCGCACGGGTCGTAGCCACGATCGAGGCGAAGTTCCCGGCCACGGCCGAACACCTCGACCACGCCCGCGACGACCTGCTTGCGTTCACCGACTTCCCTCGCGAGATCTGGCCACAGATCTGGTCGAACAACCCGCAGGAACGCCTGAACAAGGAGATCCGCCGCCGCACCGACGTCGTCGGGATCTTCCCCAACCGGCCATCGATCATCCGCCTCGTCGGCGCAGTCCTCGCAGAGCAGACCGACGAATGGACCGAAGGCCGCCGCTACATGGGCCTGGAACTACTAGCCAAAGCCCGCCTGATCACCGTCGACACCGACCAACACGACACCGACAACACCCAGCCGACCCCGATCGCCGCACAACATCAAACCGGATCCCGCGATGGCCGTCTCCTACACCACCCGCGCGGACGTGACCCGCCCCCCCCGGCGTCAAACATCCTGCGACGCCGTTTCGTCAACCATCATGCGAGACCAGGCATCGCCGGCAGTCGGCCTGTCCTCCGTCGACTGATGTGCGACAGGCGTCCGCTGACTGATCTGCGACACCTCGGCGCGCTGATCGCGGGCAGATGTGCGCACCCGATCTGCCAAGGCGACGGCGTCGCCCGCTGGCGGCGAACGCCACGAGCCATACCCGCGCGATCGCCATGACAGCGTCTTGTGCCCTACTGGGACCCCACCGGTGGGGACTCGGCGTGCTCGGCGCGATTTCCGGGCAGGTCCTCACACCGCTCGCCGGGGACCTCACCGGCGACGCCCACCGCGGTCGGATCATCGGCGCCGTCGGGTCCGGGACCCTCACCGGTATCTTGGCCTCCCGCACAATCAGCGGGTTCCTCGCCGGCGCCGCCGGGTGGCGTACGATCTTCGCCCTCGCCGCGGTCGTCGCCGTCCTGCTCGCGGTCCTGCTCTACCACGCGATTCCACCGCTGGCGCCGCGGACGCGCATGCCATACCCGCAGCTCATCGCCTCGATCGGCGCGGTGGTCATGCGCGAGCGGGCGGCCCGATGGACGCTGGTCCTCGCCGCCACCGGATTCGCCACGTTCTCGCTGTTCTGGACGGCACTGACGTTCCTGCTCAGCAGCCCACCGTTCCGGTACCCGGTACCGGTGATCGGGTTGTTCGGGTTGGCTAGCCTCGCTGGTGTCCTTTCCGGCCTGCACGGCGGTCGTCTGCACGACCGCGGTTGGTCGCTTCCAGCCACCGGCACGGCCTGGATACTGGCCCTCGGCGCCTTCGTCGTCGCGGCGTTCGCCGGCCGCTCCGTCGTACTTATCATCACCGCGGCCATCATGATCGATATTGCCCTCCAGACGCAGGCCCTCCTCAACCGGGCACGGCTGTTCGCCCTCTCCCACGAGGCCCGCAGCCGGCTCAACACGGCGCCAGCCACCGGCAACTTCATCGCCGCTGCTATCGGCTCCGCCGCCGCGACCACGCTCTGGTCCGCGGGCGGCTGGACAGCGGTCACGATCACGGGAACGGCGCTCTGCTGCTTCGCGCTCACCGTGTGGGCACTGGGACGTCGCGGCCCACTCGCGATCCGCTTCGCCATGACGGACAGCTGTAACGGACCGCAGCGACACCTCCCCTCAACCGCGCGACATTCGCACGTAGCGCTCGGAACGCTCCCGAGTCGAACCCGCCATAAGACCCTCGCGCACAGTCCACGCGTCCACTTCTCGGCTACTTGTCCGGACACTCCGAGGGCTGCTGCTGGGTGGTCACGCTCCTCATCGCGCTGATCGCGGCATGGCTGATCAGACGGGCAAGCACGTGCCATCGTGCAGCGTCCCAGCTACGCCGGCCGCCTCTCTCGAGGGAAGCACGTAGCCGAGCACGCAGGCACCTCCAACTCGCGCGGCGAACACGAGCCCCTTGCCCTCGGTGATGTCGTCGGGCCGCGCGGGTCGTACGACATGGTCGACCAGACCCACCCGGTTTAGCGCGTTCCGCAGCTCGCCGGCGTCGATTTTGTCCCGACTGCATGGCCCGGGTCCGCCGGCCGCAGTCGTCACGCAGACCGAAGGCTGCCGATCGATCAGGGCCGACACCTCCGTTCGGAGTTCAACGGCGGCGAGTCGGGCGGCCTCCCGCGCCGCTTGGCTCGGGGTGCTCCGGCCCGCCGCGACGGCGAGGTCCCAGCATGGATCGGGCACCGCTCCGGTCGGTTGCGGGGGTTGGAAACAGGTGACGGCTCGGGGAGCGGTCGGTTCTGCCGCAGTGCTGCCACCATCACTGGTCTGGACCAAGATTGGCACGCTGAGCGAAACGGCGGCAGAGAGGACGAAGGCAGCACCGAGCGCTGCCGCTATGACGGCCGGTCTCGGTGAGCGCCAATTCACCCGCTAGACAATACGCATGACGGGTTCGGCTCGCCGACTGGGACGAGGTGCCGGCTGGGTTGAAGGTATCGAGTCCTTCGCCGCTCTGATCTGATCCCTACCTCCTAAGCCCGGCTACCCCGCCAAAGGGTGACGCACTCATCTCGGCTACTTGTTTCATTAACCTGCGACCGTGGCCCGGCCAGGCTTCGGTCGAGGCGCCCGGGTTGTCGCTCTCATTTCGGCTGCCCACGCTGGTCGTGTGGCTCTCATCTGACCTGCGTGCTGGCCACGGCCGGTGCCCGGATGCATTTGGCATCCGTTTGGGGGTGAAGGGGTTCG
>NZ_JAPDPH010000174.1 GCF_026013475.1 Micromonospora yasonensis | reverse complement strand
GGTGAGGCGGGTCAGCTTGTCGGGGTTGCCGACCAGGTAGAGGCCGGTGATCCGGCCGCCCGCAGCGGTCAGGGCGAGCGTGTAGCGCACGCCGGTCGGCCAGGTCAGCACCAGCGCGGGCGCGCCGTTCAGCTCGACCGGGGCGGCCCGTACGCCGGGCCGGCGGCGGCCGTAGACGCCGGCGAAGAAGCGGGCGATCCGGTCCGCGCCGTGGACCGGGTTGCGGGCCGCGCGGACCCGCCCGCCGCCGTCGCTCCAGGCGGTCGCGTCGGCGGCGACCAGGTCGGTGAGCCGGGCCAGGTCGCCCTCGCGGGCGGCGGCGAGAAAGGCGTCGAGCAGTCGCCGCTGCTCCGCCGGGCCGGCGGTGAAGCGCCGCCGCGCGTCGGCGAGCCGGGCGACCGCCCGGTGGTGCAGTTGGCGGCAGTCCGCCGCCGACCGGTCCAGCAGGTCGGCGATCTCGGCGTACGGCAGGGCGAAGGCGGTGTGCAGGACGTACACCGCCCGCTCCGGCGGGGTGAGCCGTTCGAGCAGGTGCAGCAGGGCGGTGGAGACCGTCTCCCGCAGTTCGACGGTGTCCAGCGGCCCGAACGGCGACGGGTCGGTGGGCACCGGCTCCGGCAGCCACGGGCCGACGTACGTCTCCCGGGCGGCCTGCCGGGCCCGCAGCCGGTCCAGCGCCAGCCGGGTCACCACCCGGGACAGGTACCGGCGCGGCTCGGCGACCGCCGCCCGGTCGACGTCGAGCCAGCGCAGGTACGCCTCCTGGAGCACGTCCTCGGCGTCGTGCACGCTGCCGAGCAGCCGGTAGGCCAGCCCGAGCAGCATCGGCCGGTGCGCGGTGAGCGCACCGGCCGCCTCCGCTGCCCCGGTGGTCGTCACACCTCGAGCGGCGGCTCGTTCCGGGTGCTCACCGAGATCCGGTTCCACACGTTGATTGTGGCGATCGCGACCAGCAGATCGGCCAGTTCCTTCTCCGACCAGACCTTCGCGGCGGCGTCCCACACCTCGTCCGGCACGCCGTGCTCCCCGAGCCGGGTGACCGCGTCGGTCAGCGCCAGCGCGGTCCGCTCCCGCTCGTCGAAGAACGGCGCCTCCCGCCACGCCGCGACGGCGAACAGCCGCCGGCTGGACTCTCCGGCCGCCAGCGCGTCCCGGCTGTGCATGTCCACGCAGAACGCGCAGCCATTGAGCATCGACGCGCGCAGCTTCACCAGCTCCAGCACGGTGTGGTCCAGGTTGGTGCGGATGTACTTCTCCAGCCCGAGCACCGCCTGGTACGTCTCCGGCGCCACCGCCGCCATGTTGATCCGGCTCATCGCCGCCTCCCTCGTGTCGTCCGTACGCCTGCATGACGGGCCGGCGCGGCCCGGACGTGACAGCGGGCGGCTGTGACGGTGGTCATGTCCGTCGACGAGTGGTCAGCAGGGATTCCCCCGCCGGACATCCACGCCGGCGGTCCACCTCATCTGTGCCCGGTAGACCACGGGGGACCGACTTCCGACGGAGGGGACAGATGACTTCTCTCGATCGACGTACCGTGTTGCGTGCCGGACTGCTGACGGGCGCCGGGCTGGCCGGCGGCGGCCTGCTCGGCGGGGCCCCCGCCGGAGCGGCGCCGGCCTGGCGGCCGGCCGACCGCCCGCTGCTCACGCACGGCGTGCAGAGCGGCGACGTGACCGCCGAATCGGCGCTGGTCTGGACCCGCGCCGACCGCCCCGGCCGGATGTACGTGGAGGTGAGCCGCCGCCCCGACCTGCGCGGCGCCCGGCTGCTGCGCGGCCCGGTGGTGGACCCGTCGACCGACGGCACCGGGCGGGTGCGGTTGCGCGGCCTGCCCTCGGGCGAGCGGCTGTACTACCGGGTGAGCGTGGAGAGCCTGGACCGGCCCGGGGTGCGCAGCGAGCCGCTGCTCGGTTCGTTCACCACGGCGCCCGGCCCGCAGGACCGGCGGGACGTGCGGTTCGTCTGGACCGGCGACATCGTGGGGCAGGGCTGGGGCATCAGCCCGGACTTCGACGGCCTGGCGATCTTCCGGGCCATGCGGGAGCGCCGCCCCGACTTCTTCCTGTGCAGCGGGGACACCGTCTACGCCGACGGGCCGCTGACCGAGAGCGTGCCGCTGCCCGACGGGCGGATCTGGCGCAACCTGGTCACCCCGGAGAAGAGCAAGGTGGCCGAGACGCTGACCGAGTACCGCGGACAGTTCGCGTACAACCTGCTCGACGAGCACCTGCGCGCGCTCGCCGCCGAGGTGCCGCAGGTCAACCAGTGGGACGACCACGAGGTACGCAACAACTGGTACCCGGGGCAGATCCTCACCGACGCCCGGTACACCGAGAAGCGGGTGGACGTGCTCGCCGCCCGGGCCCGGCAGGCGTTCCACGAGTGGCTGCCGGTCGCCGCCGACGGGGCGCTCTACCGCAAGCTGTCGTACGGGCCGCTGCTGGACGTCTTCGTCCTGGACATGCGCACCTACAAGGACCCCAACGACGGCAACACGTACGCCGACCCGGGGCGGGGCCTGCTCGGGCGGGAGCAGCGGGAGTGGCTGATCCGCGAGCTGGCCGCGTCCCGGGCGACCTGGAAGGTGATCGCCAACGACCTGCCGCTCGGCCTCGTGGTGCCGGACGGCCCCAGCGCGCAGGAGGGCGTGGCGCAGGGCGACCCCGGCGCGCCCGCCGGCCGGGAGCTGGAGTTCGCCGAGGTGCTGCGCGCGGCGCACCGGGCCGGCGTCACCGGGATCGTCTTCCTCACCGCCGACGTGCACTACACCGCCGCCCACCACTACGACCCGGCCCGGGCGGCGGTCGGCGACTTCACCCCGTTCTGGGAGTTCGTCTCCGGGCCGGCGCACGCCGGCGCGTTCGGTCCGAACGCCCTGGACGGCACCTTCGGTCCGCAGGCCGTGTTCACCCACGCGCCGCCCCGGGCGAACACCTCACCGGCGGAGGGCTTCCAGCACTTCGGCGAGGTCTCGATCGACGGCGAGTCCGGCGACCTGACGGTGCACCTGCGCGACCGCGCCGGCGCCTCCCTCTGGACCACCACCCTGCCGGCCCCCGGCCGCTGACGCCGGTCCCCGGGCCCACCCCGCCCCGGGCGGGGGTGGGCCCGGGGGTCACCTGGTGTCGAGGGAGGCGCGGCGGCGGCATCCAGCCTCGAAGAGCTTGAGGAGGGCGCGGGCGTTCCCGGCCGGGCGCCCTTTCCCGCGGATACTCGGGGGCGGGTCGGCCGGCGGGTCGAGTACGCTTGTCGGCAGACAGGCGACGACCCGGCCATCACCGGCGAGCCTCCGGAAGAACAGCCGGGTGACCGGCCCAGTAGAACCGGACGGGACCGGCCCGTCACAGCCGGCCAACGAGCGGGCGGTCGCACCTTGACCGCCAAGCGGGGTGGTACCGCGGGCCCGACCCGGGGCGCCGGTGACGGCGTACCGGAGAAGGCTCGTCCTCGCAGACCCACGACCGTGAGACTGCGCGAGGAGAGCGACCCCCGATGGCCTATCCGTTGCACGACCCGACCGCCGCCGGCGTGCCGGCGAGCCCGGACCTGCCCGCGGTCGAGCGCCGGGTCCTGGAGCACTGGACGGCCGACAAGACCTTCGAGGCCTCCGTCGAGGCCCGCGACGCGGGCGCGAACGGCGCCAACGAGTTCGTCTTCTACGACGGCCCGCCGTTCGCCAACGGCCTGCCGCACTACGGCCACCTCTTCACCGGGTACGTCAAGGACGTGGTGCCGCGCTACCAGACGATGCGCGGCAAGCACGTCGAGCGCCGGTTCGGCTGGGACTGCCACGGCCTGCCGGCCGAGGTGGTGGCCGAGAAGCAGCTCGGCATCACCAGCAAGGCGGAGATCCTCGACCTCGGCGTGGCCCGGTTCAACGAGGCCTGCCGCACCTCGGTGCTGGAGTTCACCCAGGACTGGGAGCGGTACGTCACCCGGCAGGCCCGCTGGGTCGACTTCGCCAACGACTACAAGACGCTCGACCTGGACTACATGGAAAGCGTCATGTGGGCCTTCAAGACCCTGCACGACAAGGGCCTGGTCTACGAGGGCTTCCGGGTGCTGGCGTACTGCTGGCGGTGCGAGACGCCGCTGTCGAACACCGAGACCCGGATGGACGACGTCTACAAGGACCGGCACGACCCGACCCTGTCGGTGTGGTTCGAGCTGACCCCCGACGAGTCCGCCCCGGAACCGGTGCGCGGGCCGGTGCGGCTGGGCGTCTGGACCACCACGCCGTGGACCCTGCCGTCGAACCTGGCGCTCGCCGTCGGCCCCGACATCGAGTACGCGGTGCTGGAGCGCGACGGCGCGCGCTACGTCGTCGGCGCGGCGCGGCTCGGCGCGTACGCCAAGGAACTGGAGGGGTACGAGCAGGTCGGCACGGTGCACGGCCGGGATCTGGTCGGCCGCCGCTACACCCCGCTTTACGACTTCCTGGTGGAGCAGGCCGGGCCGAACGCGTACCAGGTGCTCGGCGCGGACTTCGTCACCACCGAGGACGGCACCGGGATCGTGCACCTGGCCCCGGCCTTCGGTGAGGACGACCAGAACACCTGCAACGCGGCCGGCATCCCGACCATCGTCACGGTGGACGACCACACCCGGTTCACCGCGCTGGTCCCGCCGTACCAGGGCGAGCAGGTCTTCGACGTGAACAAGCCGGTGATCCGGGAGCTGAAGGAGCGGGGGGTGGTGCTCAAGCAGGACACCTACACCCACTCGTACCCGCACTGCTGGCGCTGCGACACCCCGCTGGTCTACAAGGCGGTGTCCTCGTGGTTCGTGGCGGTGACCCGGTTCAAGGACCGGATGGTCGAGCTCAACCAGCAGATCAACTGGACCCCGGGCCACATCAAGGACGGCTCGTTCGGCAAGTGGCTGGCCAACGCCCGGGACTGGTCGATCAGCCGGAACCGGTTCTGGGGCTCGCCGATCCCGGTGTGGAAGTCGGACGACCCGAACTACCCGCGGGTGGATGTGTACGGCTCGCTGGCCGACCTGGAGCGGGACTTCGGGGTTCGCCTGACCGACCTGCACCGGCCAATGGTGGACGAGCTGGTCCGGCCCAACCCGGACGACCCGACGGGGAAGTCGATGATGCGCCGGGTGCCGGAGGTGCTGGACTGCTGGTTCGAGTCCGGCTCGATGCCGTTCGCCCAGGTGCACTACCCGTTCGAGAACCGCGAGTGGTTCGAGCACCACTACCCGGGTGACTTCATCGTCGAGTACATCGGACAGACCCGCGGCTGGTTCTACACCATGCACGTGCTGGCCACCGCGCTGTTCGATCGGCCGGCGTTCCGCAACTGCCTCAGCCACGGCATCCTGCTCGGCTCCGACGGGCGCAAGATGTCCAAGAGCCTGCGCAACTACCCGGACGTGTACCACGTCTTCGACTCGTACGGGTCGGACGCGATGCGCTGGATGCTGATGTCCTCGCCGGTGCTGCGCGGCGGCGACATGTCGGTGACCGAGGCCGGCATCCGGGACGCGGTGCGTCAGGTGCTCCTGCCGCTCTGGAACGTCTGGTACTTCTTCTCGCTCTACGCCAACGCGGACTCCTACTCCGCGAAGCGGCGGACCGACTCGACGCACCTGCTCGACCGGTACGTGCTGGCGAAGACGAACGAGCTGGTGTCGACGGTCCAGGGGCAGATGGACGGGTACGACATCTCCGGCGCCTGCGCCACCGTCCGGTCCTACCTGGACGCGCTGACCAACTGGTACGTGCGCCGCTCGCGGGACCGGTTCTGGTCCGGGGACGCCGACGCGTTCGACACTCTCTGGACGGTGCTGGAGACGCTCTGCCGGGTGGTGGCGCCGCTGGCGCCGCTGACCGCGGAGGAGATCTGGCGCGGCCTCACCGGCGAGCGGTCGGTGCACCTGACCGACTGGCCGTCGGCGGACGAGTTCCCGGCCGACCACGAGCTGGTTTCCGCGATGGACAACGTGCGGGCGGTCGCCTCGGCGGCGCTGTCGCTGCGCAAGGCGAAGGGGCTGCGGGTCCGGCTGCCGCTGCGCAGGCTGACCGTGGCCGCGCCGGTCGCCGCCCAGCTGCGGCCCTTCACCGACCTGGTCGCCGACGAGGTCAACGTGAAGGAGGTCGTATTCACCGACGAGGTGTCCGCGTACTGCCAGCAGGTGCTGACCGTGGTGCCCCGGGCGCTCGGTCCCCGGGTGGGCAAGGCGGTCCAGCAGGTGATCAAGGCGGTCAAGGCGGGGGAGTGGGAGCTGGTCGACGGCGCCCCGGTCGCCGCCGGGGTCAGCCTCGCCGAGGGCGAGTACGAGCTGCGCCTGGTCGCCGCCGACGCCGAGCACTCCGCGCCGCTGCCCGGCGGCGAGGGCGTGGTCGTGCTGGACACCGAGGTCACCCCGGAGCTGGCCGCCGAGGGGCTGGCCCGCGACGTGGTCCGGGTGGTGCAGCAGGCCCGGCGGGACGCCGACCTGGACGTCTCGGACCGGATCGTGGTGGCGGTCTCGGCCTCGGCGGAGGTCCGCGCGGCGGTGGCCGCGTACACCGACTTCGTGGCCGGGGAGGTGCTGGCCGACACGGTCGACTTCGCCGACGGGGTCGACGGCTTCGCCGGCGAGGTCGGCGAGGGCGAGCGGGTGACGGTGGCCGTCCGGCGGGTATGAGGTGCTGACCCGGTGGTCCGGCGGCGTGCGCGCAGCCGGACCACCCCGGGTGGGCGACCAGCTACCCGATCCGCCCGGCGTGGAACCGTCCGCTACCGTGACAGCGCCTGCTCACGTTCGACCGCCGGAGGACCCGTGCCCCTGCTCTACACCATCGGCAAGCTCGCCGTGGCACCCACGATCCGGTTGGCCTTCCGTCCGACCGTGGAGGGGTTGGAGCACATCCCGGCGACCGGCGGCGCGATCTTCGCGGGCAATCACCTCTCCGTCGCCGACGAGCTGCTCCTCGGCACCGTGGTCCCACGGCACCTGGCGTTCTGGGCCAAGTCGGAGTACTTCAAGGGCACCGGCGTGAAGGGCGCGTTCTCCAAGTTCGTGCTCACCGGGCTGGGCGCCATCCCAGTCGAGCGGGCCGGCGGGCGGGCGGCGCTGTCGGCGTTCGACGCCGCCATCCCGGTGCTCAAGGCCGGTGACCTGGTCGCCGTCTATCCCGAGGGGACCCGCTCGCCGGACGGGCGGCTCTACCGGGGGCGCACCGGCGCGGCGCGGCTGGCGGTGGCGGCCGGCGTGCCGATCATCCCGGTCGGCGTGACCGGCACCGACAAGGCGCAGCCCATCGGGACGCGGGTGCCCCGGCCCGGCAAGGCCAAGATCAGCATTCGGTTCGGCAAGCCGCTGGACTTCACCGGCCGGTCCGACGACCGGACCTCGCTGCGCGAGATGACCGACGAGATGATGGCCGAGATCCAGAAGCTCACCGGTCAGGAGTACGTCCCCCGCTACGCCCCCAAGCGCGCCGAGCCCACCGCGGGCCCGACCGCCTGATCGTTCGCGGCCGGTCACGGCGGGTCGTTGCCGCGCTGCTTCTCCTGGGCGACCACGGCGTCGAGGTCGGTGCGGCGCTGCATCTGCTTCATGGCGCGGGCCGTCCGGGCGTTGGCCGGGATCCGGCTGCGGTTGCCGGTCAGGAAGGCCCAGTAGCCGGCTGTGAACGGGCAGGCCTGCTCGCCGAGGTGCTGCTTCGGGTCGTACCGGCAGCCGCCGCAGTAGTCGCTCATCCGGTTGATGTACGCGCCGCCGGCGACGTACGGCTTGGTGGTCGCCCGGCCCAGGTCGGCGTACTGGCTCATGCCGACCACGTTGCCGGTCATCACCCAGTCGTAGCCGTCCACGAACCGGGTGCGGAACCACTCGACCAGCTCGGCCGGGCGCCAACCCCGTTGCAGGGCGTAGTTTCCCAGCACCATCAGCCGGGGGATGTGGTGCGCCCAGGCTCGGTCCCGGACGCCGGCGAGCACGTCCGAGAGACAGCGCGCGTCGACGGCGTCCGCGTCCAGGTCGGCCCACCAGCCCGGCGCGGACCGCCGCGCGCCCAGCTCGTTGCTGTTCTGCCAGGACGGCTCGAAGTACCAGTAGGTGTGCCAGATGTAGTCCCGCCAGCCCATCACCTGCCGGATGAAGGCCTCCACGCTGGCCAGCGGCACGCCCTGCCTCCGGTACGCCTGCTCGGCGCCCCGGACCGCCGCCAGCGGATCGAGCAGGCCGAGGTTGAACGCGGCGGAGAGCGCGCTGTGCGCCAGCCACGGGTCGGTGGCGCGCATCGCGTCCTCGTACGGGCCGAACGCGGCCAGCCGGTGCCGGAGGAAGTGCCGCAGCCGGGCCTCGGCCTCCCTGGCGGTGGCGGGGAAGCGGCGGGGACCGTCCCGGCCGGCGAACCGGATGCCCTGCCGCTCCCAGCGGTCCAGGTCGGCCCGGACCTCCGCGTCGATGTCGTCCTCCTTCGGCATCGGCGGGGCCGGCACGTCGAGCTTGCCGTCCTTCGGTGGCGGATCGCGGTTCTCGGTGTCGTGGCTCCACCGGCCGCCCGCCGGGTCGCGGCCGTCCAGGAGCACCCCGTGGTGCTCCCGGGCGAACCGGTAGAACGCCTCCATCCGCAGCTCGCCCCGGCGGCTGTCGGCCCAGTCGGCGAAGTCCGCCAGGCTGGTCACGAACCCCCGGGCCGGCAGCACGGTGACCCGGTCCAGGCCGCGGACGAACGCCAGGGCCGCGCGGGAGGTCGGATGGCAGACCTCGAGCGGCTCGCGGACCCTGTTCAGCGCCTGCCCGTACGTCTCGGCGCGCAGGTGGATCGCCTGGTCGCCCAGTTCGGCGGCGCGGTGGCGGAGCGCGGAGAGGATCAGGTGGGCCTTCTGCCGGTGGTAGACGCGACGCCGGAAGACCGCCTTCGACTCGATCAGCAGGACCGGTTGCCTGCGGTCGTCGAGGAAGTGCGGCCCCAGCTGATCGGCGAAAAGCCAACGCCGCGACATATCCCGATTTTCCCCCGAAACGCGCAAAGTGTGAGGGAGAGACACAAGGCCTTTACGTGTTCGAGACCATCCGACGCGCGACCGGTCAGGACTGCTTCGGAGTCACCACCTCGCTGCGCAGCTCCTCCAGCAGTCGGGCGCTGTCGTCGACCGAGAGCCGGGTGAAGACACCCGTGGTCAGGCTGCCGTGGTCGACCGACGTGCAGACCACCACCGCATCGCCGTCCGCCCGGCCCACCGCGCACCGCTCGTAGCGGCCCCGGACGTTGGTCTCCACCGGCACCGTCTTGCCGAGGGCGTACTCGTTCTTCAGGCGGGCGATCTCGGCGTCGGCGTCGGACTCCGGGGTGAGCCGGAACCCGGTGCCGCCGAAGAGGGCGACCCGCTTGCCGTCGCTGGTGCCGTAGACCCCGGCGAAGGCGTCCTCGGCGAGCAGGTGCGCCTGGCGTACCTCGTTCTTCAGCTGCTCGGCGGTGGCCTGGCTGTGCTCGTCGTCCCGCAGTCGTAGTCCGGCCACCTGGTCGGGCAGGGCGGCGTCGGCCGGGTACTGGCTGGCGAGCGGCTTGGCCCACCAGAGCGGGACGCCGCAGCAGCAGGCCACGGTGAGCAGCAGCACCCAGGGCCAGCGGCGGCGGCGGCGGACCGGGACGGCGACGTACCCCTTGGGCGGCTGCCACCCGGGCGGCGCGGTGACCGGTGGCGTGGGCCGGCCGCGGCCCTGCTTCGGCGCCGGTGGTGCGGGCCGGGGCGCCGGGGCCTCGACCGGCGGCGGCGACACCGGCCGGGCGGCTACCGGCGGCGGTGGCGGGACCGGTCGGGCGACCGGCGTTGGTGGCGCCACCGGTGCCGGGCTCACCGGCGGCGGCGCCGGGTAGGGCGGCGTGTGCGCCGGCGCCGGGTACGCCAGGGTCGGCGGCAGCGCCGGGAACTCGATCGAGTGCAGGTGCCAGCCGGTGGTGTCCACCCCCTCCCAGGGGTCGACCGGGACCTGGTGCTCCGGCGCGTCGAGCGGCGGGACCGGCGTCGGCTCGGCGGACTCGCCCCAGGCCCGCTTGCGCGGCGGCGGGGGCGGGACCGGGGCCGAGCCGCTCCACCGGGGCGCGGGCGGTTCGGCCTGGTTCTCCACCCGGGTCGGGTCGGTCCGGGCGGCGACCGGGGCCGGGTCGGGTGGATCGGGCACGGGGGTGGCGTCGGCCGGCCGACCGGGCACGGGGGCGGAACCGGTCGGGCGGCCGGGCACGGCGGCCGAGCCGGTCGGGCGCGCCGGCACGGCGGCGGAACCGGTCGGGCGCACCGGGGCGGAGCCGCGCGTCGGGGTGGCGGGGGCCTCGCCGGCCGACCCGTCCGCGGGCCGTGCCTCGGCGGGGGGCTCGGCCGGCCGATCGGCGGGCGCCCCGGCCGCCGGCTCGTCGGATGCCGCCGTGGCGACGGATCCGGCCTCGGCGTCGGGGACGTGCCCGTCGGTCGCGTCCTTCCGGTCGGCGGCGTCGTGCTGGTCGGCCGCCTCGGGCTGGTCGCCGCCGTCGCCGTCGAGCGGGTCGCCGGGCGCGGGTGGCGGGTCGGTAGTGGCGGCCCCCGTGGCGGCGTCGATCACGGGCGTCGGGCCGGCGGCGATGCCGTCGGTGGGGTCGGGGTCGCGCTGGTCGCCCGGCTCGCGGGGCGACGGGGGTGCGGGGGAGTGGGCCAATTCGTCAGTGCCCGGATCCCGGCCCGTGACCGGGGTGCCCCCGTCGGCCGGGCGGTCCGCCCCCGGCTGCGGCTGCGGCATCGCGGCAATCTCCTCTCGCGCCCGTTGCGAGGTTAGTACCGCTGTGCCACCCCCGACGAATCAGTCGGACCGCCCCGCCCGCGGTGCTCGCCGCCGCCTTCGCGCAGGGCGGCACCGACGGCGACCGGCGGGCTGCCGTGGCCGTCCACCCCGCGCTGACCAGCGAAGGGGTACGGCGGGAACGGCCGTGGCGCCGGACGCCGGCCGGACGGCCGCGGTCGTGCGGTGCGACGTGGGGACCGGCGGGGCACCGCGTACCCTTGGGCATCATGAGTGCCCCGTCCACGACGCCGCGCCCGGTCCCGGCCAATTCCGGCGACGGCTCCAGCGCGGCGCGTCTGTCGCCGCGCCGCGACCTGGAGTCGTCGATCTGGCCCCGGCTGGAGCCGCTGCTGCCCCAGGTGACCAAGCCCATCCAGTACGTCGGGGGCGAGTTGGGCGCGGTGGTCAAGGACTGGGACGCGGCAACCGTCCGGTGGGCGCTGATGTACCCGGACGCGTACGAGGTGGGACTGCCCAACCAGGGCGTACAGATCCTCTACGAGGTGCTCAACGAGCTGCCCGACGTGCTCGCCGAGCGGACGTACGCGGTCTGGCCGGACCTGGAGAGGCTGATGCGCGCCCACGGCGTGCCGCAGTTCACCGTCGACGCGCACCGCTCGGTGCGGGACTTCGACGTGTTCGGCGTCTCCTTCTCCACCGAGCTGGGCTACACCAACCTGCTCACCGCGATCGACCTGGCCGGCATCCCGCTGCTCGCCGCCGACCGCACCGACGCCGACCCGGTGATCGTGGCCGGCGGGCACGCCGCGTTCAACCCGGAGCCGATCGCCGACTTCGTCGACGCCGCGGTGCTCGGCGACGGCGAGGAGGCGGTGCTGGAGATCACCGCGATCGTTCGGGACTGGAAGGCCGAGGGCTGCCCGGGCGGACGCGACGAGTTGCTGCTGCGGCTGGCCCGCACCGAGAGCGTCTACGTGCCGCGCTTCTACGACGTGGACTACCTGCCCGACGGGCGGATCCAGCGGGTCGTGCCGAACCGCCCGGACGTGCCGTTCCGGGTGCACAAGCGCACGACCATGGACCTGGACGCCTGGCCGTACCCGAAGAAGCCCCTGGTGCCGCTCGCCGAGACGGTCCACGAGCGGTACGCGGTGGAGATCTTCCGCGGCTGCACCCGCGGCTGCCGGTTCTGCCAGGCCGGCATGATCACCCGCCCGGTGCGGGAGCGCTCGATCACCACCGTCGGCCAGATGGTCCAGCAGGGGTTGGAGTTCTCCGGCTTCCACGAGGTGGGCCTGCTGTCGCTGTCCTCGGCCGATCACTCCGAGATCGGCGACATGTGCTCCGGCCTGGCCCAGCAGTACGAGGGCACCAACGTCTCGCTCTCGCTGCCCTCGACCCGGGTCGACGCGTTCAACATCGAGCTGGCGCAGGAGCTGTCCCGCAACGGCCGGCGGACCGGTCTGACCTTCGCCCCGGAGGGCGGCTCGGAGCGGATCCGCAAGGTCATCAACAAGATGGTGTCGAAGGACGACCTGATCCGCACGGTGGTGACCGCGTACACCAACGGCTGGCGGCAGGTGAAGCTGTACTTCATGTGCGGCCTGCCCACCGAGACCGACGAGGACGTCCTCGAGATCGCGGACATGGCGCACGAGGTGATCCGGGCCGGCCGGGCGGCCACCGGGTCCAAGGACATCCGCTGCACGGTCTCCATCGGCGGGTTCGTGCCGAAGCCGCACACCCCGTTCCAGTGGGCCTCGATGGCGCGGCCGGAGGTCATCGACGCGCGGCTCAAGCTGCTCAAGCAGGCGATCAACGCGGACCGTTCGCTCGGTCGGGCGATCGGCTTCCGCTACCACGACGGCGAGCCGTCGCTGATCGAGGGCCTGCTCTCCCGAGGTGACCGCCGGGTCGGCGCGGTGATCCGCAAGGTGTGGGAGAACGGCGGCCGGTTCGACGGCTGGAGCGAGCACTTCTCGTACCAGCGCTGGGTGGACGCCGCCGCCGAGGTGCTGCCGGCCTTCGGCGTGGACCTCGACTGGTACACCACCCGGGAGCGCGAGGAGCTGGAGGTCCTGCCCTGGGACCACCTCGACTCGGGCCTGGACAAGGACTGGCTCTGGCAGGACTGGCAGGACTCGCTGTCCGAGTACGAGCAGGACGACTGCCGGTGGACCCCGTGCTTCGACTGCGGCGTCTGCCCGTCGATGGACACCGAGATCCAGATCGGCCCCACCGGCCGGAAGCTGCTGCCGCTGACCCCGATCAACGGGCTGAAGATGCCGGCCGGCGCCCAGCAGTAGCAACGCCGCCGACGCCTGCGGAGCGCGGGAACCGTACCGGTTCCCGCGCTTCGTCGTATCCGCGGGCGGTGGTCCCACCGGCGTCCGGTGGCGTGGGGTGGGGGTGCCTCGACTGGCCGTCACTCGATACGCTGCGTCCGTATTGGACCGACCGGGGTCGGCAGCGGGGAGGGCAGCAGCATGGGTGACATCAGGCCGCCGGACACCGGCGATCTGCACGTCAGCGTCGAGGACCTGGACGCCGCGGCGGATTACGTCGAGCGGCTGAAGCAGTACGTCGACGACACCATCAGCTACGAGATGGAACGCATCAAGGAGCGGATGAAGGGCGACAGCAACAACGCGCAGACCGTGCCGAACGGCACCCCCTTCGGCGCGTACGAGGACGCCCGGATGCAGTGGCAGGCGTTGACCACGTCGACGGCCAACATGGAGCAGCACCTCAAGGCGCTCTCCGGCAAGCTCGCCGCGCTCAAGAAGGGCACCGAGGACATCGCCCAGGCGTTCCGCGACACCGAGGCGCGCAACGCCGCCAACGGCAAGCAGATCGAGCGGATCCTGGAATCCGCGGCGCCGCCGCCGGCGACGACGGGCACCCAGCCCACGTACCCGTACAAGGCCTGAGGGGGAGACGGTCATGGCAGGAGGAACCTGGGAGCGGTGCGTCCGTGAGGTGACGCTGTCGGCGGACCCGGAGACCGTGGGCTCGGTCGGTGTGGGGTGGAACAACCTCTCCACCGGGCTCGGTTACCTGCGGGACGCGCTGATCGGGCGGTCCTTCGTCGGCCCGATCGCGCCCGGTAAGGAGCGCCCGCACACCGACGGCCTGCCCGCGATGCTGGCCGGCTGGAAGGGCAGCGGCGGTGACGCGTACCGGGAGCACCTGGGTGACATCGGCAAGGACATCGAGGAGCTGATCACCCACGCGAGCAACGTCAGCGGGGCGCTGTCCCGGATCGAGGGGGACATCCGCACGTCGGTGGCCAGCATCCCGATCCCGCTGATGGACGACTTCGGCTGGAACGAGTGGAGCCTGCCCAACGGCACCGAGCTGGACGACGCCCGGGACGGTGAGAGCGCCTCGGGCTTCCTCGCCGCGCTGCGCAAGGACTACCAGAGCAACCCGGGTTCGTACGCCGACGGCGCGTTCCGCGACAAGGCCGACGACCTCGAAGCGACCATGAAGGTCGACGGCAACGCCGAGGACCACAAGCGGGGCGGGTGGTGGGACACCAAGTCCCACCTCGACAACTGGTACCGGGACAACCAGAACGCGGCCAACACCGCCATGTCGCCGCTGCCCACCGCCGTGGAGACCGAGCGGCCGAAGCTGGTCGTACCGCCACCGTCCGGCGCCGGCATCGACGGCTACCGGCCGGACGACCGTACCCCGCCGGCCGGGTACCCGGGCGGCGGTGGCGGTGGAGGTGGCGGCATCGGCGGCGGCGGCGCGCCCAACCTCGGCAGCACGGGCATCGGCGGTGGCGGCGGTTCGTTCGGCGGCGGTGGGCACTCCGCCATCGCGCCGCCCCCCACCGGTGGCAACTTCGGCAGCGGCGGCGCCGGTTCCTACCAGCCGGGCGCCGGTGCCCCGGGCAGCGGCGGGCATGACTACGGCAGCGGCCTCGCCGGCGCCGGCACCCCGACCATCGGCCTCCGACATCCTCCCGACGGACTGGCTGGGGCAGGTCCGCTGGAACACCCTCACCAAGCTCGGCGGCGCGCTGTCCCCGTTCAACGCGG
>NZ_JAPDPH010000173.1 GCF_026013475.1 Micromonospora yasonensis | reverse complement strand
TCCAGGGCCTGGGCGGCGGCATGCTCATGCCGCTCGGTATGACGATCATGACCCGGGCGGCCGGCCCGCACCGGATCGGCCGGCTGATGGCCGTCCTCGGCATCCCGATGCTGCTCGGCCCGATCGGCGGCCCGATCCTCGGCGGCTGGCTGATCGACACCGCGAGCTGGCACTGGATCTTCCTGATCAACCTGCCGATCGGCGTCATCGCGCTGGCCTACGCCGCGCTGGCGCTGCCGAAGGACAACCCCCAGCCGTCCGAGTCGTTCGACTTCCTCGGCATGGTGATGCTCTCGCCGGGGCTGGCCCTGTTCCTCTACGGCGTCTCTTCGCTGCCCGAGGCGGGCACCGTCGCCGACCCCCAGGTCTGGGCGCCCATGCTGATCGGCGCCGCGCTCCTGGTCGGGTTCGTGCTCTACTCGTTCAAGCCGAAGCACCCGCTGCTCGACCTGCGGCTGCTCCGCAACCGCAACCTGACCATCGCCTCGGTGAGCCTGTTCGTCTTCATCATCGCGTTCATGGGCGCCGGCCTGCTCTTCCCGAGCTACTTCCTGCAGATCCGCGGCGAGTCGACGCTCACCGCCGGCCTGCTCATGGCGCCGCAGGGCATCGGCGCCATGCTCACCATGCCGGTCGCCGGGATGCTGGCCGACCGGGTGCCGGTCGGCCGGACCGTGCCGTTCGCGCTGGTGCTCATCGCCGCCGGCTTCTTCGCCTTCACCCAGATCGATCCGCACACCTCGTACTGGCTGCTCTGCGGGGCGCTGTTCGTGATGGGTCTGGGCATGGGCGCCACCATGATGCCGATCATGACCTCGGCGTTGAAGACGCTGCACGCCGCAGAGGTGGCTCGTGGCTCCACGCTGGTCAATATCCTCCAGCAGATCGGAGGCTCGATCGGTGCCGCGTTGATGTCGGTGATCCTCACCAACGAGCTGAACGGCTCGCAGCCCATCCCCGGGGCCACCGACCCGGCGACCGGCAAGGCGGTCACCGAGAGTTGGCTGGCCATCGTCGCCCAGCAGCACCCGGAGCTGGCCCAGCGGTTCCCGGTGCCGCCGGCGCTGATCGAGCGCGGCCTCGACTTCGCGGCCAGCTCCTTCGCCACCACCTTCTGGGTCGGGTTCGCGCTGGTGCTGCTCACCTTCATCCCGGTGGCGTTCCTGCCCCGCCGGCGTGAACCGTCGCACCTGCTCGACGGCGAGTCGGGGGAGCAGTTGCCGACACCGGTCGCCATCCACTGACGAGCCGACCATCGAGCCGGCCGGGGCCACGCCCCGGCCGGCTCGACTGTTCTCGGGCACCCCGCGGCCCGTCGCGGTCGGTCCGCCGGTTTGCCGTCGGCCGTGACGGGTACCGGCGCGGGGTCGGGCGGACCGGGAAGGCGGCGGGCGATGAACACAGATCGATGGAGTGACGTGGTGGCCGGTGCGGCCGGCAGCGTCGCCGGAGCGGTGGTCGACCCCCGCCGCGGGCTCGGCCGGCTGCGCGCCTCGGTCAACCCCCGTACCCTCGTCACGCTCGCCGCCGGCCTGGCCGTCGGCTTCCTCCTGGCCCGCTCCCGTCGCCGGGGCTGACCTCCGGGGAACCGGAGTGGAGGTTTGTCGGCAAACGACGCGGGTAGCTGCCGGGATATCGGGCACGCGGAAGGGCACCCGTTCACCGCCCGCTCCTGCCGCCGGCCCGCGCGCGCCTGCCCTACGGCGGCCGACGCGCCCGCCTCCGTCGACGTACGACGGCCGGCACCAGCGGGGTCGAGAACGCGGAAACTCCAGATCAGGAGGCGTGACGTGCAGGAGATCGTGGGCGAGAGGCTGGCCCGTCGGTTGGTGGAATGGGGCGTGGACACCGTCTTCGGCCTGCCCGGCGACGGCATCAACGGCCTGATGGAGGGCTTCCGCCGGCAGCGCGAGAAACTGAACTTCGTCCTGGTGCACCACGAGGAGGCGGCCGCCTTCATGGCGACCGGTTATGCCAAGGCCACCGGGCGGCTGGGGGTCTGCGTCGCCACCTCCGGGCCGGGCGCGATCCACCTGCTCAACGGCCTGTACGACGCCAAGCTCGATCACGTGCCGGTGCTGGCGATCACCGGCATGCAGGAGACCTCGGTGCTCGGGTCGCACTACCAGCAGGAGGTGCACGCCGCCCTGCTCTACCAGGATGTGGCGGAGGCCTACAACCTGATGGTCACCAACCCGCAGCAGCTGCCGGGGGTGGTGGACATCGCGATCCGGCACGCGCTGGCCCGGCGCAGCGTCGCGCACCTGAGCTTCCCCAACGACGTGCAGGTCGCCGCGGCGGGCGAGGACCCGTACCGGCACGTCAGCCCCGGCGAGCCGCCGATGAGCAGCCCGGTGGTGTCGCAGCCGGCGGTGCCCGCGGAGCAGGCCGACCTGGCCCGCGCGGCGGAGGTGCTCAACGCGGGCAGCAAGGTCGCCATGCTGGTCGGTGTCGGCGCGCGCCGCGCGCGGGACGAGGTGCTGGCGGTGGCCGAGGCCCTGGGCAGCCCGATCGTCAAGACGCTCTCCGGCAAGATGGTCGTTCCCGACGACCACCCACTCACCACCGGCGGCCTCGGCCTGCTCGGCACCAAGCCGAGTGAGGAGCTGATGGAGGAGTGCGACACCCTGCTGATGGTGGGCACGTCCTTCCCGTACGGGAAGTATCTGCCCGCCGCCGGGCAGGCCCGGGTGGTGCAGATCGACATCGACGCCAGCCTGATCGGCCTGCGGTTGCCGGTGGACGCCGCGGTCACCGCCGACGCCACCGTGGCGTTGCGGCAGCTGCTGCCGATGCTCCGGCCCCGTGACGACCGGTCCTTCCTGACCCGGTACCAGCGCGAACGGGACACCTGGCGGGCCGAGATGACCGCCCTGCAGGACCCGTCGCGTGAGCCGATCGCCCCGCAGTACCTGATCGGCTGCGTCGACGCGGCGGCCACCTCGGACGCGATCCTGACCTGTGATTCCGGCACCATCGCGACCTGGGCGGCGCGGCACTGGACCATCCGTGGGGGCCGGGAGTTCTACCTGTCCGGCAACCTGGCGACGATGGCGCCGGGCCTGCCGTACGCGATCGCCATGCAGCACGCGTACCCGGGGCGCCAGGTGATCGCGTTCGTCGGGGACGGCGGCTTCGCGATGCTGATGGCCGAGTTCCTCACCGCCGTGCGGCACGAGCTGCCGATCAAGGTGGTGATCAACAACAACAACGCGTACGGGCAGATCCTCTGGGAGCAGATCATCCTCGGCTACCCCGAGTACGAGGTGCGCCACCGGCGGCCGGAGGCGGACTTCGCGGCCTGGGCGCGGGCCTGCGGCGGATACGGCGTCAAGGTCAGCGACCCGAAGGCGCTGCCCGGCGCGATCCGTGAGGCCCTCGCGCACCCGGGGCCGGCGCTGGTGGACTGCGACGTCAACCCGAACGAGCCGCCGATGCCCGGCAAGGTCCGCTACGAGCAGGCGAAACACTTCACCGAGGCGTTCCTGCGCGGCCAGCCGCACAAGATGGCCACCCTCGCCACCGTGGCCCGTGACAAGATCAACGAGCTGCGCTCATGACCCGGATCGCCGCACCTCCGGTCGCGCTGCCCGACCCGGTGACCCGGGCACCCGCGCCCGCCACCGACGTGGACCTCGACGCCCTGGCCGCGCGGTTGCGCCCGGTGGTCGACGGCGAGGTCCGCTTCGACGCCGGCTCCCGCGGCGCGTACTCCACCGACGGCTCCAACTACCGCCAGGTCCCGCTCGGCGTGGTCGTGCCGCGTACCGTCGAGGCCGCCGTCGAGGCGATCGCGGTGTGCCGCCGGATGGGTGTTCCCGTGCTCTCCCGGGGCGGCGGCACGAGCCTGGCCGGCGAGTGCACGAACACCGCCGTCGTGATCGACTGGTCGAAGTACTGCAACCAACTGCTCGAGGTGGACGCCGAGGCGAAGACCTGCCTGGTGGAGCCGGGCATCGTGCTCGACACGCTCAACGAGTTGCTGGCCCCGTACCGGCTGGAGTTCGGCCCCAAGCCGTCGACCCACGACCACTGCACGATCGGCGGGATGATCGGCAACAACTCCTGCGGGTCGACGGCCCAGCGCACCGGCAAGACGGTCGACAACCTCGTCGAGATGGAGGTGCTGCTCTACGACGGCACCCGGATGTGGGTCGGCGAGACCAGCGACGAGGCGTACGCCGAGATCCAGCGCCGGGGCGGTCGACCGGCCGAGATCTACCGCCAGTTGCGGGCACTGCGGGACGAGTACCTGAGCGACATCCGCACCCGCTACCCGGACATCCCCCGGCGGGTGTCCGGCTACAACCTGGACAGCCTGCTGCCGGAGAAGCGCTTCCACGTGGCGCAGGCGTTGGTCGGTTCGGAGAGCACCCTGGTCACCGTGCTGCGGGCCCGGCTGAAGCTGGTCCCGGTGGTGCCGGCCAAGGCGATGGTCTTCCTCGGCTATCCGGACATCGCCGCTGCGGCCGACGACGTGAAACACATCCTGCCGCACCACCCGGTCGCGCTGGAGGGGCTCGACGACAAGCTGATCAACTTCGAGAAGCGCAAGCACCTGCACGCCGCCGCCGTGCACCTGCTGCCGCAGGGCGGCGGCTGGCTGATGGTCCAGATGGGCGGTGACACGCTCGAGGAGGCGGAGACGGCCGTCGCCCGGATGCTGCACGCGTTGCGGCGCGACGGCGGACCGACCGTGCACCGCTTCGACGACGAGGCCCACGAGAAGCAGATGTGGGAGGTCCGCGAGTCCGGCCTCGGCGCGACCGCCCGGGTCCCCGGCGAGGCGGACACCTGGGAGGGCTGGGAGGATTCGGCCGTGCCGCCGGAGCGGCTCGGCGACTACCTGCGTGATCTCGACGCGCTCTACCGGGAGTACGGCTTCGAGCAGGCGTCGCTGTACGGGCACTTCGGGCAGGGGTGCGTGCACACCCGGATCCCGTTCAAGCTGACCACCGCCGACGGCGTACGGCAGTTCCGCTCGTTCATCGAGCGCGCCGCGGACCTGGTGGTGTCGTACGGCGGCTCCTTCTCCGGCGAGCACGGCGACGGCCAGTCCCGGGGCGAGCTGCTGCCGAAGATGTTCGGCGACCGGTTGATCCGCGCGTTCGGGCAGTTCAAGGCGATCTTCGACCCGGACGACCGGATGAACCCCGGCAAGGTGGTCGCCCCCTACCCGCTGGACAGCCACCTGCGGCTCGGCGTCGACTTCAACCACGGCGAGGTGGCGAGCGTGTTCCGCTACCCCGACGACTCCGGCAGCTTCAGTCGGGCGGTGCTGCGCTGCGTGGGGGTCGGCGAGTGCCGGCGGGAACACGGCGGGGTGATGTGCCCGTCCTACATGGTCACCCGGGAGGAGGAGCATTCCACCCGGGGCCGCTCCCGGCTGCTGTTCGAGATGCTCGACGGTACGGCGCGCGGCGGCACCATCGCCGACGGTTGGCGCTCCACCGCCGTCCGTGACGCCCTCGATCTGTGCCTGGCGTGCAAGGGCTGCAAGGCGGACTGCCCGGTCAACGTCGACATGGCCACCTACAAGGCCGAGTTCCTGTCCCACCACTACCGGGGACGGCTCCGGCCGCGGTCGCACTACTCGATGGGCTGGTTGCCGGTGGCGGCCGCGGCGGCCGGGTACGCGCCCCGGCTGGTGAACGCGCTGGCGCACGCCCCGGCCCTGGGCCGGCTCGCCAAGGCCGCCGGCGGGATCGACCAGCGCCGGGACATCCCGGTTTTCGCCCCGCAGTCCTTCCAGCGCTGGTTCGCCGGCCGGACACCCGGCGGGGACGGGTCGCGGGGCGAGGTGGTGCTCTGGCCGGACACCTTCACCAACCACTTCCATCCGGGCATCGCCCGCGCCGCGGTCGAGGTGCTGGAGGCGGCCGGCTGGCGGGTCCGCGTCCCCGACCGACCGGTCTGCTGCGGGCTGACCTGGATCTCCACCGGGCAGCTCGGCGTCGCCAAGCGGGTCATCCGGCGGACCGTCGACGTGCTGCGCCCGCACCTGCGGGCCGGCACCCGGGTGGTCGGGTTGGAACCGAGCTGCACCGCGGTGTTCCGCAGCGACGCCCACGAGCTGTTCCCCGCCGACCACGACGTCGCCAAGCTGCGCGCGCAGACCGTCACCCTGGCCGAGCTGCTGCGCGACCACACCCCGGGCTGGCGACCGCCGTCCGTGCCGGCGCACGCCCTGATCCAGACCCACTGCCACCACCACGCCATCCTCGGCACCACCGCCGACCAGGCGGTGCTCGCCGACGCCGGGGTCGAGGCCGAGTTCCTCGACTCCGGGTGCTGCGGCCTGGCCGGCAACTTCGGCTTCGAGCAGGGGCACTACGAGGTCTCCGAGGCCTGCGCCGAACGCGTCCTGCTGCCCGCCGTCCGCGCGGCCGACGACCGGGACGTCATCCTGGCCGACGGGTTCAGCTGCCGTACCCAGGTGGAGCAGAGCGCGGCGGACGGCCGCACCGCGATCCACCTGGCCGAGCTGCTCCGCGCCGGCCTGCACGGCGCCGGCGTGCCGCCGCGACCGGAGCAGGCCTGGGCCGAGCGGCCCGCGCCGCCGTCGCGGGCGGCCCGGTGGGCCGCCGCCGGGCTGGTCGGGTTGGCCGCGCTCGCCCCGGCGGCCGCCGTCGCCACCCGGCTCGGCCGGCGGACCCGGTGACGGCGTGCGGTTGACCGCGGCGGCATACCGGGTGCCCACCGACGCCCCCGAGGGCGACGGCACCCTCGCCTGGGACGGCACCACCATGGTGCTGGTCCGGGCGGAGGCCGACGGGTACACCGGCATCGGGTGGACCTACGGCCCGGCGGCCGTCGCGCCGCTGGTGAGCGACCTGCTCGCCCCTGAGGTGACGGGCCTGGACCCGGACGACGTGCCGGCCGCCTGGTCGGCCATGCAGCGGCGGCTGCGCAACGCCGGGCGGCCGGGGGTGGCCGGGCTGGCGCTGTCCGCCGCCGACTGCGCGGTCTGGGACCTCAAGGCCCGCCGGCACGGCCTGCCACTGGCCCGGCTGCTCGGCCTCGCCCGCCGGCAGGTTCCGGTGTACGGCAGCGGCGGCTTCACCACTTACGACGCCGAGCGCCAGCACCGCCAGCTCTCCCACTGGGTGCACGAACAGGGCATTCCCCGGGTGAAGATCAAGATCGGCGAGTCCTGGGGGACGGAGGCGCCCCGCGACCTGGCCCGGATGGCCGCCGCCCGGCGCACCATCGGCGACGACGCCGAGCTGTACGTCGACGCCAACGGCGGCTACCAGCGCAAGCAGGCCGTCCGGGTGATGCGGGCCGCCGCCGACCTCGACGTGCGCTGGTACGAGGAACCGGTCAGCTCCGACGACCTGGCCGGGCTCGGCCTGGTCCGCGACCAGGTGCTGCCCGACGTGGCGGCCGGCGAGTACGGCTTCGACCTGGTCTACTTCCATCGGATGGCCCCGTACGTCGACTGCCTCCAGATCGACGTCACCCGGTGCGGCGGCATCACCGAGTTCCTGCGCGCGGCGGCCGTGGCCGCCGCCGCCGGGCTGGAGGTCTCCGCCCACTGCGCACCCCACCAGCACCTCGCGGTCGCCGCCGCCACCCCGAACCTGCGGCACCTCGAGTGGTTCCACGACCACGTGCGGATCGAGTCGATGCTCTTCGACGGCGCGGCGCCGGCCACCGGCGGTGCCGTGCCCGTGCCGCTCGACCGGCCCGGCAACGGGCTGGCGCTGCGGACCGCCGAGGCGCAGCGGTACCGGATCGGCTGAGTGGACGGCCGGGAGAGGAGGCCCACGATGCGGGCACGGGAGGTACGCCACCAGACCGGGCGGGTGCTGGTGGTGGTCTGCGACAAGGGGGAGGAGGCGGTCGCCGCAGTCGGTACGGCGCTGCGCGAGCAGGGGATCCGGGCCGCCCGGGTGACCGCCGTGGGCGGGTTCGCCGAGGCCGAGGTCGGCTGGTTCGACCGGGCAACCGGCGACTACCGGCGTATCCCGGTCACCGAGCAGGTCGAGGTGCTGTCCCTGCTCGGCGACGTCGCCGAGCACGACGGCGAACCCGCGCTGCACGTGCACGCGGTGCTGGGCCGCGCCGACGGCGGCACAGTCGGCGGACACCTGCTCCGCGGGCAGGTCTGGCCGACGCTGGAGGTGATCATCTCGGAGGTCGCCCCGGAGCTGGCCAAACGGGTCGACCCGGAAACCGGCCTGGCACTGATCTCGGGCTCCTGACCGGCGATCAGCCGGAACCAGCGGTGGGCCCCGACGACGTCGCCGGCCTCCCAGCTGACGTTCCCGTCCGGGCCCACCAGCGCGCCGCGCCGGCCGTCGGCCAGCAGCGCGTACTCCCGCAGCACGCTCGGCGGGTCCGCGCCCGCCGCCGCTCGCTCCGGCCGGGTCACGGCAGCATCTATCCGGCGCCGGCTGCCACACACCTGCCGCGACGATTTCGGCGGCGCCGGCCCGAGTAAGCCGGCCGGGACCGGGTAGCACGGGACGGGACGGACGACATCGGGAGGGCGGACGTGGGCAGGAACGGACGGCGGACCGCCCAGGTGGCGGTGATCACGGGTGCGAGCGCCGGGGTCGGGCGGGCCACGGCGCGGCTGCTCGCCCGCCGGGGCATCTCGATCGCGCTGCTGGCCCGCGGGCGGACCGGGCTCGACGCCGTCGCCGAGGAGGTGCGCGCGGCCGGCAGCCAGGCCCTGCCCGTCGAGGTGGACATGGCCGAGCTCGACCAGGTCGTGGCCGCCGGGCAGCGGGTCGAGGACCAACTCGGGCCGATCGACCTCTGGATCAACAACGCCTTCAGCTCGGTCTTCGCGCCCTTCCTGGAGACCGCACCGGAGGAGTTCCGCCGGGCCATGGAGGTCACCTACCTGGGCTATGTGCACGGCACCCGGGTGGCCCTGCAGCACATGACCGGGCGGGACCGGGGGACCATCGTCCAGATCGGCTCGGCGCTGGCCTACCGGGGCATCCCGCTGCAGGCCGCGTACTGCGGCGCCAAGCACGCGATCGTCGGGTTCACCGAGTCGGTGCGCTGCGAGCTGATGCACGATCACAGCAACATCAGGGTGACCATGGTCCACCTGCCCGCGGTCAACACCCCGCAATTCAGCTGGCTGCTGTCCCGGCTGCCCCGGCACGCCCAACCCGTGCCTCCGATCTACGAGCCGGAGGTCGTCGCCCGGGCCATCGTGGCGGCCGCCGATCGGCCCGGCCGTCGCGAGTACTGGGTCGGCGCCTCCACCGCGCTCACCATTCTCGGCAACCGGATCGCGCCCGGCCTGCTCGACCGGTACCTGGCCCGCACCGGCTACGACTCGCAGCAGACCGACCGACCCGCCGACCCGCACCAGCCGAACAACCTGTGGCAGCCGGCGGACGGACCGGGCGGCCGGGACTACGGCGCCCGCGGCGCCTTCACCGGTCGGTCGCACGAGCACAGCCTGCAGGCATGGCTGTCCCGGCACCGCCTGGTCACCGCCGCGGGCCTCACCGGGGCGGCCGTCGGGGCCCTGGCCTGGCGGCATCGCTGACCGGCCGGCCCGGCTGCCTGGACTCGAACCCGTGCCCCGGATCGTGCAACTGCTGGCCTCGCCGGCCCACCGTTTCGTGGGTCGCCCGGCGGACGGCCCGGCGCCCGCGCCGCCCGGCGAACTGGTCGAGGAGGTACGGATCAGAGCGGGCCTCGGCATCGTCGGTGACCGCTACTTCGGCCAGCCGGCGCACCGGGAGGCCAGCGTGACGGTGATCGCGCAGGAGTCCCTGCCGCCCGGGGCGGACCTCACCCAGGTCCGGCGTAACGTGCTCACCAGCGGCGTCGCGGTCGACGACCTGGTGGGCCGGGTGCTGGTCCTGGACTCCGGCGACGGGCCGGTGCGCCTGCGGGTGCACACCCGGGCCCACCCCTGCGGGTGGATGGACGTCACCGTCGGGCCGGGCGCCTGGAAGGCGCTGCGCGGCAGGGGCGGCGTCCGCTGTGAGCCGCTGACCGACGGTCTGCTGCGTGTCGGCCCGCTCGCCGTCACGGTCGAGCCGGGCCCGCCCGCGTAGGGTGGGCGGCGTGGATCAGGAAGACCGGATCGCGCTGTTCCTCGACTACGAGAACCTGGCGCTGGGCGTACGCGACCATCACGGCGGCAGGTCCTTCGACTTCCGCCCGATCGCCGACGCGCTCGCCGAGCGCGGCCGGGTGGTCGTGCGCCGCGCGTACGCGGACTGGTCGTACTTCGACGAGGACCGGCGGATGCTCACCCGCTCCCACGTCGAACTGATCGAGATTCCCCAACGGATGGGGGCCTCCCGGAAGAACGCGGCCGACATCAAGATGGCCGTGGACGCGGTGGAGCTGGCCTTCGAGCGGGACTACATCTCCACCTTCGTGATCTGCACCGGCGACAGCGACTTCACCCCGCTGGTGCACAAGCTCCGCGAGCTCAACAAGCGGGTCATCGGGGTCGGGGTGGAACGGTCCACCTCGGCGCTGCTGCCCCCGGCCTGTGACGAGTTCCTCTACTACGACCGCCTCGAAGGGGTCGAGGTGCCACCGCCGGCCGCGGGGCGGGGCCGGGCGGCCCGGCCGGCCGCGCCGGAGGCGCCACCCGAGGTGGAGGCGCAGCCCGAGGTCCGGCCCGTGCCGGAGGAGGAGACCGCGCGGGACGTGGACCGGCTCGCCGTCCTCGTGGCGCAGACGGTGGCCGGCCTGCAGGGCAGCTCCAGCGGCGAGGTGACCGCCTCCGGGCTGAAGCGCACGCTGCTGCGCAAGGACCCTACGTTCAGCGAGTCCGACTACGGCTTCCGCACCTTCGGAGAGCTGCTGCGGTATCTCGCCGAGCACAACGTGGTCGAGCTGGGGGAGGGACCGGCCAAGGGCGACCCCGAGGTGTCGCTGCCCGAGCGGGGCGACCGGGAGGCCGCCTTCGAGCTGCTCCGATCGGTGGTCGCGGACCTGGCCGGCGACGGTGGGGCGGCGGCGCTGTCCGGCCTGAAGAACCAGCTCCGCCGGGCCCGACCGGACTTCAGCGAGAAGAAGCTCGGCTACCGCAGCTTTCTGCAGTTCGTCAAGGCGGCCGCCACCAGCAGCGCGGTCGACCTGCGCTGGGACCCGGACGCCGACGACTACCTGCTCACCCCGCGGCGGTCCTGACCGTCGTCCGGCGTTTCGCACGGGCGCGGCGGGGTAGCGGTTCGGACAGGCCGTTGATCCGCACCGGCTACCGGACGCCCGCCGCACCCCCCGGAGGTCCCCCGTGTCCATGTCCCTGGCCCTGTCGGCCCGGGGTCCCGGCATCCTCGATCCGGAGTGGTTGATCTCCACGTTCGGCCTGGTCGGAATCCTCGCCATCGTCTTCGCCGAGTCCGGTCTGCTGATCGGCTTCCTCTTTCCCGGCGACTCGCTGCTGTTCACCGCCGGGCTGCTCGTCGCCGACGGCCACTACCTGCACCAGCCGCTCTGGCTGGTCTGCCTGCTGGTGGTGGTGGCCGCCGTGACCGGCGACCAGGTGGGGTACCTGTTCGGCAAGCGGGTCGGGCCGAGCCTGTTCCGCCGCCCCGACTCCCGCCTGTTCAAGCAGCAGTACGTGGTCGAACATCGAGTTCATCCTCGTCGGCATCGTGCTGATCTCGGTGCTGCCGATCGGCGTCCAACTGCTCCGGTCCCGCCGGTCGCAGCGCCGGACCGAACCGGCCGGGCCGCCGCGCCCGGCGCAGGCGGGCGACCGGCGAGCTGAGGTCCGGTCGGGCGCGACCGGATGGTGTGACGGGCCGGGAACTTTTCCGCCGCTCCCACCGACCAACACCGCAGGGCCGTTCCCGCACCTACGGCGGCCCGGGCCGGACGTGAGGTCGGAGGAGGACCGTGCGGATGAACCGAGCGACGCCCCGTTCCGTACCGTCGATCATGAGCGGCCGACGCGCGTGACGGCCGAGACCGACGACGACCAGGTGACCCGCTGGGCGCAGCGGGCCGGCCGGGGCGACCAGCAGGCGGCGGCGGCCTTCGTCCGGGCCCTGCAGGTCCCGGTGTGGCGGTTCCTCGCCCACCTGGCCGGGCCCGGGGAGGCCGACGACCTCACCCAGGAGACGTTCCTGCGCGCGCTGCGCAGCCTGCCCGGCTTCGTCGGCCGCTCCTCCGCCCGGACCTGGGTCTTCGCCATCGCCCGGCGGGTCGCCGTCGACCACGTCCGGGCCGCGACGGTCCGGCCCCGGGTGGCCGCGCTGCCCGACTGGCAGACCGCGGCCGAGGCGGCCGGCGCGATCGCCGCCGGCAGTGACGACGCGGTGGCCCTGCGTCGGCTCATCGCCGCCCTCGCGCCGGAGCGCCGGGAGGCGTTCGTCGCCACCCAGGTCGTGGGCCTGTCGTACGCGGAGGCCGCCGAGGTGTGCGGCTGCCCGGTCGGCACCATCCGCTCGCGGGTGGCCCGGGCCCGGGAGGACCTGGTCGCCGCCTGGCAGGGCGGCGCCCGGCCGGCCCGGGGCAGCCGGGTGGGCTGAGCCGGTCGCCGGGACCGGGTGCGAACCGCCGTCTCAGGCGGCCCGGCGATCGTGTGCCTGAGCGGAGTAGGGGAGCGGCGGCACCAGCCGCAGGGGGGCCGGCTCGGGCTGCTCCTCGAGGCGCAGTGACCAGCGGGAGCCGGACGAGCGGCCACGCTGCGGCGGCGTGCCGCCCGGCCGCCAGCGGGGCCGGGCGAGCACGACCATCACCACCCAGCCGAGCAGCAGGAACCCGTGGCTGACCAACCGCTGCACCGCCACCTGGCCGGTGATCAGGTCGTTCACCGACAGCAACAGCAGGGTGGCGACGAAGGCACTGAGCATCGGCAGCAGCCCGGCCGGGGTGGACCGGCGTACCGCGACGAACAGGAAGCCGGCGCCGACGGCCACGTTCCACGCGGCCGACTCGTGCCACAGGTGCTGGCCGGTGGTGTGCACGTGGCCGCCGACCGCGTCCTGGCCGACCTGGGCCAACCCGAGCACGAGCTGCACCGCGCCGAGCAGCCCGAGCAGGGTGCGTAGCCCGAGCGCCACCCGACCCCGCCGGGCGTCCCGGGCCGGCGGCGCGGCCGCGAGCACCACGTCGACGAGGTCCGGCAGTTCCGGCACCGCGTGCGTCCGCGCCCGCCGGGTCACCGCCACCGCCGCGTCGCGCCAGGCCCGGCAGCCGGCGCAGCCGGCCAGGTGCTGCTCGGCCGCCGCCGCCTCGGACCGGGTCGCCTCCCCGTCCAGCTGCGCCGACAGGACCTCCCGCCACTGCTCACACGCCATGTACGGGTAGTCGTCCCGGCCGCCCGCCGGGTTCCCGGCGGCACCCGGAAACCGTCGCGGACCGTCGCCGGCGACCTGCCGGGGGCCACCGGTGTGCCGCGTGACGAGCCCGCCGACCAGTCCGCCGCGTCGCCGCCGGCCGCGGACGGTGTGACATCGTGGTCCCTCCACCCGTGCCGGGTGTGCGTCGTGCCGACCGGGAGGGCTGCGTCCGTATGGCAGAGGGCAACTCGGGTCCGTTGAGCGGGCTGCTCGTCGCCGACTTCTCCCGGATCCTCGCCGGGCCGTACGCCACCATGCTCCTGGCCGACCTCGGTGCCGAGGTGGTCAAGGTGGAGGGCCCGGGCGGCGACGACACCCGCACCTGGGCGCCGCCGGTCCGCGACGGCGTGGCGACGTACTACCTGGGCGTCAACCGGAACAAGCGCTCGGTGGTGCTCGACCTCACCGACCCCGGCGACCGGCTGCTCGCCCGGCGGCTCGCCGGGCGCGCCGACGTGATGATCCAGAACTTCCGGCCGGGAGCGCTGCGCCGGTTCGGCCTCGACCATGCCGCCGTCGCGGCCGCGAACCCCCGGATCGTGTACGCCTCGATCAGCGGCTTCGGCGCCGCGGCCGGCGCCGACCTGCCCGGGTACGACCTCATGGTGCAGGCGGCGTCCGGGCTGATGAGCCTGACCGGCGAGGCGGACGGCCCGCCGTACAAGGCCGGAGTGGCGGTGTTCGACGTGATCGCCGGCCTGCACGCGGCGGTCGGGATCCTCGCCGCCCTGCGCCACCGCGAGCACACCGGCGTCGGCCAGCACGTCGAGGTCGACCTGCTCTCCTCGGCGCTGTCCGGGCTGGTCAACCACGCCAGCGCGTACGTCGCCGGCGGGGTGACGCCGGCCCGGATGGGCAACGCCCACCCGAGCATCTTCCCGTACGAGCCGCTGCCCACCGCCGACGGCGAACTGGTGGTGATCGCCGGCAACGATCGTCAGTTCCGTACCCTCTGCCAGGTCCTCGGCGTCCCGGAGCTGGCCGACGACCCCCGCTTCCGGCGCAACCAGGACCGCACGGCCAACCGGGACGCGCTGCGCCCGCTGCTGGTCGGGCGGCTGCGGCGGCGCGGCGGCGACGAGTGGTTCCGCGACCTGCGCGCGGCCGGGGTGCCCTGCAGCCCGATCAACACCCTCGACCGGGGCGTCGCCCTGGCCCGGGAGTTGGGCCTCGCCCCGGTGGTCGAGGTCGACGGGGTGCCCGGGGTGCGGCACCCGGTCGGCTTCTCGGCCACCCCGCCGCGGTACCACCTGCCGCCGCCCGAGCTGGACGCGCACGGCGCGGAGATCCGTGCCTGGCTGGCGGAGTGAGCGGGTACGCGCATCGACTGGGCCTGGTACGGGCCGGGACATGGCGTCGCCCGCCGCGCCTGCGGGCTCAGCGCCAGATGCCGCTGATCGGCCGGACCGCGCAGGAGTTGCCGGTGCAGCCGACGCCGGTGAGCGCCTGCAGGGTGCGCAGGACGGTGTAGTGGGTGATCCGTTCGTCGTGGTCGCCGGTGGCGACGTGCGCCCCGAAGAAGATGGTCGGGATGTGGTTGTCGGCGCGGTCGTCGTCCTCGTCGAAGGTGACCACGAGCAGGCTGTTATGGGTCTTCGC
>NZ_JAPDPH010000172.1 GCF_026013475.1 Micromonospora yasonensis | reverse complement strand
GCCGCGCCGTGCGCGGCGATCGGCCGGTACATCAGCACCGGCGTACCGGTGGCCCACGCCTCGAGTGCGGTGGCGCCCCCCGCGTTGGTCACCAGGAGATGAGCGGCCCGCAGCAGGGTGGGCATGTCGTCCACCCAGCGGCGGACCAGCAGTCGTCCCGGCGGCGCGGCCAGGCGGGACAGCCGTTCGGCCAGCCGTTCGTTGCGTCCGCACACCGCGACCACCTGGACCGCGTCCCCGACGTCGACCAGCGCGCGGATCGCCTCCTCGACCGCCCCGAAACCGTAGGAGCCGCAGGCGACCACCACCCGCTTCCGGTCGGGGTCGAGGCCGCAACGCCGGGCCGCGTCGGCCTGCTGGCCCGGATGGAACCGCTCGAGCACCGGTGGCGCGCAGACCCCCAGCGGCGCGCCCGGCGCGGCGGCCGCCGCCACGGGTAGCGCGGCCGGGTGCACCACCAGGTCCAGGTCCAGGTCCGGGTAGACCCAGAAGGGGTGCGGCGCGAAGTCGGAGACCCAGGCCCCGATCGGCACCCCGAGTCCACGGCGGCGGCGCAGCCAGGCCAGCCCGGAGCTGCCGATCGGGTACGTGGAGACGATCAGGTCCGGATCGAACCGCTCGACGACGGGGGCGAGCCGCCGCCCGGCCCAGGCCCCGGTGAACCACTTCGAGGACTCGGCGAACCAGCGGTGCCGCCAGAGGGAGGACCAGAAGAACTCGTACAGCCAGGGCGTCGACCCGACATTGGTGACGTAGGTGCGGCGGAAGCCCCGACCCACCCCGGGCCCCATCGCGTCGAGCGTGTCCACCCATCCCACCCGGCTGCCCGGCCACAGCGCGTGGACGCGTTCCTCGAGCGCCCGGCCGGTGGCGTCGTGCCCGCCACCGATGTCCGCCGAGACGATCAGCACGCGGCGCGCGGCCGGCTCGGCGGGTTCCGTCGGGCCGGCCGCCCGGCCGGGCCGGCCGTCGGACGGGGTCACGGGTCGCCCGCCGGATTCGGGTGCCGGCGGGCGCGAGAGTCGCTTCCTGGTGGGTAAGCGCGGGCGTCAAGGCCGGCCCCGACCAGGTGGTCCGGCACCGACCACCTCGGGATCCGTTCATGGCCTTCGGCTTCGTGCTGGCGATCACCGCGGCGCTGTGCAGCGCCACCGCGGCGATCCTGCAGTCCATCGGGGCGCGCCGGGTGGCGGCCACCGCGCACCTCGACCCCCGACTGCTCTGGCGGCTGCTGCGGTGCGGGCCGTACGCGGCGGGTCTGGCTCTGGACGGCGCGTCCTCCGGGCTCAGCTTCACCGCGTTGCGCACGGTGCCGGTCTTCGTGACGCAGACGGTGAACGCGGCGAACCTCAGCCTGGTGGCGCTGGTCGCCATGCTGGTGCTGCATGTCCGGCTGACCGTCCGGGACTGGGTGGCGATCGGCGGGGTGGTGGTCGGCCTGCTGCTGTTGCTGGCCTCGGCCGGGACCGGTCCACCGGCCCGGGTGGCCGCGCAGGTCGACTGGTGGCTGCTCGGGGCGGTGCTCGCCTTCGTGGTCACGGCATACCTGGGCAGCCCGTGGCTGCGCGGCCCCGCGCTGCCCGGGTTCCTGGCCGGGTTGTCCTTCGGCTCGGCGGCCGTCGGCGCCCGGCTGCTGGGTGGGGCCGGCAGCGTGGGCACGGTCCTGACCAGCCCGGCCGGCTATGCCGTGGTGCTCGCCGGGCTGAGCGGCCTGCTGCTCTACGCGACCGCGTTGCAGCGCGGTGCGGTCACCGTCGTTTCCGCCTCGTCGATCGTCGGGCAGACGCTGGTGCCCTCGGTGGCCGGCTGGCTGGTGCTCGGTGACCAGGTGCGCCCCGGTGCAGGGCGGATCGCGGTGCTGGGTTTCGCGCTCGCCGTCAGCGGCGCGATCGCACTCGCGCGGCACGCCCAGCCGCACCACGATCCGACCGCCACCGCGGACGACCGCAGGTGACAGTGTCGGGCAGCCGGTCCCGGTCGCTGGCATGTCGTGTGCCCCCCAGGTGGTGCGCGGCGCAAGGGCGGCGCCCACCATCGTTCTCTCCACGTGAATTGCAGGCTACCGGGCCAATTGCTCCGTATTTTCAGGAATTGGACTACTTTAGCCCTTGTGCACGGTGCGTCTCTCGGCGGCCGTCGGCTGGACGACCGACGATCGCCGGGCCTCCGGCGACCAGACCAGGCGGGGAGGATCGATGGCGGCGGGAGCGTCGCCGCGGGCGCCGATCGGCGGCAGCCGGACGCGGCCGCTGGGCAGACCAGCCCTGGCCGTGGTACCGGCCGGCTGGTGGTTCGACGGGCTGCTGGTCGCCGCGCTCGCCGGGCTCACCGCCGCGCTGGTGTGGTGGCCGCCGTTGCTGCGCCTGGACATCACCGTGCGGGACTGGTGCGACGGGCACCGGCCGGGGCCGGTGTCGGTGCTGATGCTGATCTTCGACTACCTCGGTCAGGGCGGCCCGCTGCTCACCGTGACCCTGCTGGTGTCCTTCTGGCTCGCCTGGCGGCACCGGACGGTGCGGCCGATCATCCCCGCCGGGCTGGCCCCGATCGTGAGCACCCTGTTGATCGTCGGTCTGAAGCGATGGACCTCGCGAGGCGCCCCGCACCACGGCTCGGTCAAGCTGTTCAGCGGTGGCCCGGAGGAGTTCTACCCCTCCGGGCACGTGAGCAACGCCATCGTCTACTACGGGGTGCTGGCGATGCTGCTCGCGCCGTACCTGACCGTCGCCATCCGCGGCCTGCTGCAGTGGGTGCCCGGGGTGTTGACCTTCATCGGCACCACCTACCTCGGCTACCACTGGCTCACCGACAGCGTCGGCGGATACCTGCTCGGCCTGCTGATCGTGCGGCTGCTGTTGCGGGTGCCGTGGCGGACCGTCCCGCTGCCGCGCCGGCTCGACCGGTCGGCCGGCGGAAACCACCCCGTGCACCACCGGCCGGGCCGGGCCGGCCGCCCGGGGGAGCACGGATGACCGGATCGGTGGGCAGGTGCTGATCGCCGACGTGTTGGCCGGCACGCCGATCGCCCTCGGTGCCGCCGCGGCGTTCGGAGCCTCCTCCGTGCTGCAGTTCCGGGCGTCCAGGCGGACCCCCGAGGAGCCGGCCGGGCGGCCCAGCCTGCTGTTCCGGCTGGTCCGGCAGCGTGGCTGGCGCTGGTCGGTGGTGCTCGCCGGCGTGGCGTTCGCCCTGCAGATCGCCGCGCTCAGCCTGATCCCGCTGGTGCTGGTCCAACCGCTGCTGATCACCGGCCTGCTCTGGTACGTCCTGTTGTTCGCGCTCGTCGAGCGGGTCCGCCCGGACCGCGCGATCCTGCTCGAATCGGTGCTCTGCCTGCTCGGCCTCTCCGCCTTCCTGCTGGTCGCCCGGCCGTCCGTCGACGAGGGCCGGAACTTCCAATCGGTCTGGGCGGCCGTGCTGCTGGGCGTCGCGGTGGTCGGCTCGGTGGCGTTGTGCCTGACCACCGCCGTCGGGCTGAGCCGGCGATGGCGTCCGCTGCCGCTGGCTCTGGCCGCCGGCATCTGCTACGGCGTGACCGCCGGACTCGTGAGCAGCATCGCGTTCCACTTCCAGGGCAACCCGACAGCGCTGCTCGGGCAGTGGCAGACGTACGCGATCATCGTGCTCGGCCCGTTCGGGGTGCTGTTGAGCCAGAACGCCTACCAGGCCGGCCCGATGGGGGCGCCGGCCCTGGCCACGATCACCGTCAGCGACCCCCTGGTGGCGATCGGCGTTGGCCTGCTCTGGCTCGGCGAGGAGATCCGGACCGCGCCGTGGGCGTTGGTCGGCGAGGTGCTCGCCCTGGCCGTCCTGGTCGCCGGGGTCTTCCTGCTCGCCCGGCGGGCACCCCACGTCGACGGCGGGTAGCCGAGGACCGTACGTGGTGACCGGTACTCCGCACCGGTCACCACGCGAACCTGGCCTGGGCCGGGCTAACGCAGCCGCGACTCGATGGCTTCGATGATGCGCGGACGGAGTTCGGCGGCGCTGATGACGGCGTCGACGGAGCCGACCTCGACCGCGCGCCGGATGTTGTGCACCCGGTCGAACTCCGCAGCCACCTCGCCGAGCTTCTCCGCGCGGACCGACGAGCGGAGCTCGTCGAGTTCCGCGGCCAACGCGGCCCGGTCGGCGCCGGTGGCGGCCGCGAGGCGGGCCTCCACGTCCCGCACCCGCGGATCGGCCGCGGTACGGGCGTCGACGTCGCCGGAGAACACCACCGCCGCGGCGGGAGCGCCGCCGAGCACGGAGGCGAACGAGCCCTCCAGCGCCAGCACGGTCATGTCGGGGTTCAGCGCCTTGGAGAACACCACGAACGCGCCGCCGTGGTACCGCGAGATCACGCAGAACACGATGGGGCCGCGGAAGTTCACGATCGCCCGGCCGATCTCGGCGCCGTACTCCAGTTGCAGCTTGCGCATCGACTCGGGCGAGCCGTCGAAGCCCGACAGGTTCGCCAGCACCACCAGCGGCCGGTTGCCGCTGGCCGCGTTGATCGCCCGCGCGGCCTTCTTCGACGACCGCGGGAACAGCGTGCCCGCGGTGTAGGTGTCCGGGCCGTCGGTGGGCGGGAAGCCGCGCCGCGGCACCGCCCGGGACTCGATGCCGAGCAGGCACACCGGGATGCCGCCGAGGTGTACGTCCTGCACCACCGCGGTCTCCGCGTCGGCCATGCCCGCCCAGCGTTCCAGCACCGGGTGGTCCTGGTCGGAGAGCGCCCGCATCACGGTCCGGATGTCGAACGGCTTCTTGCGGTCGGGGTTGGCGGCGGCGGAGAAGATCTCGCCGACGGTGGTGAAGTCGCTGCCGGCCACCGCGTGCGGGAAGGTGGAGATGTCGCGGTCGGTGGGGTCGGTGGTGCTCGCCCGCCGCGGCGCCGCCTCGCCGGGTGCCACGTACGTGTGGTCGTAGTGCGACATCAGCACGTCCCGGGCGGCGGGCAGGTTCGGCGCCCAGTACTGCGCCTGCCCGTTGGGGCCCATCACCCGGTCGTAGCCGCCGATGCCGAAGTTGTCCTCGGCGGACACGCCACCGGAGAAGTCGAGCGACTGCTTGCCGGTGAGCACCATCGCCGAGTCCGGGGTCATGACCAGGACACCCTTGGTGTGCATGAGCATCGTCGCCTCGGCGTTCCAGTACGGCTGCGCGCCGACGTTGATGCCCGCGACCACGATGTTGATCTCGCCGCCGTCCTGGGTGAACTCGACGATCCGCTTGAGCGCCGCCGCCACCCAGTCCATGTTCTCCGTGCCCGACTTCATGGAGATCCGGGCACCGGCGGACAGGGCGTACCACTCCAGCGGCACCCGCATCCGCTCGGCCAGGTCCAGCGCCGCGATGACGCGGCGGCACTCCGGCTCGGACAGGGCACCCAGCGACTTGGTGGGGTCGCCGAGCAGCACGACCCGGGTGACGCCCTGCGGGTGCCGCGGGGTCGGCGTGGTGACCACGCCGGCGACGATCGCCGCGCTGTTGCGACCCTTCGGCCGGTCGACCGGCACCAACGCGTGGTCGTCGTCGAGGTCGTGCTCGACGAAGTCGCCGAGCAGGCCGGTCAGCTCGTACGGGTACACGGTGTTGCGGCTGCTTGCGCGCAGCACCTTCAGCCGGTAGTCGTCGAGTGGCTCGACCGGCTCGACCGGCGGCTCGCCGACGGTCAGTTCGGCGCCGCCGGTGGCGTCGAAGGAGATCCGTACGGCGATCTTGGTCAGCTCGCCGGTCGTGCGGTCGCGCTGCCGCGCGATGAACAGGATCTCCTCCAGCCCGGCCCCCGCGGTCGTCGGGCGTACCCGCCCGGCGATCATCTCCATCTCCTCGCGGGTGAGAGTGCTCGGCGGCCAGACGTAGATCACGATGCGGTTGGTGGTGAAGCGCGTCTTCGACGCCCGCCGCGACTGCGCGCGGCGGATCGAGTCGAGGCAGGCGGCGACGGTGTCCTCGGTCGTCGGCAGCGCGACCAGCCGGCCGTCGTGCTCGCGCAGCTCGGTCAGGTCACGCACCTGCGCGAACGCGACGAGGCGCTCGTCGGACGGGTTCTCTCGCGCCACGCACTGGAAGAGGTAGACCTCCTCGTCCGACGACGGCAGCCGGGTCAGGTCGAACTTGTGCAGCCGCTCCAGCTGCATCCGCTCGGCGATGTACGGGTGCAGGCCGCGGATCAGCCGCTCCTCGGCCATGCCGGCGTCCGACGGGCGGAACGTGAAGTGGTGGTGCATCACCGCGCCGGCCCGACCGGCGACGGTGGTGGTGAGCCGGCGGACCTGCCGGGGCAGCGGGTACGCGTTGATGACCTCGAGCAGCGCGGCGACCGTGGCGTCGAAGTCCTCGGGCTGGTTCTCCCAGGCGAGGTAGATGTCGGCGTCGATGGCGTCCTCGCCGTCGGCCAGCTCGGCCAGCCCACGCAACGCGCCGCCCAGCGCGTCGAAGCGCACCGCGGCGGAGACCACGCTCGACTCCGCGCGCTCGGCGACCACGAACGTGCAACCCGCGACCTCGTGGGTACGGACGCTGGTGAGCGCCTTGTTGCCGTAGTACCGCCGGGTCAACACCTCCAGCATGACCGCGTTGTCGAGGTGGTCGCGGACGAGCCGCTGGCCGAGCAGCCGAACCAGCGGCTCGGTGCTGCGTACCATCTCGGCGACGCGCTCGGCGCGGTCGGGCGCCTCCGGGTGCGCGTCCAGGTGGCGCAGGTGCTTGCGGACCTCGGCGTAGACGCGGGCGCGGTTGCGGCGCAGCAGCGGCTGCGCGAACCAGGCGAACACCACGCCGCGGGCGAGGTCGGCGACCACCGGGAAGCGGACCTGCGTGGCGGCCACCAGCCGCTCCAGGGCGAGGCCGGCCGGTTCGCGCAGGGTCTCGTCCGGCGGCGGCTCCGGCAACCACGCGCGCAGCAGCGCCGCGACGACCGTGGCGTCGGCGGACGCGCGCTGCTGGGCGAGGAAGATCCGGAACACGGCGGCTTCGAGCTCGGGGGAGCGGTCCAGCTCGGTGACGCCGTAGTGCGCGAGCGCCTTGGCGAGCTTGGCCTGGAACGCGTCCGGCAGCCCGGCCCGCTCGACGTCGAGGCTCTGCAGGTAGGTGTGGAAGTACTCGCGGGCGCTGTGCACGTGGCTGCCGACGGCGCCGTCCTCCCCGGTCGGCCGGTTCCGGCTCAGCTCGGCGAGGTCGGCGAACACGTTGACGAGGTCGATCTCCGCGGCCAGCGGCCGGTGGCCCGCCTCGGTGGCCGCCCGGCGGGCGGCGAGGTAGCCGTCGAGCACCCGGCGGTCGTCGTGCGGGTCGACGTCGAAGCCGAGCAGCAGGCCGCGCAGGTCCTCCTGGCCGCGCCGGGCGCGCCTGGGCGCCGGAAGCTCGTCGGCCGCGACGGGCAGGTCCACCTCGACAGATCCGCCGGTCGGGCCGGTCGCGGTCTCGGCGGCCTCGTCGGCGAGCGGCTCCAGCCGCAGCAGCGGCGCGCCGGCCTCCACCTGGCTGCCCACGGAGACGGCGCACTCCTTCAGCCGCGCCTTGAACGGCGCCCGCAGCACCGTCTCCATCTTCATCGCCTCCAGCACCAGCACCGGCGCGCCCGCCTCGACCTCGGCGCCGACCTGAAGCGGCGTGGCGACGACCAGGGCGGGCATGGGGGAGCGGAGGACGCCGCCCTCGTCGCGGCTGACCCGGTGCGTCACGCCGTCCACCTCGACCAGGTGGATCGGCCCGTGCGTACCGGTGAGCAGCCGGTACCGGGCGCCGTTGACGACGATCTGCCCGGTGTGCCGGTCGAAGCGGTGCACCTCGACGTCGGCGGTGCGGACGTCGTCGCCCGCTTCGATGCCGACGCGGAACCGGTGCGCGCCGATCCGCGCCACGCGCATGCGGTAGCCGACGCCGCGCAGCTTGAGGTCCAGCGGTCCGCCGCTCTTGTGCTGCACCTGCGGGCGCCCGCCGGCCGCCGTCGACAGCAGCCGCTGCCGCTCGACGCGCTCCTCCTCCTCGTACGCCTCGATCGCGGCGGCCGCGAGCGCGACGCCGGAGTGCCGGTGCGCGACGAGCCGGCCCGCGCCGCGAACCCGGTCGATCCAGCCGGTGTCCGCGCTGGCGTCGATCACCTCGGGCTGGTCGAGCAGGTCGAGCACGAAGCTCTTGTTCGTCGCGCCGCCCTCGATGATCACCGTGGTGTTCGCCATCGCCCGGCGCAGCCTGCCGAGCGCCTCCTCGCGGTCGCGGCCGTAGGCGATGATCTTCGCGATCATCGAGTCGAAGTCGGCCGGGATGGTGTCACCCTCGCTGACCCCGGTGTCCACCCGGATGCCCGGCCCGGCGGGCAGGTCCAGCCGGGCGATCCGGCCCGGGGAGGGCGCGAAGTCGCGGTCGGGGTCCTCGGCGTTGAGCCGCGCCTCGATGGCGTGCCCGCGCTCCACCGGCGGCTCGCCCTCCAGCCGGCCGCCGGAGGCGACGTGCAGCTGCGCCTTGACCAGGTCGAATCCGGTGGTGGACTCGGTGATCGGGTGCTCGACCTGCAGGCGGGTGTTGACCTCGAGGAACGCGAACAGCCGGTCGCCCGGGTGGTAGAGGAACTCGACGGTCGCCGCACCCCGGTAACCGACCGCGACGGCGAGCCGCTCGGCGGACGCCTTGAGCTCGGCGGCCTGCGCCGGGCTGAGCACCGGCGACGCCGACTCCTCGATGACCTTCTGGTTGCGCCGCTGCACCGAGCAGTCGCGCACACCGAGCGCCCACGCGGTGCCCTGGCCGTCGGCGATCACCTGGACCTCGACGTGCCGGGCGCCGGTGACCAGGCGCTCCAGGAACACGATCCCGCTGCCGAACGCCCGCGCCGCCTCCTGGCTGGTGCGCTCGTACGCGTCGGCGAGCTCGGCCTCGCTCGTGATCACCCGGATGCCGCGCCCGCCGCCACCGGCGGTCGCCTTGAGCATCAGCGGGTAGCCGATCTCGGCCGCCGCCGCCAGGGCGGCGTCCAGGGTCTCGACCGCGCCGCGGCTCCACGGCGCGACCGGCACGCCGACCTCCTCGGCGATCAGCTTCGCGCCGATCTTGTCGCCGAGCTTGCGCATGGCCTCCGCGCTCGGCCCGACGAAGGTGACGCCGACCTTCTCGCACAGCTCCGCGAACGCCGGGTCCTCGGCGACGAAGCCCCAGCCGACCCACGCGGCGTCCGCCCCGGTCTCCACCAGCGCGCGCTCCAGCACCGCCAGGTCCAGGTACGGGCGCGCGGACGCGGGACCGAGGTCGTAGGCGATGTCCGCCTCACGCACGAAGGTCGCGGTACGGTCGACGTCGGTGTACAGGGCGACGGTCTCGATCCGGGTGCCGGTCTCCGCAGCCAGCTCTCGGACCGCGTGGATGAGCCGCATCGCGGCTTCACCACGGTTGACGATGGCGATACGGCTGAACACCCGACCGACCCCTCCGGTAGACCCACAGGTACGTGCCGCGGGACGGCAGCCCCCGGCAGTGATCACCTTTCCGCCTGCCGCCGGGCAGCGCCATGTCGTAACCACCGAACCCTGGAGGGTGCGGTTGTAGGAACCTCACAAAAGTTTTTGGCCGCCCTGCTGCCAATTATGCCGGCCCGCGTCAGACTGGGCGATTTCCGGGCCGCCCGGGCTTTCGGTCCGTCGGCCGGGACGGGGTGATCGGCTCGCTGGGGAAGTCGCGACCGCCGGTCCAGAGCGCCGGAACGGCGTCGACGTTACGGGCCAGCGCATGGCCGATGCTCTCGTAGTTGACCCGCCAGCCGCGAAAGTCGGGCCAGGACTCCGCCGCCGAGCGCTCCACGGCGAAGCCGGCCTTCGCCACGTGCGCGACCGCCTCGGCGTAATCGGCGAACGTGAGCTGAAGCGGACCGTCGGGGTCGGGGTCGGAATCGAACGGTACGCGGACGACCCGGGCGATCTCGCGCAGCGCGGTGAAGCCCGAGCGCAGCATCAGCCGCGCGGCGGGAACGGGTGCCGCGGTCGGGGCGAGCGAGATGTGCATGGCCGCGGCATCCATCACCGCGATCAGGGCGACGATCCAGCTGCGGTACGGGCGCGGGGAGCGGAACGACAGCAGCACCGGGTAGTTGCTGTGCGTCTCACCGATGTCCGCGGCCAGCCGCTCCCAGTCCTCGTACAGCCCCTTCAGTTCGTCCACCGTGCCGACGAGGGCCTGCCGGGCCAGCAGTTCCGGCCCCCAGGCGGGATGGGCAGCGCGGGACACGAGCAGGGTGACCTCCCGTTCTCGCCGGTTGTAGGCGCCGTACAGGGTCGGCAGGTAGGCGATCTGCAGGGCGATGACCAGCGGTCCGCTCGCGGCGGCGATGAAGTCCAGCGGGTTGAGCTGCCGGCGGGTGCCGGACGCGAATCCGAGGGTGAACAGACTGGATCCGGCCTCCCGGAAGGCGTCCGGCCAGGACATCCCCGAGACCGCCTGCATGAGCAGCCCGAAGGCGACCAGCAGCCCGAACAGCCAGGACCACAGCATGGCGATCAGCACGATCGGGGCGAGCCAGGCGAGGAACCGGTCGCGCACCTCGTAGCTGTGCAGGGGGGCCGACGCGTGCCGCAGCAGCCACCGCATCGACTGCCACAGCACGCGTACCAGGGCGGATCCCAGGCCACGCGGCACCACCAGGTTGCGCAGGATGCTGCCCACCGTGACGACCAGCACGGCCAGGCCGAGCAGTGCCGAGACCCACCGCATCAGCGAGCCGTCACCCGTACGTCTCAGCCGGGCAGGGCAGGGCCTTCGGGCGTGGGCGGGCCAGCCGGGTGGGCGCCGCGGCGATGAGTCCCGTCATCGTTCCCAGGACCGCGCCGAGTAATGCGGGTAGGCCGGGCTGGACGCCACCGGGCAGCACGAGCAGGACAAGGACCACCGAGCCGACCGCCAGCGCCCGGCGGGCCAGGGCGGTGCGGGCGGCCGCGGCGAGCGGCACGATCGCCCAGAGCAGGTACCAGGGGTGCACGACCGGGCCGGCGATGACCACCACGGCCAGGGACAGGCCGAGCGCGACGACCGGTCCGATCCGGGTGGCCCGGCGCCACAGGGCCAGGGTCACCCCGGCGGCGAGGGCCATCCCGGCCAGCCAGAACGCCTGGATGGCGCGCGCGACGTCGAGGCCGTCGAGGTGGTGCGCCAAGGTCCCGACCGCCCAGCCCAGGTCGGTGGTGAGGGACATCCAGGTGTGCGCGCGGGTGGGCGTGTCCAGGGCCCGTACCCAGCCGAAGCCGGTGCCGGCGAGGGCGGTCACCGTCAGGGCGGTGCCGGCGGCGACGAGGGCGGCCCGGCGCGCCGCCCGCCGGCGCGCCCGCCGGAGGCTCAGTTGTTGCGCCCAGATCGGGACGGCGAAGGCTATCGCCAGCACCGCTGGCGCCTTCACGAGGGCGGCGAGCGTGATCAGCACGACGCCGAGCACCGGTCGACGCCTGAGCGCGAGCAGCAATCCGGTGCACATCAGGCCCAGCATCACCGCCTCGTTGTGCGCGTCGCCGATCAGGTGCAGCAACACGAGGGGGTTGAGCACGCCCAGCCACAGCGCGGTCGTCGGCCGCGCTCCGCAGACGCGGGCCAGCCGGGGCACCGACCACATCAGCAGTGCCACGCCCAGCAGGGCCAGCATCCGCATCCCGATGATCCCGGCCCAGACTCCGCCGTCGGTCAGCCTGGCCACCGCCCCCGCCAGTTCGAGGAAGACCGGCCCGTACGGCGCCGGGGTGTGCTGCCAGATCTCCGGCACGTTGACGGCCAGCGGACCGCCCAGAGCGGACGGGCCCACCCGGTACACGTCCAGGCCCGCCGCCGTCATCGCGCCCTGGGCGACGTAGCTGTGGACGTCACCGCTGAAGATCGGGGTGATGAGGGCGAACGGCGCTCCCCACCAGGCCGCCGTCGTCGCCAGATCGCGCAGGCGCGGACCGTTCGGAGTGCGTACCGCCACGCCGAGTCGCCACCACGCCAGTAGGAGCATGGTGAGCCCGAGGTAGGCCACGAACACCGACAACGCCGCCGACGCCCGCAGGTCCAGGATGATGGGCAGGTCGATGGCGATCTCGCCGAGGGGCGCCACACCGGCGAGCAGCCCGCCCACCACGGTCACGACCGACCCGGCCAGGCCCAGCGCCCGGTAGCCACGCGCCGGGCGACGTGGCAGGACGACCTCGGCCGGTCGCCCGTCAGCAGCGATACGAGGAGCCACGAGAACCGTTCATCCGTCTGTCACCTCACCCGAGTCCCACGTTCCGCGCTATCCCGGTCACCGTGAGTATCTGCGATCCGACCGCCCGCCGTCCGCGTCTTGCCTACGCTGCCGGATAGGTGCGGCGGGGGGACGGGCGATGACGCGGGTGGCGGTGCTCGGGCTGGGCGGCATGGGAGCGCCGATGGCGGCGAACATCATCCGCGCCGGGCTGACCACGGTGGTCTGGAACCGGCGCCCGGAGCCGGCTCAGGGGTTCGCCGGGCAGGGCGCGGAGGTCGCCGCCAGCCCCGCCGACGCGGTCCGCGAGGCCGACGTGGTGGTGACCATGGTGACCGACGCGGACGCGGTGCGGTCCATCGCGATCGACCAGGGAATGCTGGCCGCGCTCCCCGACGGCGCGGTCTGGGCGCAGATGAGCACCATCGGGGTGTCCGAGACCGAGCGCCTGGCCGAGACCGTCGCCACGCGGCGTCCCGGGGTGACGCTGGTCGACGCTCCGGTGGCCGGCAGCCGCGGACCGGCCCAGCAGGGCCGGCTCGTCGTCCTCGCCTCCGGACCCGAGCAGGTGCGGGACCGGGTGGCACCGGTCCTCGACGCGGTCGGGCAGCAGACGGTCTGGGTCGGTCCCGTGGGCGCCGGCTCGCGGTTGAAGCTGGTCAACAACATCCTGCTCGCCTTCGTCGCCGAGGGGATCGCCGCAGCAGTCGCCCTCGGTGGCACGCTCGACCTGGACCGCGCCACGGTGCTCAAGGCCCTGCGGGGAAGCCCGCTGGTGTCGCCCTGGGCCGCCGAGAAGCTGGAGCGCGTCGGCCGGGACGACTACAGGCCGCAGTACCCGCTCGACCTCGCCCTCAAGGATGTGGAACTCGCGTTGCGCGAGGCGCCGCCCGGCCGTTTCCCGGCCGCGGAGGCGCTCGCCGCCGAGTGGCGACGGGCGGTGGGGGAGGGTTTCGGCGCGGACGATCTGATCGTCGTCACGCGCGCGCTCGACGGCACGCGGTGAGGGCCGGGATCGGGCCCGACCCGATGCGGTAGGGCCTGGCATCGCCGGCAGCGATCCGGCGACGGGTACCTCAACGACATCAACGGCGACCACGTCCGCGCCGAAACCGTCCTGGCCGCCTTCGACGACGTCCGCGGCGGTCCGGTCGCCGAAGGCTCGGTCGGTGGTGGCACCGGCATGATCTGCTACGACTTCAAGGGCGGGACCGGAACGTCGTCGCGGCTGGTGCCCTTCGGTGGACGCACCTACACCGTCGCCGTGCTGGTGCAGGCCAACTTCGGAGCCCGGCACGAGCTGACCCTCGCCGGAGTTCCGGTCGGCCGGCTCCTGAACGAACGGCCACCGGCCGTCCGGGAGGGCCTCCCGCCGGGCGCCGGCTCGGTCATCGCTGTCGTGGCGACCGACGCGCCGCTGCTACCCGGCCAGTGCGCGGCGCTGGCCAGACGGGTCCCCCTCGGGCTGGCCCGCACCGGCACCAGCGGCTCGCACTTCTCCGGCGACCTGTTCCTGGCGTTCTCGACCGCCAACCCCGGCATGCTCGGCAGCCGGTATCCGGAGGCCGGGACCGACCAGCTCGAACAGATCCAGTTCATTCCGTGGGGGTGGATCGACGCCTGCTACGCGGCGGTGGTGGAGGCGACAGAGGAAGCCGTGGTGAACGCTCTCGTCGCGGCGGACACCATGACCGGTCGCGACGGCCACCGGGCGCCGGGACTCCCGCACGAGTCGATCCGCCGATGGCTCGCCGCCCAGGAGGCGGATCGTGGTCAGGGTTTGCGTGCCACCCCGGCCCAGTAGTACGCGGCGTAGGGATCGGCCGGAGCGTCCCCGTCGGGCCGCCAGGCCAGCACGGGTGCCATCCCCGGCTCGATGAGTTCCCAACCGTCGAAGAACCGCTCGATCTCGTCCCGGGTACGCGGAACCAGCGTCATGCCCCCGTGGGTGGCCGCCGCGACCGCGGCACCCATCTCCCCCGGATTGAAGTCCTGGGTGGGGTGGCTGATCGCGAGATAGCTGCCGGACGGCAGGGCGTCCATCAGGGTCCGCAGCCTGGCCGCCGGGGCTTCGTCGTCGCCGAGCAGCATGAGGACGGCGATGAGGGTGAGCGCCACCGGCTGGGTGAGGTCGAGCGTGTCGACGAGCGTGGCGTCCGCGAGGATCGTTTCCGGCGTGCGGAGGTCAGCGTGGATGTAGCTGCTGCGCCCCTCCTTCGTGCTGATCATCAGGGCGCGGGCATGGGCCAGCACGATGGGATCGTTGTCGACGTACACCACCCGGGTCTCGGGTGCGATCGACTGGGCGATCTCGTGCAGGTTGGGGCGGGTGGGGATGCCGGTGCCGATGTCGAGGAACTGCCGGATGCCCCGGTCGGCGACCAGGTGACGAGCGACCCGATGCACGAAGCGGCGGTTCTCCGATGCCATCTGCCGCAGCGTCGGGATGGCCTTGATCATGGCCTCGCCCATCGCCCGGTCGACGGCGAAGTTGTCCTTGCCGCCGAGCCACCAGTCGTAGACCCGGGCGGAATGGGGGACGGTGCTGTCCACGGTCGGCGGGCCGACCTCCTCGGTCTGCGCACCACTACCCGACACACCGGTCTCCCTTCACTGGCTCGTCGGGGATCCACGATAGACGCTCCCGGTGTCGCCCGTGGGGCCCGAGGGGCGCTGCGGGCTCCGGATCGATCGGCCCGGGCCTCGCCATCGTCCGGCGCCGTCGGTGGCGCAGTGTGCCGCCGGTGGCTCAGCCCGTTACGGTGGCAGGCGTGACAGGGGCGGTGTGGGTGTCGGTGTGGTCCGGTTGACCTGGTGCGGGCACAGCACCGCGTGGATCGAGGACTCGGGGACCCGGCTGCTGACCGACCCGCTGCTGCGGGACCGGCTCGCCCATCTGCGCCGTCGCCGCGGGCCGACCCCGCAGCTGCCGTGCGCGCCGGACGCCGTACTCGTGTCGCACCTGCACGCCGACCACCTGGACTTCCCGTCGCTGCGCCGGCTGCCCGAGCGCACCGCGCT
>NZ_JAPDPH010000171.1 GCF_026013475.1 Micromonospora yasonensis | reverse complement strand
GGGGAGGTGCAGACGGACCGGAAGGGCAAGCCGCTGCCTGACGCCGACCTCCGTGACAACGAGAACGTGCCGCTGAACGAGGACATCCACGATTACCTCAATCGGGAGGTGGTCCCGCACGTCCCGGACGCATGGATCGACGAAACCAAGACCAAGATCGGGTACGAAATTCCCTTCACCCGCCACTTCTACATCTATCAGGCACCAAGGCCGCTCGCCGAGATCGACGCCGAGATTAGGGAGCTGGAGGCGGAGATCCAGGCTCTGCTCGGCGAGGTGACCCAATGAGGAGCCTTCGACTCAAGTACGTAGCTCGTTTAGTTCCCGGACAAGCGCCAAATTCCGAGAGTGTGGAGCCCTTGGTCGCCGGGTTCCCCTTCTTGCAAGGGAATGCAGAGTTTGGAGTCGAGTCGCCCACTCCTCGGCTGCAGTGCGTCTCACCGAGTAAGCGAGCCGCTGCTGGTGATGTCTTGATTTCCGTTCGCGCTCCCGTTGGAGCCTTGAACATCGCAGATCAGGTATATGGAATCGGCCGCGGCCTGTGTGCCGTTCGCGCCGAGAAATGTGAGCCCCGGTTCCTCTGGTGGTGGCTGCACAGTCAGGTTGTGAACCTAAACTCCGTCGCTACAGGCTCAACCTATGCATCGGTCACTGCTGAAGACCTCGCGACGCTCCCGTTCCCGGATATCCCTCGCCTACTGCAGCGGCGCATTGCTGACTTTCTCGACATGGAAACGGGACGTATCGACAAAGTACGGGCTGCCCGTGGCCGGATGAAGGCCCTCCTTAAACTCAAGCGCGAGCGGGTTATCGAGCGCCTGGTTGAGGCCGGCAACCAACAAGAAGTGCCCCTCAAGCACCTCGTTGATGCGGTCACCGTTGGGATCGTGGTCACTCCAGCTGCTTGGTATGTAGAAGACGGCGGCGTGCCGGCGCTGCGCGGAATCAACATCAAGCCGGGAAGGATCGATGCTAGAGATCTTGCCCAAATTAGCCACGAGGGACATGTTGTTCACCGCAAATCTCGGCTACGATCAGGCGATTTAGTAGTGGTGCGTACCGGCCAGGCGGGTGCTACCGCCGCGGTGCCCCCCGAGTATGACGGTGCAAACTGTGTCGATCTTGTGATCGTTCGGCCGGGGCGTTCCCTTGTTCCGAGGTTCGCCGAGTACCTACTCAACTCAAGTTATGCAAAGCGGCGCGTCGCGGAATTCTCTGTTGGCAGTATTCAGTCCCACTTCAATGTTGCTGCGATGAAGGCGATGCCGGTTCCTCGCAAAAGTGTGCCAGAGCAGCGTCGAATCGTTGCTGAGATTGACAGAGCAGTTGAACCTATCGACGAGGTGATAAGGCTGATTCAATATCAAGACGAATTGCTGGCTGAGCGGCGACAGTCGCTAATTGCCGCCGCAGTGACGGGTCGGGTTGACGTGCCGACCGCACAAAGAGCAAATCTGCCATGAATGGCTCGTCGGAGCGGCATTTTTCCTGGCCTGCGCGGCGCTCAAGAGCAGAAGAGCTAGCTCGCAGATGGTTAAGTTGCTTGGAGGACTGAGTGCCCCTGCCTACTGATGCGCCGCGACAGGTGAGAGTAATCGCGGATTCACTTCGCAGGAGATTCGAAAATGTGATCGATATCAGCGACTTCACCAACCCTGATCCGGACGAACGTCGGCGCTGTCTGCTCACGCGAGCGCTCGCGGCGGCCATCGTAAACGGTCGTACGGACTGCGGTGACGTGCGAGCAGCAAAAATGGTGACGGATGGGGGCCAAGATTTTGGTGTCGACGCAGTCGCGTTCGCCGTTGGTGCGCCCCGGCTATGGTTGATTCAGACTAAATGGAGCGATCGGGGCGTCGCCAACTTTGGTGAACTAGATGTGATCACCATGGCCGACGGGTTGCGTATGATTGACCGCCGAGAGTTTAGTCGATTCAATGCAAAGTTCCGCTCGCTGATTAATCAGATCACAACAATCGTCGACGACCCGCAGGCGCGAATTGTGCTGACGATTGGGCTGATGCGCCAAGCGGAATTGCACAGTAATGTATTGCTGCGACTGCGGGATCTGCGCGACGAATTTAACGCTCACGGGCAGTACCTTGATTTCGAAATTCTTTACGTTGACCAAGTCTGGGATCTCGTCCGAAAGGCCGCGCAGCCGGAGCCGATCGAGTTGAATTTCGAGCTTGAGCGCTGGTTCGAGCTGAGCACTCCGATGAGGGCGGTTAACGGTGTCACCACAGCAGCCGCCGTGGCCTCGTGGTACGAGGACAACAGTGACCATTTGTTCCGCAAAAACATCCGGGAATCGCTCGGTGTCACGCAGGTCAACGCGGACATCGCGCGGAGCCTCCGCGAGGAGCCTTACGAGTTCTGGTACCGGAACAACGGCGTGACCATCCTGTGTGACAGCCTGCGATTGACCCCGAGAAGTCGGAGTGCCCCCCATGGGGCGGCGACGATCGAGGCGACTAACGTCAGCGTCGTCAACGGTGCCCAGACAGTCACGGCGATCGCTGCCGCGGTTAAGGACGGCAACGATTCGGTTCGAGAGGCACTCGTGGGCGTCCGAATCATCGAGAGTGCAGACGAAACGACCAGTGCTCAGATAACGAAAGCGACCAATACTCAGAACCATATCGAGCGGCGGGACTTCGTAGCGCTCGACGAGGTGCAGCTCGCGATCAGGGAGGAGTTCCTGCTCACTCTCGGTTTGATCTATGCGATCAGACGAAGCGACTTCGAGCCGTCACCCGAGAGTGGCTGCACCGTGCGTGAAGCCGCTATAGCGCTGGCCTGCGCCCACGCCGATCCGAGACTAGCACAACGTGTCCGCAGCAATGAGGACCTTCTCTGGGAGGAAGGGACCCACGGCGCCTATTCCCGGATCTTCGGCGAACGCCCACCCGCGATACAGATCTGGCGTTCGGTTCAATTGCTGCGCCGAGTCAGGGACTCACTGCACGTCAGGCAAACAGAGTTTGAGGGTCGTGCTGCCGCCGTCGCCGAGCAGGGCAGTCTCGTGATCGCGCACATCGTCTTTCAGGAAATTGGCCGCGACGGCATCGATGATCCTGACTACAACTGGAAATCTGTGCTCGATCGTGTTCCTGATCTGGTCGGCAAGGCGGTTCGATGGCTAGTAACCGAGATCGACGAGCAGTTCGGCCACAACTCGTTCATCGGGCCAACGCTAGCTTCAGCTGAGCGCATCCGTCCGTTGGTGCGGTCCGTTATATCCGCGCTAGAAACGGGCGCAGCCGCGCCCGAGTTGCGGTCAGACTACCTTCCCGTGCCACGGCAGCGGACCACCCGGCGTCGCAACTCGGTACACATCCTGGTGGATGCCGCGCGGATCAAGGAGGGCAGCCGCCTTAACTTCCGGGCGGCCACCGAACCAGAACGGCAGGCCCTGGCCGCATGGTTGGCTGAGGACGCCCGGAGGGGCACGGCAACCTGGGTGAACAACAGGTCGCGGCCGTTGGTGTGGGCCGCGGATGGGAAGCGGTATACCCCGAGCGGCCTGGTCATGCGGATGTATGCGCTTGCGGAGTGGAATGGTGCCCCTGTCGCCGTGCAAGGCCCGCGCCGGTGGCACCTCGGCAACGAGGGCTCGCTGGTTTCGCTCGCCCGCGCGGTCCTGCGCGAGATCGAGGACTCCGACGAGGAGAGTGTCGAATGAGCGCTTCTGCATACGGCGAGAAGCGGTTCGAGGAGGTCCTCGAGGAACAGTTGCTCGCTTCCGGCTGGGAGCGGGGATCTGTCCACGCCTATTCTAAGAGTCTCCGTCTCGACACAGCCGAGCTGTTCGCGTTCATTGGGGCGACTCAGCCGCATGAGTGGGAGAAGCTGCTGGCCTACCACGGGAACAATCCGGACGAGGCGCAGCGGTACTTCGCCCAGTACCTCGCCAAGCAGATCGACGAGCGCGGCCCTCTCGACGTGCTCCGCCGAGGGGTGAAGGACAAAGGGGTCCTGATCCGGCTCGCCTACTTCAAGCCCGCCCACGCAATCACCGACGACGCGCTCACGCTTTACCGCGCCAACCGCCTCACCGTCACCCGCCAGCTCGCCTACTCGAACAGCAACAACAAGACACTCGACCTGGTCCTGTTCGTCAACGGCATCCCGCTGGCCACCGCTGAGCTGAAGAACCCGCTGACCGGCCAGACCGTCGAGGACGCGAAGGAGCAGTACCGCAAGGACCGGGACCCGAAGGAGCTGCTCTTCGCGCGGCGTACCCTCGTGCACTTCGCTGTGGATCCGGATCTGGTCTTCGTCACGACGAAGTTGGCGGGGGACAAGACCCGGTTCCTGCCTTTCAACACCGGCTCAGAGGGGCCGGGTGTCTCCGGCGGTGCCGGCAACCCGCCGGCGGGCGCATCGGGCTACCGCAGCTCCTACCTGTGGGAGCAGATCTGGCACCCGGACACCTGGATGGACCTGGTCCGGCGGTTCCTGCACACCGACAAGGAGTCGCGGAGCCTGATCTTCCCGCGCTACCACCAGTGGCATGCGGTCACCCAGCTCACCGATCATGCCGCCCGCAACGGCTCCGGCCACAACTACCTGGTCATGCACTCGGCCGGGTCGGGCAAGTCCAACACCATCGCCTGGCTGGCGCACCGACTGTCCAGCCTGCACACCGCGCCCGCCCTCGACGAGGACGCCCGGGCCAAGGGGCTGCGCCCCAATGAACCGGTCTTCGACAAGGTCATCATCATCACCGACCGGGTGGTGCTGGACCGGCAGTTGCAGGACACGGTCTTCCAGTTCGAGCACGTGCCCGGCGTGGTGCAGCGGATCGACAAGGACTCCGCGCAGCTCGCCGCCGCCCTCCAGGGTGAGACCGCGAAGATCATCATCACCACGATGCAGAAGTTCCCCTACATCCTCAACCAGGTGCAGGGGCTCAAGGGCAAGCGGTTCGCGGTCATCGTCGACGAGGCGCACTCGTCGCAGTCCGGCGACTCGGCCGCTGCGCTGAAGAAGGTGCTGCTCAAGCTCGGCAGCGACGACGTGGACGAGTCGGGCGACCTGCTCACCGCGTCGGCGCTGGCCCGCGGCCGGCACGAGACGCTGTCCTACTTCGCGTTCACCGCCACGCCGAAGCCGAAGACCCTGGAACTCTTCGGTACGCCGCACCCGGTCACCGGCAACCCGCAGCCGTTCCACACGTATTCGATGCGGCAGGCCATCGAGGAGGGCTTCATCCTCGACGTGCTGCGCAACTACCTGACCTACAAGGCGTACTGGAAGCTGGCCAACGCCAACCCCGACGACCCGGAGGTCGACCCGAAGAAGGCCGGTGCGCAGCTCGCCCGCTTCGCCAGCCTGCACCCCACCATGCAGGCGCAGAAGGCGGAGATCATCGTCGAGCACTTCCGCAAGCACACCGCGCCGCGCCTCGGCGGCCGCGCCAAGGCCATGGTGGTCACCGGCTCCCGCGAGGCCGCCGTCCGCCTGCACACCGCCATCAAGAAGTACGTCGAGATGCAGGGCTACGTCGGCTGCGACTCCCTGGTCGCCTTCTCCGGCGACCTGGAGGTCGACGGCGTCGAGCACACCGAGGCGCGGATCAACGGATTCAGCGAGGGCGAGCTGCCCGAGAAGTTCGCCTACACCGCCGCCGACGACAAGTTTGCCGGCACGCCCAAGGCCAAGCAGGACACCGAGTACAAGATCCTGGTCGTCGCCGAGAAGTACCAGACCGGCTTCGACCAGCCGCTGCTCACCACCATGTACGTGGACAAGCTCCTCAAGAGCGTCGCCGCGGTGCAGACCCTTTCCCGGCTCAACCGCACCCACCCGCTCAAGGCCCAAGGCGACGTCTTCGTCCTCGACTTCGTCAACGAGGCTGGCGACATCGCCGAGCAGTTCAAGCCGTACTTCGAAACCGCCGCCACCACCCCCACCGACCCCAACCTGCTCTACACCGCCCAGAACGCGGTGACCGGCTACCCGATCCTGGTCGACTCCGAGATGCAGGCGTACGCCGAGGCGCTGCTCGCGGCGGAGCAGAAGGCGACCAGCGACACCGCCCTCCAGCGGGCCCACGCCTCCCTTTACCGCTTCACCGATCCGGCGGTCGACCGCTTCAAGGCCCTAGCCGCCGATGACCAGGAGGCCGCGGACGGCTTCCGGTCCGCGCTGCGCGACTACACCCGGATGTACGCCTTCCTCAGCCAGATCGTGCCGTATCAGGACCCGGACCTGGAGCGCCTCTACCTGTACGGGCGGGCGCTGCTCAACCGGCTGCCGCGCCGGCAGGACCCGTCCGTCGACATCGGTGAGGTGCAGCTGACCCACCTTCGGGTCAGCAAGACCGGCGAGCACGACGCGTCGCTGTCGCCGGAGGGGGAGCAGATGCTGCCCGGCTTCGTCGGCGAGGGAGCGGGCCGCCAGCACGACCCGGAGAAGGTCGCGCTCTCCGAGCTGATCGACGCGTTCAACGACAGGTTCGGCATCGGGCTGGGCGAGGCCGACAAGGTCTGGGTCGAGCAGCAGATCGTCGCCCTGGCCGAGGACGGCACGCTCGAGGCCGCCGCCCTGGTCAACGACGAGAGCAACTTCGGCGTGGTCTGCGACAAGCGGATCGAGGACGTGATCCTGTCCCGGCACGACGACAACGGCAAGCTGATGCAGCGCTACCTCGACGACGACAACCTGCGCTCGCAGCTCAACCAGTTCGCGCGCCGCCAGGCGTACCAGATGATCCGCCGCCGCAAGGGCATCGCCTGAGTCACCCACCCTTGTCGAGAGGAGGACGGGTGTCCCCGTCCGAGCCCCCCTTCCACCTTTGGATCGCCACGGACGACTCGCGAACAGTGGCCGCCCTGGCGCCGCTTAAGATGCCCAGGGCCCCGATCAAGCACGAGTGGGGCAGCATTACCGATCTGCGTGCCGTACCGGTGCCCGAGAAGTCGCCCAATCTGGCCGCCATCGTCGTGCTAGCCACGCTGACCTTGATCGGTGCGTTGGGGCTATTCCTTAGCGGTGTGCCGCCGCTTGCGGTCTTCGTCGTGGCGGCGCTGGTATTGGGGCTCTGCTTGGCTGGGGCGATGTCGCAGGCACCGCCTCCCAAGGTGGTGGCACCGGAGCAGGCGGCGTTCCCAGAGCTTCACCAGACGCTGTATGGGAAGGAAGAGCGCGAGGAATTCCTTGGCCTGGTGGGGCTGGCCGAGCGAGCCGGCCGTGCCCTTCCCACCGTCGAAAAAGCGACCGACCCGGTTGAGGGCGGGCGGCTGCTCGCGCAGGTGTTGTGGGAGGCCACTGACGTTCTCAGCCGTCGGCAGCAGCTTCGTCCCCAGGTCGTCTGCCAGCAGCGGCCCGCGTCGGACGCGCTGCCGAACAGTCCCGCCGCCCAAGCGCTGGCCGAACAGCGGGAAAAGGCGAGGGCGCTGTGGAAGGAGACCGAGGACGAACTGTCCCGGATCCAGACCGCCCTTGAACTCGCAGTTATCGCTGCCGAGAACGCCACTCACGACCCCGCTGCACTCGAAGTGGTTCGCGAGGCGTACCGGGAGTTGGCTGACGTGTATGGCGAGCGATTCTAAGGAGAGTCGGTTGCAGGCGCAGGAGCGGATTGCCGACCGGTACGAGCTGACGTACCCGCTCGGCCACGGCGGCATGGGGGAGGTGTGGGCCGGCTTCGACGAGAAGCTGGACCGGCCGGTCGCCATCAAGTTCCTCCGCAAGCTCACCATCCCGGAGCACGAGCGCGACACCGCGGTCGAGCGGTTCATGAGGGAGGCTCGGGTTACCGCCCGGCTCGACCACCGCGGGGTGCCCAGCGTCCACGACGTCGGTCACCACGGCGACGATCTGTACATCGTCATGCAGCTCGTGCCGGGCGTGCTCCTATCCGACCTGATCGCCGAACGCGACTGGCTCGCCGTACCCTGGGCCGCTGCCATCGGCGCGCAGATCTGCTCGGTGCTCGCGGTCGCGCACGCCGCCTCCCTGGTACACCGCGACCTGAAGCCGCAGAACGTGATGGTCACCCCGACCGGCGCGGTGAAGGTGCTTGACTTCGGCGTGGCCGCGCTGCTCGGGGCGGACGTGCCCCGGCTGACCGCCACCAGCCACACCCTCGGCACGCCCACCTACATGGCACCGGAGCAGGCGCTGAACAGTGCCGTCGGTCCCCGGGCGGACCTCTACGCGCTCGGCTGCGTTCTGTTCGAACTGCTGACCGGCAATCCGCCGTACCAGGCCGACAACCCCCTCGGCATGCTGCACCGGCACATGAACGACCCCATCCCGTCGATCGCGGAACATCGAGCCGGCGTACCCGACGGCCTGGTGCAGCTCGTGTTCCGGCTGCTCGCCAAGGACCCGCAGCACCGCCCCGGCTCGGCCGCCGACGTGTACGAGATCCTGGCGCCGCTCGGCCGGGTCGAGCAGGAGTTGGCTGGGGATCTCGCGCCGACCGTCGCCGACGGGCAGCGGGTCGACCCGACCATGCCCTACCGGTACCCGTTCGGACCGCTGCCACCTCAGGCGCCGCTGCCACCGACGCGCGTCGACATCGTCCGGCCCCGAACCGCACCAGAGGTCATCGAGCCGCCGTCTCTCGACGAGCTGGCCGAGGTGGAGGAGCGCGTCTGGGAACTGGCAGAAGAGGAGCGCTTCACCCAGGCCGCAGACCTGCTCGAAACAGCGCTCCGATCGGTGCGGAAGGGGCACGCCGCCAAGCAGCCGAGGATTCTGGAGCTGCGGCTGAACCTGGCCAACCTGTACGTGCTTGCCGGCGCCTACCGGCAGGCGCTGCCGGAGTTCACCCGGCTCGCCGGAGACCTGGCCGAGCGCCCGGTGCCGGACCAGGAACTGATCTGGCACTGCCGCCAGCAAGCGGCCGTCTGCCAGGCGGAGCTGGGCGAGGCGACAGCGGCGCTGGCGGTGCTGCGGTCGCAGCTCGCCGAGGGGCGGCAGTTCATGTCGCCTGACGGGCCCGAACTCCTCGGGCTGCGTCAGCAGGTGGCCATGCTCGCGGCTGGAGCCGGCGAGGTCGTCGACGCGCAGCGCCAGCTCGAAGAGCTGCTTCGCGACGTGCGTCGCGTGCACGGGCCGCACTCGCCTGCCGCAGCGGAGATCGAGGCACTGCTGGCCCATCTCGGCCGCGTGAGTGAAGCGGCTGGCTGACGCTGCGGCCGTGTGGTATCCGTGTTAGGAGTAGATGATCATCTCGCCCAGTGGTCGGTCGAGAACCAGGACGGTGCGTTAGGCGGGTTCAGAGGCGGATCGCTTCGACGATAGTGCCGGCGTACCGGCCTGGGGCGGTTGTCACAATCGGCACCCGCCCAGCGGTGGCCGTGCTGATTGCGTGCAGCGCGGGCCATTCGAGGCCCGGATGTTCGGCACGTAACTGGGCAACCTCTGCTGTACGGGCAAGGCCGACGATTTCGACGGCTCCCACCGGGCCGCCGACGACCAGCTCGGCAAGATGGCCAGCCATGGCCGGTCGGCGTACTGCAGCAGCGGCCAGGCAAAGGGCTGGCACGCATACAGTGGGACCGCGCTCGATCGCAGCAATCAGTAGTCGGGACAACTCGCGGCGGTGTTGTTCCTCGCCGTCGGTCGCGAGCCCGGCAATCAGAGCGAGATCGTCGAGGACGTAACCGCTCACGCTGCTGCGGTGGTGCGGTGCCGGGCAACGGCATCCAGCGCGACACGGGTCAACACGTCGATCGGGTCGCGCTGGTCGCTCCGCAATTGCTCGGCGGCGGTGGTTATCGCCGCTGCGATCGGGGCGGGGACCGGATATGCGCCGATGGTGTCGCGCACCCAGGCCAGAGCTGCGATCTGAGCGTGGAGCACAGCCGCAGCGCGGTCGCCAGCGGCGTTTGTCGGCCCCGCCAGGTCCTCGATCACCGCATACAGGTGTGCTCGGTCGATGGTCATGAGACGCATCCTAGACCGCAGCACCGACATGACACGGTGTCGCCACTCGGCTCCGCGGAGTGGCGAGGCCCAGGAGGGGTGTCGAGCTGTGATCCAGGCCTATGAGTCCTGCTCAGACGTGTCGGAGACGAAGACGCCAACCCCTTGCCTGCCCTCCAGGACGCCTGCCTCTATCAGGAGGTCAATTGCTTTCCTGACGGTCACGCCCGAAGTGTCGTACTGTTCGGCAAGCTCCTTGGTCGTAGGCAGCTTGTCGCCAGGCTTCAAAATGCCGGCGGCAATCTTGGCCTGGATCTCCCGCCGAATCCTTCGCCACAGCGGCTCGTAGGGCGCCATGGGCGGAGTCCATCACAGCCGATGTTCGATCTTGCAACCTATGCCATCCTTACAATCTATAGCTTGATTGGCTTGTTTGGTTGTAAAGTCCCGTTGACCAGCGGAACAAGAGAGGGGAGGGGCATGGGCAGGCGGTGGAAGTGGTTCTTGCGGGCGGGGAGCCCCGCAATCGACCTGACCGGGCAGGTCGTGCCGGATGGGAATGTGCCGGGCCGCTACCGGCGGCCGGCGGGCGAGGAGGTCGTACCCGATGGGCGGGTGACCTCGCGGTGTGACGGCGCGGTCGTCTACGAGCGGCCGGAGCGGCGGCGGGCGGCTCCCGCGCGGAACCACCGCGCGGACTGCTACGCCCGGCAGCCGTCCGGCGAGCGGCACGACAAGCACCGGGGGAGCGGCCCGGTCGAGGGGCGGGGATGGGATGCCTGAGGACCTGGGGTCGACGGTGCCGCGGCGGCAGCTTGGGCGGGCGTTGCGGGAGCTGCGGACTGAGGCGCGGATGACGCTGGACGGCGTGGCGGAGGCGTTGCAGTGCAGCCGGCAGAAGGTGTGGCGGATCGAGACGGGCCTGTGCGCGGTGCGTGGGCTCGACGTGCGGGCCATGTGCGAGCTGTACGCCGCAACACCCGAGCTGGCCGGCGCGCTGGTGGCCCTGGCCGGCGAGACGAGGGCGAAGGGCTGGTGGCACTCGTACGGCGACACGGTACCCGACTGGTTCGAGCTGTACGTCGGGCTGGAGTCCGCCGCCGGTCGGCTGCGCGAGCACGACGACGCGCTGGTCCCCGGGCTGTTGCAGACCCGGGGGTACGCGACCGCCGTCTGCCAGCACCGGCCGGGCCTGACGGAGGACGAGCGGGAGCGTCTGGTCGAGGTGCGACTGCAACGGCAGGCTCTCCTGCGGCGGCGGCTGCCCCCGCCGCCCCGGTTCGACGTCATGCTCTCCGAGGCGGTGCTGCTGCGCGTCGTCGGCAGCCCGGCGACGATGGCGGAGCAGCTACGGCACCTGGTGGAGGTGAGCCGCCTGCCGCACGTGTCGATCCGGGTCCTGCCGCTGGCCGCCGGCCTGCATTACGGCGCGGTCGCGGGCGCGTTCGTGGTGCTCGACTTCCCGCTCGGCAACCGCGTCGAGCCGGAACCGTCGGTCGTCTACAGCGAGTCGCTGACCGGCGCGCTCTACCTCGACCGGAAGGAAGAGCTTGCCGCGTACGAGGGCGTCTGGGCCAGCCTCGACTCGTTGGCCCTGGACCAGGAACAGTCCCGACACCTGATTCGCAAGATCCTTGAGGAGGTTCACCGTGGTTGACCTGACCGGCGCGAACTGGCGCACCAGCACCCGCAGCGGCGACAACGGCGGCAACTGCGTCGAGGTCGCCGACAACCTGCCCGGCATAGTCGCCGTACGCGACAGCAAGGACCGCAGCGGCCCGGTCCTCGCTTTCACCCCCGACGCCTGGGCGGCCTTCGTCCGTGTGGCCCTGTCGTCGCGCTGAGGCCGCGATGCGGTCAGCACGCTCCGCCCATGCATGTCGGCGATCGTGGCGTCCAGTTCCGATTAGGAACAGCGGCACAGCCCCAGCGACGTCATGACCGTGCCGCAGGTGGGGCAGGCGTCCAGACGAGTCCTCGGGGCGCGTAGCGGCGGGGCGGGAGCCGATGGAGCCGTCCACGGTCACGTTGGGCCAGCCAGACTGCCGTAGTTCCTGCGCGCTCGGGATGATCAAAAGGTGTGAGCTACTGAACAGGGACGCCCACTCCCGTTGCTCCTTCGCGGCGCCATGGCAGGGTCTCGGCCCGTGACGATCACGACGGCAGGGGCGCGATTCCTCGCGGCGTTCAACGAAATCGAGAAGCACATCCGAGCCAGCCTGCGCGCGGACAACAGGGACGGATTCGCTCAGCTGGCCCGGGAGTACGCCGACAAGAAGCGGCTGCCCACTCCCCACAAGAGCGCCTTGCTGGCATTTGCCGCGTTGCGGAACGCGATCAGCCACGAACGCTACTACGGCGGCCGACCCATCGCAGAGCCCGTCGAGGCTGTCGTGCAGGAGATCGAGCGGCTCCGGCAGCAGATTCTCGAACCACCGCGCGCGCTGACCGTCCTCGGTTCCGCCAAGGTCTGCGTAGTGCATCCGGACGACCCGATCGGCGCTGCGCTGGACTATGTCCGGACCCTGGGCTACTCGCAACTGCCCGTGTACGACGGCGACAGCTACGCCGGCGTACTCACCACCAACGCCATCGCACGGTGGCTCGCCGACCAGTTGACCAAGAACACGGGCATCGCCGAGGAAGAGCCGGTCAGCCACGTGCTGAAGTTTGCCGAGCCGGGCGAGGATGCCGTTCTGGTGCCGCGGGCGATCACCGTGGTGGAGGCGATCGACCGGCTCAGCCGGGAGAGGCAGGCCGGCTACCTGAGCACAGCCCTCATCATCACTGAGCACGGCCGGAGGACGGACAAGGCGCTGCGGCTGGTCACGCCCTACGACCTTCCGGTGCTCACCGCCGCCCTCGCCATCACCTGAGTCCCCAAGGTCGGGCGGTTGGGCCGCTGGCCGGGTTGCCCCACAGCCGGGCCAGCCGCGTGCGGTCCTGGCCGGCGAGAGAGCCTGGCCAGCCCCGGATGGTCGGCCCAGATGCCGCACGTCATCCGATTCCGATAGCGTTCGCTGGACTCGGCCCGGGCGCTGCTCCGGGTCGAGCATGGGGATACCGGTTGTCCCCGCCCTGCGCGGTGAGACATCAGACGATCCGCCGTGTTGACTGGCCGTTGCGCCGAGTGCAGTGGTGATCATCAGGCCACTAACGTGCGCAGCAGGGGAGGTGGTCGGGTTGGCTCGGCGTTGGGACGCCTGGTTCGAGCAGGAGCATCTTGTCGTCCGGCGCCGGCGGTTGCTGCCATGGCTGAAGGCGGACGTCAGGCAGATCCCGCTCGCCACGGTCCTCGAGATCGGCTCATCCACCGCAGCCCGCCAGGCGAAGCGGCGCGCACAACTCACCGTCCGGGACCCGTCGGCAGCGCACCTGACCGAGGTCATCCCGGTCAGGTTCACGCCGGAGCAGTGGGAGCTCGCCGAATCGTTCGCGCGGGAACGGCAAGCGGCACCGGCCGAGCCGCCGCAACCCGACGAGGACGCACCGACGGGAGGGGCGGCCGCGCCCCGCCCGGCTGTCGGCGTTCCGCCACAGTCGCGGCGACGGGCGCAGCCGCCGGCCGCCCTGCAAGCCCACCTTCCCGCTAAGGAGGCCTCCACCACACGAAGTGCCCCGTCGACAACCCCGGTGATGCGGGCCGGCGACGGCAAGAGGCCGGTGTGGCTGTGGCTCCAGAACGGAAAGATTCACGCCTCCCTCGTACCGGTGGGCAACACCTCGCCGCGCAGGCTGAGCCCCGCCGACGTCGCCCAACTCCTGCTCACTGACCCGTCCAGGGCGATGCCGGCCATCCGTGCGTTGACCGGCGTCGCCGACAGCCAGCAGGCTCTGGCGGGCCTACGGAGCTGGCGGCGGTCAGACCGGGTCGTCGTCAACCTGAGCGCCTCCGACCTTGCCGGGCGGCGGGTCATTGAGGCCCTGCAGAAGCCCGGCCGGAGCAACCCGGATGGCAGCGTACGGACCGTGTCGGGCGGCCTTCCGAGCCTGAACAAGCGCCGCCGGTGAGCATGAGCGATGGAGACGTCGGTCAAGCATGGACAGCGGAGCTGCTCCACGGAAGCGATGCCGGCGCCTCCGTCGTTCCTCAGTTTGCGAGCGAGCCCAGGCCGAAGCCGTCGAGCAGGTTGATGAGGTCGTCGTCGCGGGTCACCTCGAAGCCACGCTCGCACAACACCGCGACGAGTTCAGCCTCGCAATCGAGCGGAGCCTTGAGGTACTCGCCGTCGTGAACCGTGAGCACGAGTTCACCGTACCGTTCCTGCAGGTCCTGCGGCAGCACGTCGAACGCCCGCGTCGTGACCATCCGGGGCCAGCTCATTTCCACGACTGCACCCACCTCGGTGAGGTCGAAGGGCTTGTCGTCGGCGTATCCGTCCTCCGGCTCGTAGCAGTCGGGGCCGGCGGGGTTCCACAGGTGGGTCATCTGCACCTGCCGGGCCTCGCCCCAGGTCCGCGCGGAGGCGAGCGCCCTGATCTCCGCGGCCTCCCCGGCGGCGGTGTCGGCGTCGACGAAGGCGAGGCAGTCGTAATTGGTGGCGTGGCCGTAGACCAGGCGGCGGGCGTCGGGGTGGTGCGTCGTCATGGCGGGCATTGTGCCGCAGCGGTACGACAACCAAGATCATGGGAGCCATGGCCAGTGTTCTGGCCGGGAGGGTTCACGGTTGTAGGCGGCGGGCAGGGTACCGCGGGAATCCCGTTCCAAAGGTTGAGGCGTGCCTCTAGGGTGGCGCGGTGATGACTGCGGTGATCGTTCTCAACGGTGGCTCCAGCTCGGGGAAATCCGGGATCGCCCGGTGTCTGCAGGCGGTGCTGCCGGGTCCGTGGCTGGCTCTCGGGACCGACATGCTGGTTGACGCGATGCCCGCGTCCATGCGGGCGTCGGATACCGGGATCGAGTTCGCTCCGGACGGAGGGGTGATCGTCGGGCCGGAGTTCCGGACGCTGGAAGCGGCATGGATCGAGGGGGTCGCTGCGATGGCCCGGGCGGGTGCCCGGGTCATTGTCGATGAGGTCTTCCTCGGCGGAGCCGACTCGCAGCAGCGATGGCAAACGGCTTTGGGTGACCTGCGGGTGCTGTGGGTCGGCGTCCGGTGTGACAGTGCGGTTGCTGCAGGCCGTGAGATCGCACGAGGCGACCGGGTCATCGGGATGGCCGCGTCCCAGGCGGATGTGGTCCACCGGGGTGTGGTCTATGACCTGGAGGTGGATACCACCCATGCCGAGTCGATGGAATGCGCACGGACCATCGCCGCACATGCCAGGTGATTGACCAGCAGACCCTTCTCACCAAGGGAGCGGTCGCGCGGTTGG
>NZ_JAPDPH010000170.1 GCF_026013475.1 Micromonospora yasonensis | reverse complement strand
CGCCCCCCCGCCCCTGCCCGGCCCGCCGGCCCGACGCCCGCGCGTTTCGCCTGGCGGCTGGCCGGCCCGCCCCGGCCGGTGCGCCGCTTCGACCCGCCGCCCCAGCCGTGGTTGCCCGGCCACCGAGGGGTGGACCTCGCCGCCACCCCTGGCGTCGCGGTCCACGCCGCCGGCCCCGGCGTCGTCCTGTTCGCCGGCCCGGTCGCTGGGCGTCCCGTGGTCACCGTCGGGCACGCCGACGGGCTGCGGACCACCTACGAGCCGGTACGCCCCGGGCTGGCGGCCGGTGCCCGGGTCGGGGTCGGCACGCCGATCGGCACCCTGCTCGCCGGCCATCCCGGCTGCCCGGCCGGCACGTGCCTGCACTGGGGGCTGCGCCGGGGCGAGGAGTATCTCGACCCGCTCGCCCTGCTCGGCCTCGGCCCGGTCCGGCTGCTCCCAATCGACCAGGCCGCCCTCACCCCGACCGAGGCGCCAGCCGGCAGCACCGAGGCTGCCGGCGCGGGTCAGCCCCGGGCGAGCAGCGCGGGGAGGCGGGCTGCCAGCCGGTCGTACTCGTCTGGCGTGTTGTAGACCTGGCCGCAGAGGCGCAACCATCCCCGGCCGTTCCAGCCGGACACCGACACCTCCGCGGCGAGCTGGTCGGCGATCCGGGTGCGCAGCGCTGTTGCGGCGTCGATCGTGGTGGCGATCCCGGACGGCAGCGGAATGAGCCGCATGGCGACCGTCGGGCCGCCGGGTGCCGGCAGGTCGGCCGGCGGGACCCCGAGCGCGTCCCCGACCACCCGCTGCCCGTACGCGGCCAGCGCGGCGTTGTGCGCGCGTACCCGGTCCAGGCCGAGGCTGCGCAGGGTGAACAACCCCGCCGGGGCGGCCAGCCAGGGGGTGTAGTCCAGCGTCGCCTGCCACTCGACCCGGGTGGGGAAACCCGTGTCCTGCTCCCAGGAGACCACGAGGGGCTGGATCCGCTCTCGCCACGGCTCGGCGACCACCAGCGCGGCGGTGCCCCGGGGCGCGTACGCCCACTTGTGCAGGTTGCCGACCCAGAAGTCGGCGCCGATCGAGGCGACCGTGATCGGCAGCATGCCCGGGGCGTGGGCCGCGTCGACCAGCACCGGAACCCCGTGCTCCCGGGCCACACCGACGATCGCGGCGGTCGGGAAGAGCCGGGCGGTGGGCGACGTGATCTGGTCGACGATCAGCAGCCTGGTACGCCCTGGCCGCAGCCCGGCCCGGATGATCTCGACCACCTCCTCGTCGGTGGCGGCCAGCGGCACCGGCAGGGTCCGGGACACCGCCCCGGTACGGCGGCACTCCCGCTCCACCGAGAAGGCGACCGCGCCGTAACCGTGGTCGGTGGTCAGCACCTCGTCGCCGGGATGCAGGCCGAGGGACTGGAGCACCACGGCCGCGCCCGCCGTGGCGTTGCCCACCAGCGCCGTGCCGTCCGGGTCCGCGCCCAGGAACGCGGCCAGGTGCCGCCGGGTGTGGGTGATCCGGTCGACGAGGCCCTGGGTGAAGAAGCGGAGCGGGTTCGCCTCCATCTCGTCGCGCAGCCGCTGCTGGGCGCGCTGCACCCCGATCGGGACCGCGCCGAACGATCCGTGGTTGAGGTGGCTGACCGACGGGTCGAGGGAGAAGAGCAGCCGAGCCCCGGGGATCGGCTCGGGCGGCTGCGGAACCGTCATCCGCTGATCGTAGCCCGGCGTGGATCATCAACTCCCGGTTCTCCCACGCCGGGCGGGGGATCGCGGGTGCGGATTGCGCCCGGTGGCGAGGTCGCCGGTGGCGGTCGCCCGGCCCGCGCGCCGGACGGCGGTCAGGCCCGGGGATGCGCCTGCCGGTACGCCGCGCGCAGCCGTTCCACCGACACGTGCGTGTAGATCTGGGTGCTGGCCAGCGACGAGTGGCCGAGCAGCTCCTGCACGGCCCGCAGGTCCGCGCCGCCCTCCAGCAGGTGGGTGGCTGCGGAGTGCCGCAGCCCGTGCGGCGTCGTGCGGGGCAGGCCGGCGGCTGCCGCGTACCCGGCGACGACCCGGCGGGCCGTGGTGGGGTTGAGTCGTCCACCCCGCGCCCCGAGCAGCAGCGCCGATCCCGAGCCGGGACCGGCCAGGGCCGGCCTGCCCCGGTCGAGCCACGCGTCCAGCGCGCGCTGCGCCGGCACCCCGTACGGCACGGCCCGTTCCCGCCCGCCCTTGCCGAGCACGCGTACCACCCGGCGGGCCTGGTCGACGTCGGTGAGGTCGAGGCCGCACGCCTCGCTGACGCGTACCCCGGTGCCGTAGAGCAGTTCGAGCAGCAGCCGGTCGCGCAGCAGCACTGCCCCGTCGCCCGCTGCCGAGTCCGGCGCCGCCCCGGGACGCGGGTCGTGGCCCGCGTCCCCCTTCTCGGCGTCGCCGTCGGCTGACCGCGTCCGGCCCTCGGCTGGGCGCGGGGCCGCCATCAGCGCGGCGGCCTGGTCGGCCCGCAGGACCGTGGGCAGCTCACGTCGGGCCCGGGGACTGGCCAGCGCGGCGGCCACGTCGGTGGTGAGCAGGCCGGTGCGGTGCGCCCATGCGCTGAACGTCCGGGCCGAGGCGGCCCGACGGGCCAGGGACGTCCGGGCCGCGCCCATGGTCCGCTGCTTCGCCAGCCAGCTGCGCAGCACTGCCAGGTCCAGCTCCGCAAGGTCGGCGCAACCCATCCGCACCGCGTGGTCGAGCAGGGAGACCAGATCGGTGACGTACGCCCGTACGGTGTGCGCCGAGTGGTTGCGTACCCGGGCCAGGTGGTCGGCGAAGTCGTCCACCGCCTCCCGCATCGCCGGCGGCAGCCCCTCGTGTACGGCCCGGGTGCCACTCACCGGCGCCTCCGGTCGCGCCGGCGCCGGCCGGGGTGGATGGTGCTGGCGGCGGACACCGGCCCAGCCTACGGCCCGGATGCCGATTCGGCCGGTCACGGCGCGATGCGACGCCGGCCCGGTGGCACCCGGGCTCCGGCGGGCCCGGGGCTCCGGCGGCGCCCGACGCGGGTGCCGGCAGTCAGCCCGGCGTCGGCCTCGCGCTCCGGTGATTGCCTCGTCCGGTTGTCCTCCGTACGTCCCGCCATGCGGGACCGGGTCTCGACCGGGCGGCCGCCGCCGGGCGGCCCCGGACGCGGTGCGCGCCGGCGCGGTGGAGCGGCGCGCCGTGCGGGGTGGCCGAACGGGGTTGGACAGGGGAAACTGTTCCTACGAATAGGACGGTGGGGACCGGGTCGGGGGTGATGGCCCTCCGACCGTCGGCGCCACCGGGACAGGTGCCTCCCGCAGCGTGGGAGTGGTCGGGGGGTGACCGAGGAATGGGCGCCCCGGGGCGGCGGCGCGGAAGGGTGATTTGCGAGTCGGACCGAACGGGCGTCGACCCCGGGGAAGCGACGCCGACGGGAGGAGGGGACTGGACGTGGGTGTGGATGCCGTCCTCTATCGGTTGGTGCGCGCCGGGCCCGCCCGTCGCTCACCGTCGTACGTCGCGTCCGAGGTGGTGGCGGATTCCGACGACGTGCTGCTGGACCTGCTCAAGCGGGTACGGGGCGGGGGACGTACGCCGCTGCTCGACCGCGTCGACCCGCTCGGCGAGATGGTGGTGAGTGCCGGATCCGCCGCGCAGTTGCTCGCCGAGCTGCGCTGTCTGGCGGAGGCGGCCCGGGCGCCGGCCGAGGTCGAGCACGTCCGGCGGCTCGCGCTGCTCGCCCGACGCTGCCTGAACACCCGGGACGTCGAGATCCGCTTCGAGGGCGACTGACTCAGCGTCGCCGGTTCGTCTCGGCCGGCGGGGCCAGGGCGTACCCGTCGTCGCGGCGGACCACGAGGCCGAGTTCCTCCAGCATGGACAGCTTCCGCATGGCGGTACGCAGGGCCACCCCGGCGCGGGAGGCGATGCTCTCCAGGGCGAGTGGCCTGCGCCGGGGCAGCGCCTCCAGCACCTGGGTCGCCTCGTCGTCGAGCCGGTCGCGGAGGCGTTCCGGCGCCCGGGCCGGCGGGGCGAGGTCGTCGCCGACCCGTCCCACCTCCTCCAGCACGTGCGCGACGCCGGTGACCAGCCGGGCCCCGGGCTGCTCGCGCAGCGTCTCGTGCGCGCCCACCGACATGGCGGAGGTGACCGGCCCGGGCACCACCATCCCCGGCCGGCCCACCCCGAGCGCCCGGTTCAAGGTCTGCGTGGCGCCGCTGCGTGCCGCCGCCTCCACCAGCACGGTGCCTCGGGTGGCGGCCGCGATGACCCGGTTGCGGATGAGGAACCGGGGCCGCAGCGGCTCGGCAGCCGGCATCCACTCGCTCACCAGCAGGCCGGTCTCCGCGATCCGGTCGAACAGCGCGGTGTTGCCCACCGGGTAGGGCCGGTCCAGGCCGCAGGCGAGCACCGCCACGGTGAGCCCGCCGGCGGTGAGCGCGCCCCGGTGCGCGGCGGCGTCGATGCCGAAGGCCCCGCCGGAGACCACGGCCCAGCCCCGGTCGGCCAGCCCATAGCCCAGTTCGGTGGCGACGTGCGTCCCGTACGGCGTGGCGGCCCGGGCGCCGACCACGGCCACCGACCGGTCGAACGCCTGCGCCAGCGGCCAGGCGCCCCGCGCCCAGAAGCAGAGGGGCGGCGCGGTCTCCAGGTCGACCTTGCGGTCGGCCCCGGACAGCCGGAGCCGCTGCAACTCGGCGACCCGGACGGGCCACTCGTCGTCGTCCGGGGTGATCAGCCGCGCACCGAGCCGCTCGGCGCGGGCCAGGGCCTGCTCGGCCACCGCGCGGGCGTTCCCGCCGACGGACCGGGCCGCCACCGCGGCCCGGAGCGACCGGTCCGGCGCCCCGCCGTCGAGGAGCAGGTCCAGCGCGGCGACCGGACCGAGCTCCTCGACCAGCCGGTGCACCGCCCGGGTGCCCGGCTCGGCCAGCCAGGTCAACGCGATCCGGGCCAGCCGCCCGTCTTCCACGGCGCTCACGCGCCCTCTCCCATTCGCAGGTGGATGGCCTCGGCGATGTCCCCGGCGTCCGGGCGGTCCCGCCCGTCGAGGTCGGCGATGGTCCAGGCGAGCCGGACCACCCGGTCGAAGCCGCGCGCCGACAGCGACCCCGAATCCAGGCGTTTGCGCAGCTCCCGGGTATCGCGCCCGGGCAGCCGCCAGGGCGGCCGACGCAGGTACGGGCCGGGGATGTCCGCGTTGACCCGGCGACCGGTGTCCACCCACCGCGCCGCGGCGGCCCGGCGCGCGGCGGCGACCCGGGCGGCCACCGCCCCGGACGTCTCGCTCGGTCGGCCCGTCGCCAACAGCTCGGCGGCGCGTACCGGCAGCAGCCGCACCTGCACGTCGACCCGGTCCAGCAGCGGCCCGGAGAGCCGACCCAGGTAGCGCCGCCGGGCCAGCGGGGTGCACTCGCAGTCGACGTCCCCGGACGGTTTCGCGCAGGGGCAGGGGTTGGCGGCCAGCACCAGTTGCGTCCGCGCCGGATACTCGGTGGCGCCCCGGGTCCGCGCGACCCGAACCCGGCCGTTCTCCAGCGGCTGGCGCAGCGCCTCCAGCGCGGCCTTGCTGAACTCGGGGGCCTCGTCGAGGAAGAGCACCCCACGGTGTGCCAGCGACACCGCGCCCGGGCGGGCCACGCCGGAGCCGCCGCCGACCAGCGACGGCACGGTCGCGGTGTGGTGCGGCGCCTGGAAGGGCGGCCGGCGCAGCAGCCGTCCCCCGGGCGGGAGCAGGCCGGCGATGGAGTGCAGCGCGGTGACCTCCAGGGCGGCCTCGTCGTCCAACTCGGGCAGGATCGACGGGAGCCGCTCGGCCAGCATGGTCTTGCCCGCACCCGGCGGGCCGAGCAGCGCGAGGTGATGGGCGCCGGCCGCAGCCACCTCCAGGGCCCGGCGGCCCAGCCGCTGCCCGGCCACCTCGGACAGGTCCGGCCCGTCCCCGGCGGGGACCGGTTCGGCCCCGGGTGGTGGCAGCAGCGGGGCGCCGTCGCGGACGAACGCGACCAACCGGTGCAGGGTGTCGACCGCCCGGACCCGCACGCCGGGGATCACCGCCGCCTCGGCGGCGTTGCCGACCGGCACCACCACCCGGTCCACACCGGCGTGCGCCGCCGCGGCGACCATCGGCAGCACGCCCCGCACCGGGCGGACGGTGCCGTCGAGGCCCAGTTCGCCGAGGACCACCGTCCGGTCCAGCGGCAGCAGCGGCAGTTCGCCCGAGCCGCCGAGCACGGCCGCCGCGATGGCCAGGTCGAACGCCGATCCGTACTTGGGCAGCGTGGCCGGGAGCAGGTTGAGGGTGATCCGCCGGTTCGGCCACTTCTGGCCGGAGTTCACGATGGCGGCGCGGACCCGGTCCCGGGCCTCGTGCAGGGCGGTGTCGGGCAGCCCGGAGATGACCACGCCCGGCAGCCCGGGGGCGAGGTCGGCCTCCACCTCCACCACGTGACCGGTCACCCCGACCAGTCCGACGCAGAGCACCTTCGCGTAGCTCATGGTCAGAACGCGCCCTTCAGGTGCTCCACGCGGGCCGGACCGGCGGCCGGGAGCCGGACGGAGAGCACGTCGAAGCGGACCTCCTCGGCCGTGGTGCCGGTCTCGGCCAGCCAGCGCGCGGCGAGCCCGCGCAGCCGGCGCGCCTTCGCCGGCACGACCGCCTCCGCCGGGGTGCCGAACTCGTCCGTGCGGCGGGTCTTCACCTCACAGAAGGCGAGCACCCCGCCCTCCCACGCGATGATGTCGATCTCTCCGTCCGGGCAGCGCCAGTTCCGGGCGACCGGCCGCAGTCCCGCCTCGATCAGGTGCCGGACCGCGCACCGCTCGCCGTACGCGCCGACGGCCTGGTTCCGCTTCGTCATGCCGGTCACCGTGCGCTCCCTCGGGCCGGCGCCACCGCCCGGAACCCACGTCCTGTGGACGACGGGGGTGGCTGTGGACGGGCGGACGATCATCGGCCGGTTGTGCTAGGTGTAGGCCGCCCGCGTCACTCCCCGTACCCCCGGGTCACCGGTTCGATCGGCGCTGGCCAGCGCCGATGCGGCCAACGGTCGGATGGCGCCGGCGAGCCGGGGTCGCATACCGTGCCGGTCGTGGACGGACGACGGAGCTTTCCCGAGGATCAGCAGGGGTCGCACTGGGGCGAACAACACGGGTACGCCGAACCGGACTGGCGCGCGGCCGGCGAGCCGCGCCACCGCGACGACGACTTCCGCACCCCCGAGCAGCGCGGCGCCGGCGAGAGCCGGTACGCCGACACCGGGCGGTTCGGCGCGGCCGACCCCCTCGCCGACGACGGCGACGGCTGGCGGCCGCGCCGGGTGGACGACCCCGCGGAGATCTCCGGAGAGCTGCCGGGCGAGCGCGTCGGCCGCCGGGCGGCCCGGGAGGCCGACGACGTGCACGGTGCCGGGGCGCGCGACGGTGGCGGTCCGCTGCGGTCCGGCTCGCTGAGCGGCTACCCGATCGTCGAGCCGGGCCGGCCCGCCGAGCCGGCCCTCGCCGACGCGGTGCCGGTCACCGGCGGCGACCGCCCGAACCACGGCACGCCGAGCCCGCTGAACGTGGGGGAGCGGCCCGGTCCGCCGGCGCCCGCGCCGCACCCGTTGGAGATGCCGACCGGCCCGATGCCGTCGGTGGCGCCGCGGCTGGACGCGCCGCCGCCGGGGGACGGGGTCTACCGGACCCGTCGGCCCGCCCTCGCCGTGCTGCTGGCCTTGCTGGTGCTGGTCCTGGAGGCTCCGGCGCTGCGGGTGCTGGCGCACGGCCTCACGGGTGACCCGGTCTCCGCCTCGCACGTCGTGGTCGGCACCTTCCTGACGGTCGGGCTGCCGATCTTCGGCGCCGGCCTGTACGGGCTGCGCACCGGCGGCCTGGCGCTCGCGGACGGCAGCCGGGGGTGGCTACGGCCACCGACGGCGTACCTGACCGTCGGCCTGGTGCTCTTCGTCGCCGCCGCGCTCGCCGCGCGCTGATCCCGTAGCCCCGCCCGGCCGCCCCTCAGCCGGCCGAGCCCAACGGTCCAGCCCCGGCCGGCCCCGGCGGTCCGGCCGGGAGCGCCCGAAATGGGGCGTTCCCGCACCCCGGGACGGGGACACGGCGGAGGGGCGTACACTGGTCGACTGGCGACCGCCTCGCGCGGTCGACCTCGCGTGCCCTCTCCACGGACCTCTCGTGGGGCGACGGCCTCCCTGGTCCCGATCTTGATCGGGCCCACCATGGCCGGCGACCGGGCGCCAGGCGTCCGGCCGCCGGCCGGACGGGACAACCAGGGAAAACGAGGAGTACCCACCATGGCCGTCGTGACCATGCGTCAGCTGCTGGAGAGCGGTGTTCACTTCGGGCACCAGACCCGGCGCTGGAACCCGAAGATGAAGCGCTTCATCTTCACCGAGCGCAACGGTATCTACATCATCGACCTGCGCCAGACCCTCGACTACATCGAGAAGGCGTACGACTTCGTGCGCAACACCGTCGCCGGTGGCGGCAGCATCCTCTTCGTCGGCACCAAGAAGCAGGCCCAGGAGGCCATCGCCGAGCAGGCGACCCGGGTCGGCCAGCCGTACGTGAACCACCGCTGGCTCGGCGGCATGCTGACCAACTTCCAGACGGTGTACAAGCGGCTCCAGCGGATGAAGGAGCTGGAGGCCCTCGGTGACCTGAGCGGCACCGCCGCCGGTTACACCAAGAAGGAGACCCTGCAGCTCTCCCGCGAGAAGGAGAAGCTGACCAAGACCCTCGGTGGCCTGCGGGACATGCAGAAGCTCCCGGCCGCGGTCTGGGTGGTCGACACCAAGAAGGAGCACATCGCCGTCGACGAGGCCCGCAAGCTGGGCATCCCGGTGATCGCGGTGCTCGACACGAACTGCGACCCGGACGAGGTCGACTTCCCGATCCCGGGCAACGACGACGCCATCCGCTCGGCCGAGCTGCTGACCAAGGTCGTCGCCGCCGCCGTCGCCGACGGCCTGATCGCCCGCTCCGGCCGGGGCCGCGGCACCGACGAGAAGCCCGAGCCGGGCCAGGTCGGCGCCGACGAGCCGCTCGCCGAGTGGGAGCGCGAGCTGCTCGAGGAGCCGAAGAAGGGCGACGAGCAGCCGGCGACCGCCGCCGCGGAGTGATCGCGCCGTCGCGTCCCCACCGTCCGATTTCCCGGCCGGTGGGGCGCGGCGGGTACGCCGGGCACAACCGGCCCGAATCCGGGTAACCCGGCAGCCAGACCATCCCACCGCAGTCTCAGACACCGAAGAGAGAGTCATGTCCAACTTCACCGCCGCGGACGTCAAGAAGCTCCGCGACCTCACCGGCGCCGGCATGATGGACTCCAAGAAGGCGCTGACCGAGGCCGAGGGCGACTTCGACAAGGCCATCGAGATCCTGCGCGTCAAGGGCGCCAAGGACGTCGGCAAGCGGGCCGGCCGCACCGCCGCCAACGGTCTGATCGCGCACTCCGGCACCTCGCTGCTGGAGCTCAACTGCGAGACCGACTTCGTCGCCAAGAACGACGCCTTCATCGCCCTGGCCCAGCAGCTGGTCGAGCACGGCGAGAACAGCGGCGCGACCACCGCCGAGGAGCTGCTCGCCAGCAGCATCGACGGCAAGCCGGTGGCCGACCTGGTCCAGGAGCAGTCCGCCAAGATCGGCGAGAAGCTGGTGCTCAACCGCTTCGCCAAGCTCGACGGCCCCACCGCGGTCTACCTGCACCGCAAGAGCCAGGACCTGCCGCCGGCCGTCGGCGTGCTGGTGCAGTACGCCGGCAAGACCGACGAGGCCGCCGACGCCGACGCCCGTGGCGTGGCCATGCAGATCGCCGCCATGCGGCCGAAGTACCTGACCCGCGACGAGGTTCCGGCCGACGTCGTCGAGTCGGAGCGGCGCATCGCCGAGCAGACCGCCCGCGAGGAGAACAAGCCCGAGGCGGCGCTGCCGAAGATCGTCGAGGGCCGGGTCAACGCCTTCTTCAAGGACTTCGTCCTGCTCGAGCAGGCCGCGGTCGCCGACAACAAGAAGACGGTGAAGCAGGTGCTGGCCGAGGCCGGCATCGAGGTCACCCGCTTCCTGCGGTTCGAGGTCGGCCAGGCCTGAGCCGCGTCACCGGGCGTGTGACGCGCCCGGGGACAGGGAAAACGTCGACGAGGAGGCCGCCGGTGTACGTGACAGGCACCGCGGCCTCCTCGTCACATAAGGTCGGCAACGGCAGTTACGCGGTTCGCGGCGCCCACGGGGTGCGCGACGGAAGGGGCGGGGCGGATGACGCAGGTTGTGAGTGACCGGAGCCTGGCGGCGGATGATCCGACCGCCCCACCGCCCGGTCGGGCCCGTCGGGTGGTGCTGAAGCTCTCCGGTGAGGTCTTCGGCGGCGGCGCGATCGGCGTCGACCCGGACGTCGTGCAGGCCATCGCCCGGCAGATCGCCACCGTGGTCCGGCGCGGCGTGCAGGTCTCCGTGGTGGTCGGCGGCGGCAACTTCTTCCGCGGCGCCGAACTGCAGAAGCGCGGCATGGATCGGGCCCGGGCCGACTACATGGGCATGCTCGGCACGGTGATGAACTGCCTGGCCCTCCAGGACTTCCTGGAGAAGGAGGGCATCGAGACCCGGGTGCAGAGCGCGATCACCATGGCCCAGGTCGCCGAGCCGTACATCCCGCTGCGGGCGATCCGGCACCTGGAGAAGGGCCGAGTGGTCATCTTCGGCGCGGGCGCCGGCATGCCGTACTTCTCCACCGACACGGTGGCCGCGCAGCGGGCCCTGGAGATCCGCGCCGACGTGGTGCTGATGAGCAAGAACGGCGTGGACGCGGTCTACACCGCCGACCCCCGGATCGACCCGACCGCGAGCAAGCTCGACTCGATCACCTTCTCCGAGGTGCTGCGCCGCAACCTGCGGGTGGCCGATGCCGCAGCCTTCAGCCTCTGCATGGAGAACGGCCTGCCGATGCTGGTCTTCGGCGCGCAGGGCGACGACACCATCGTCCGCGCCGTCGCCGGTGAGAAGATCGGCACGCTGATCACCGCCTGAGCGTCCCGGCCCGAGCCGGTGGCGGTCCTCCGACACAGCAGCACCAGCACAGCCACGACGAGCGACAGAAGGAGGCGAGGAGACCGGTGATCGACGACACCCTCCTCGAGGCAGAGGAGAAGATGGAGCGTGCCATCGAGCACGCCAAGGAGGAGTTCGGCGGGATCCGCACCGGTCGCGCCAACGCCGCGATGTTCTCCCGGATCGTCATCGACTACTACGGCAGTCCGACCCCGCTGCCCCAGATGGCGTCCATCGCGGTTCCCGAGCCGCGCATGGTGATCATCAAGCCGTACGACAACTCGCAGCTGGGCGCCATGGAGAAGGCGATCCGCGACTCCGACCTCGGCGTGAACCCGAACAACGAGGGCAACCAGCTGCGCATCCTGCTCCCGCAGATGACCGAGGAGCGGCGCCGCGAGATGATCAAGGTCGCCCGGCACAAGGGCGAGGAGGCCAAGGTGGCCGTCCGCAACATCCGCCGCAAGGGCAAGGAAGAGCTGGACCGCCTGGTCAAGGACGGCGAGGTCGGCGAGGACGAGGGCCGCCGCGCCGAGAAGGAACTGGACGACCTGACCCAGCGTTTCGTCGCCACCGTCGACGAGTTGGTCAAGCACAAGGAGAACGAGCTGCTCGAGGTCTGAGCGGCCCGTCGTCCCCGTCGCGCGGCACCGGCACGCCACCGCCCCGGCTACGACCAACTCCAGCTCGGCGCGCCGCGACCTGGAGCCGTTCGGGGGGTGGCGGGCCCGGTGCCGTCGTCGATCCGGGGCCATCGTCCGCCGTGCCGGGTTCCGGGGTGCAGTAGGCTCGGCACGATTCCCGACCACCAGCGGGTGAACGACGGGGATCGGCCGGCCGTCGGGTCGGTCAACCGAAGCAGTCGCGCCTGTAGGGGATGGTCTTGGTCTTGCGTCATGTGGTGGCACTCGTACCTTCTCTCGGTGCGTGATGTCCCACCCCGACCCCTACGGCACCGCCGAGCCGCGCGGCTGGGACCGGCCGGCGCAGCCGCTGCCCTGGCCGGAGACCGACCTCGTGCCCGGCCCCTGGCAGCGCCCGACCGGCCGCGAGGCGTACGCCGGGCCGTACGGCCGTCCCCAGCCCGCCACTGATCAGTACGGGCGGCCAGGTGACGGGTACGGCTCCCCGGCCCCCGACCGTGGCTGGCGTGACGAGCCGCGCCGCCGCGACGAGTGGGGCGACCGCGGCCACGACGCGGACCGCGGCTTCCCGGGCTACGACGACCCCCGCGACCGGGGCTACCAGCCCGACCCCCGCGACCGGGGTTACGACCCGGATCCGCCGGATCGCGGCTACGACCCGGATCCGCGGGACGGCGGTTACGACCCGGACCCGCGGGATCGGGGCTATGACGACCCGCGTGACCGGGGCTTCCCCGCGGATCCCCGCGACCGGGGGCACGAGGCCGATCCGCGCGGCGACCAATCCGGGCGGCCGGACGACGACTATCCGACGGCGCAGATCGCGCCGGTACGGGACGAACCGACCGCGCAGCTCGCGGCGGTCCGGGACGAGGCGGACCGGGAGCCGCCGGCCGGGCGCCGCCCGCGTGGCCGACGCCGGGCCAGCGCGGACCGGCCACCGACCGCCCAGCCGGCCACCGGCCGGGCCGGCCGCAACCTGCCGGCCGCGATCGGCGTCGGACTGGCCCTCGGCGCGGCGATCGTCGTGCCGCTCTTCGTCTACCCGCCGGCGTTCCTGGGCGTGATCGCCGCCGCGGTGGCCATCGGGGTCTGGGAGATGGCCCGCGCGGTCCGCCGCAGCGGCGCGCGTCCGCCGCTGGTGCCGCTCCTCGCCGGTGGCGTGATCACGGTGGGCTTGGGCTGGTTCGCCGGCCCGGACGCGCTGAGTCTCGGCCTGCTGGTGACCGTGCTCGGCACGATGATCTGGCGGCTGGGCGACGGCCCGGGCAACTACCAGCGGGACCTGACCGCGGCCACCCTGATCGCGGTCTACGTGCCCTTCCTCGGCGGCTTCGCGGCGATGCTGGCCGCTGTGCCCGGCGACGGGCACCTGCGGGTGCTGGTCACCCTGATCGCCGTGGTGCTCTCCGACACCGGCGGGTACGCGGCCGGGGTCGCCTTCGGCAAGCACCCGATGGCCCCCACGATCAGCCCGAAGAAATCCTGGGAGGGCTTCGCCGGGTCGGTGACCGCGGCGGCGGCCGGCAGCGCCCTGCTGCTCTGGCTGCTCCTCGACGTGGCCCCCGGGTGGGGCGCGCTGTTCGGGGTGGCCATCTCCTGCGCGGCCGTCCTCGGCGACCTCGCCGAGTCGATGATCAAGCGGGACCTCGGGGTGAAGGACATGAGCAACCTGCTCCCCGGGCACGGCGGCCTGATGGACCGGCTCGACTCGATCCTGTTCGCGGTGCCGACGGCCTACCTCTTGCTCGCGGTCTTCGTCCCGATGGCGGGCTGAGGGATGAATCACGTGGGTGGGCGCGCGTCCGCCGGCCGGTCAGGGCCGATTCGGCACCTACGGCCGGGTGCGCCCCGCTCCGGGCGTGTCAGACTGGACGCGCCATGACGAGCCTCCCCCTGATCCCCGTGGACCCCGACGCTCGCGGCCGCCGGCCCGCGATGCCACCCCGTCACCTCGCCGACCTGGACCTGCCGGGCCGGCAGGCGTTCGTCACCGAGCTGGGGGAGCCGGCGTTCCGCGCCAAGCAGGTCTCCAACCACTACTTCGGCCGTCTGGTACGCGATCCGGGGCAGATGACCGACCTGCCGGCGGCCACCCGCGAGCGGCTGGCCGGGACGCTGCTGCCCACCCTGCTCACCCCGGTACGCGAGCTGGCCTGCGACGACGGCGCCACCCGCAAGGCGCTCTGGCGGCTGCACGACGGCTCGCTGGTGGAGAGTGTGCTGATGGGCTACCCGGACCGGGTCACCGTCTGCATCTCCAGCCAGGCCGGCTGCGGCATGGCCTGCCCGTTCTGCGCCACCGGCCAGGCCGGGCTGACCCGCAACCTCTCCACCGCCGAGATCGTCGACCAGGCGGTCTACCTCGCCGGGGTGGCCGCCTCGGGCGCGGTCGCCGGCTCACCGCCCCGCCTGTCGCACGTGGTCTTCATGGGCATGGGCGAGCCGCTGGCCAACTACTCCCGGGTGGTGGCGGCGATCCGCCGGCTGGTCGCGCCGGCACCGGAGGGCCTCGGCCTGTCCCAGCGGCACATCACCGTCTCCACGGTCGGCCTGGTCCCGGCCATCCGCCGACTGGCCAGCGAAGACCTGTCCGTGACCCTTGCGTTGTCGCTGCACGCCCCCGATGATGAGCTGCGCGACGAACTCGTCCCGGTCAACCAGCGCTGGAAGGTGTCCGAGGTGCTGGACGCGGCATGGGACTACGCGGCCACGACGGGGCGTCGCGTGTCGATCGAGTACGCGATGATCAAGGACGTGAACGACCAGCCGTGGCGAGCCGATCTGCTCGGGCGGCTGCTGGCCGGCAAGCTGGCACATGTGAACCTCATCCCGCTCAACCCGACTCCGGGCAGCCGCTGGGACGCCAGCCCGAAGCCGGTCGAGCGGGAGTTCGTCCGGCGGTTGCGCGAAGCCGGGGTGTCGACGACGGTGCGGGACACCCGGGGCCGCGAGATCGACGGCGCGTGCGGGCAGCTGGCCGCCGCCGAGGACAGGGACATCGAGCCGCGCACCGCGACGGCGTAGCGGTACGAGACCAGGAGACATAGTGGCGAGTCAGGGTCAGCGGTTCCGGCGCAAGGCGCTCCGCCGGGGATACAAGGTCGACGAGGTGGATGCCTTCCTGGACCGGGTGGAGGCCACACTCGCCGGCCAGCCGGTCGGCGCGCCCGTGGCCTCGCAGGAGGTCCATGACGTCGTCTTCCGGGTCCGGTTCAACGGCTACGACGAGTGGCAGGTCGACCTGCACCTCGACCGGGTCGAGCGGCAGTTGGCGGAGCTGGAGGAGCGCGGCGGCGTCCCCGGCGGCCGCGGTGGCGACCCGCGCATGGCGGACCGGCTCGGTCCGGCGATGCGCGACGACCGCGGCCTGTCGCCCGTGCCGCAGCCGCCGCTGCCGCCCCGGTCGATGCCCACGCAGTCCGGCCCGCCCGGCGACCGCTACGGCAACCGCTACGACGAGCCGACCGGCGCCTTCGCCCCCGGCGGGTACGAGGGCCGGCGGGTGAACTACGAGCCGCCGCGGGGCCCCGGTGGACCCGGTCCGATGGGTGGTCCAGGTGGGCCCGGTCCGATGGGT
>NZ_JAPDPH010000017.1 GCF_026013475.1 Micromonospora yasonensis | reverse complement strand
CCCGGGCGCCGTGATCCGGCCCGTTCAGGCCGTGCATGTCCATGCCGAACTTGGTGGCGACCACCACGTCGTCCCGGCGGCCCTTGAGCGCCTGGCCGAGCAGTTCCTCGGAGCCGCCCTGCGGCTCGCCGTAGATATCGGCGGTGTCGAAGAAGTTGATGCCGGCGTCGAGCGCGGCGTCGACCACCGCGCGGGTGCCGTCGAGGTCGAGCTTGCGGCCGAAGTTGTTGCAGCCGATGCCGACCACGGACACCACGAGCCCGGAGTCGCCAAGTCGGCGGTAGGTCATCTCAGTCACGAGATCCACCCTATGCCGCCCGCCGCCGGCCACCGGCGGAGCCCGCAGGCCCGGCCGGCCTCCCGGGTGAGTCGTTCACGACATCAGCTCCATAGCGCCCCGGCACCTTCCCGCCGCCCGTGGCACGCCGCTCAGCCGAGCACGTCGGCGGCCAGCCGCCGCGCGTCGGCCAGCGTCCGGGCCAGCTCCGCAGGGGTACGCCCCACCGCGCCGAACAGCGCCTGCGCCCGGCGGGCGAAGTCGGGCGGCGCGCCCGGCAGCCGCCCCGCCGAGGCGATCATGCCCTTCTCGTTGACCAGCCATCGCCCGGCCCGGCCATGAAGGGCGTGGACCAGCACCCCGACCACCCGGAACAGGCAGCCGGCCACGTAGCCGGCGTCCCCGCCCGCCGCACCCTTCGCCGCCCCGTCGAGCAGGAAGCCGGCCTCCCAGCCACCGGCCACCAGCGCCGCACCGAGAGCGGACGGGTAGGCGAGCGTCTCCGCCCGCAACGCGCTCAGCTCCCCGGTCGGATCGGCGAGCGGCCGGCTCAGCGCCACCTCACCCGCGTACGCGTGCGAGTAGAACCCGAGCGGATGGCCGGCCTGCACGCCGACGGTGTAGCGGCCGGCCCGGCAGTCGTCCCAGACGGCGTGCACCCGGTCGAGGTCGCGGTAGATCCAGTCCACCGCCACCCCGCCGACGCGCAGCCAGCCGCCCCCGTCGACCCACGGCCCCCAGCCACCCGGCGCGGTGAGGTCCACCGTACCGTCGGCGACCGTGGCGGCCACCGCGCGCAGCCCGGCCACGTCGAGCCGGCCCCGGTAGTAGAGCCCGAGGTCCCAGTCGGAGTCGGGCCGGTGGTCGCCTCGGGCCCGGCTGCCGCCGAGCGCCACCGCGACCACCCCGTCGACCGCGCAGAGCCGGTCGGCCAGTTCGTCGTCGATCACTTGACGTCCCAGACCGGCTCCGGGGTCTCCACCACCTCGCCGTCCCCCCCGAAGAGCACGAACCGGTCGAACGAGCGGGTGAACCAGCGGTCGTGGGTCACCGCGATCACCGTCCCCTCGAACGCGTTCAGGCCCGCCTCGAGCGCCTCGGCAGAGGCCAGGTCGAGGTTGTCGGTGGGCTCGTCGAGCAGCAGCAGGGTCGCCCCGGAGAGCTCCAGCAGCAGCACCAGGAAGCGGGCCTGCTGTCCACCCGACAGGGTGCCGAACCGCTGGTCGCCCTGCCCGGCCAGCTCGTAGCGGGACAGCGCCGCCATCGCCGCGTGCCGGTCCATGCCGGCGCGGTGCTCGTCGCCCCGCCACAGGACGTCGACCAGCGTCTTGTCCATCAGCTCGGGCCGGTCGTGGGTCTGCGAGAAGTGCCCGGGCCGGACCCGCGCGCCGAGGCGGATCACCCCGTCGTGCGCGACGGGCGCGAGCGCCGCTGCGTCCACCGGGGTGTTGGCCGGGTCGGGGTCGGTGCCGCCCCTGGCGAGCAGGCGGAGGAAGTGTGACTTTCCGGTGCCGTTCGCGCCCAGCACCGCGACCCGGTCGCCGTACCACAGCTCCAGGTCGAACGGGTAGGTCAGGCCGTCGAGTTCGAGCTGCTCGGCGATCACCGCGCGCTTGCCGGTCCGCCCGCCGGTCAGCCGCATCCGGATGTCCTGGTCCTTCGGGGGTACGGGCGGCGGCCCGGCCTCCTCGAACTTGCGCAACCGGGTCTGCGCGGCCTGGTAGCGCGAGGCCATCCCGTCGTTGTACGCGGCCTTCTGCTTGTACATCAGCATCAGCTCGCGCAGCTTCTGGTGCTCCTCGTCCCAGCGCTTGCGCAGCTCGTCGAGGCGGGCGTGCCGGGCCACCCGCGCCTCGTGCCAGCTGGCGAAGCCGGCCGGGTGCACCCAGGCGCTGCCGCCCTCCACGGCGACCACCCGGTCGGCGGTCTGCGCCAGCAGCTCCCGGTCGTGCGAGACGTAGAGCACCGACTTGCCGGACTCCCGCAGCCGGCCCTCCAGCCAGCGCTTGCCGGGTACGTCGAGGAAGTTGTCCGGCTCGTCGAGGAGGAGCACCTCGTCCGGGCCGCGCAGCAGCAACTCCAGGGCGAAGCGCTTCTGCTGGCCGCCGGAGAGGGTCCGCACCGGCCGCTCCCGGGCGGCGTCCCAGGGCAGGTCGAGGACGATGGTGGCGACGGTGTCGAAGAGCACCTCGGCGTCGTACCCGCCGACCTCGCCCCAGGCGGCCAGCGCGTCCGCGTACGCGAGCTGGGCCTTGCCTGCGGCGGTGCTGTACTTGCCGCGGACCTCGGCCGCCCGCATGGCCGCCTCGGTCTCGACGAGCCGGCGGCCGGCGTCCCGCAGCGCCGGCGGGGCGAGCCCGAGGGCCAGGTCCGCGAGCGTGGAGTCGTCTCCGATCATGCCGATGAACTGGCGCATCACGCCGAGCCCGCCGGAGCGGGCGATCGCGCCGGTCTTCACCGGCAGGTCACCGGCGACCATCCGGAGCAGCGTCGTCTTGCCAGCGCCGTTCGGCCCGACCAGGGCCACCTTGGCGCCCTCACCGACCCGGAACGACACCTCGGCGAAGAGCTCCCGGCCGTCCGGGAGGATGTGCCCGACCCCAGCCACGTCCACGTATCCCACGCGGGCATCCTGCCCGAGGGGCCGGGACCGGCGACACTCGATTATCGGGTGACCCGCAGCACCCGGTAGCCCTTCTGGCTGGCGTGCCGCGTCACCTGCCAGCCCTGCTCGACCAGCCAGCGGTGCAGCGAGTCGCCGCCGAGGTGCCGGGCGACGACCAGCCAGGCGACCCCGTCCGGGGTGAGCCGGGGCAGCCAGCGCAGCAGCAGCTCGTGCAGCTCCGCCTTGCCGATGTGGATCGGCGGGTTCGACCAGATCTGGGCGAAGGTCAGGTCATCCGGTACGTCGGCCGGGGCGCGGACCCGGACCCGGTCGGCGGCGCCGACCCGTGCGGCGTTGGCGGCGGTGAGGTCCCGGGCACGCTGGTTGACGTCGACCGCCCAGATCGTGGCGGCCGGCGCGGTGGTGGCCAGTACGCAGGTGATCGGGCCGAAGCCGCAGCCGATGTCGAGCAGCGCACCGGTGACGTCACCGGCCGGCAGTTCGGCCTTGCGCAGCAGCACGGCGGTGCCGGGGTCGAGCCGGTCGGCCGAGAAGACCCCGCCGGCCGAGGCGAGGGTGTAGTCGCGCCCGGCGACGGAGAACTCGACCTCGCGCGGCTGGGCGGCGCTCGTGGGCTCAGCGGTGAAGTAGTGGTCGCCGGTCACGTCGGGCATTGTCGCACCGCTCACCTCGGGCGTCGGCGACGGTACGGCGGACAGGCGTGACGCAACACCGCCGGAATTTCGCGATATTACCCTCTAAAGGGGCAATCAGTCCTAAGGTGGCTCACATGGTGTATCGGTACGAGTCCGATGAGGACGCCTTCCTGGAGTACCCGAGGTCCGGGTCGGACCCGTCCGTGCCCGGCGCCACGCCGCCCCCGCCCGCGGGGCCCTCACCGTCCCGCTTCCCCACCCCGTCGCTGCCCCCGCCGGTGCGGCCCACCCGCCCGGCCACCGACGTCGCTCAGCCGCCGGCACCGGCCCCGCAGCCGCAGCCGGCCCGTCCCGTCGCCGATCCGGCCGTGCCCCCGGCCACCGTGGCGGCGCCGCAGCCGGCCGTCCCGCAGCCGTCACCGGCCTTCCGGGCCGCCGAGCCGCCGGATCTGTCCCGCACCCGCGGGGACGAACGGCGGCGCGGCGGCCGGACCTGGCAGGCGCTGATCGGCGGGTTCGCCGTCCTGGTCCTGCTCGCGCTCTGCGGGTTGGCCGTCGCCGCCCTGCTCCGGGACCGGACCGGCACCCCGCAGGCCGGCACGCCCACCGGTCAACCGGTGGTGGAGCAGTCCAGCGCCGCCGACGGTACGGACCTGGACTCCCGGGACACCGACCAGCTGGCGCTCACCGCCAAGGAGGTCTTCCCGGGCAGCCGGCTGGTGGTCACCGACGGCCAGCCGGCGTACGAGGTGTTGAAGACCAGCTCCAGCGGCAGCTGCCCGGTCGCGGCCACCGGTGAGATCGCCGACATGCTGGTCCGTCTCGGCTGCAACCAGGTGGTCCGGGCAACCCTGCGCTCCCCCGACGGCAAATACCTGCTCACGGCCGGCCTGTTCAACCTCACCGACGTGGCCAGCGCCCAGCGCGCGCGGGACCGGATCCGGCAACTGCTCGACGAACGGCAGGGCCGGTTCCGGGGCATGACCGCCGGTGACAACACCGAGGCGGTGGGCAAGGCGGCCGCCCGGGTCGGCTGGCAGGTACGCGGCCACTACATCGCGTACTGCCTGGTCACCCGGGCGGACGGGGAACGGATCACGACCACCGATGCCACGGTTCGGCAGATCCTGTACGACCTGATCGAGGTCCACCTGAACCGCGGCGTGCTGGAGCGCCGGGCGAACGGCGGGGTGGCCAGCCAGTCCACCGAGACCCCGACGGACGGCACCACCGGCCAGGACGGCACCGGTAACTGAAGACGCGCCGCCGGGCCGGGCCGGCGGTCAGCCCTCGGCGACCGGCACCCGGAGACGGCGGGTGAGTTCGGCGCGGCGGACGTACCCGGCGGCGTCATCCGGGTAGCCGACCTCGACCAGGGCCAGCCCGTGCGCCGGCGCCACGGTCACCTCGCTGGACCGCTCCCGGCGGGTCAGCAGGCTCGCCGGCCACGCGACCGGCCGGCGGCCGTCCCCGGCGACCAGCATCGCGCCGACCAGGCTGCGCACCATGTTCTGGCAGAACGCGTCGGCCTGCACGGTGGCGACCAGGATCCCGTCCGGCTCCCGCCGCCAGTCCAGCCGGGTCACCTCGCGCAGCGTGGTGGCGTTCTCCTTGCGCCGGCAGTACGCGGCGAAGTCGTGCTCCCCCACCAGCCCAGCCGCGGCGGCGTTCAGCGCCGTCAGATCCAGCGGCTTGGGCCAGGCGAGGGTGTCCGTACGGCGCAGCGGCTCCGCGCCCCACGGGGCGTCGGTGACCCGGTACTCGTAGCGGCGGAAGGTGGCCGAGAAGCGGGCGTCGAACTCGGCCGGCACCTCGGTCATCGCCCGGACCCGCACGTCGGGCGGGAGCAGCCGGGCGAGCCGGCGCACCAGCCTCCCCTCGTGCTGCCGCCAGACCTCGGTCGGCAGGTCGAGGTGGCAGACCTGCCCGGTGGCGTGCACGCCGGCGTCGGTCCGGCCGGCCACGGTCAGCCCGGTCGCGGTCCCGGCGCCGAGCACCAGGTCCACTGTCTCCATCAGCACCCCGGCGACCGTGCGCCGGGCGGGCTGGGCGGCCCAGCCGGAGAAGTCGGTGCCGTCGTACGAGACGTCCAGCCGCAGCCGGGTCCGCTCGTCCACCTCGTACCTCCCGTTGACGGCGTCGGGCCCGGCACCCCAGGGAGGGATGCCGGGCCCGACGATGTGCCTCAGCTTCAGGCCTTGTCCTCGCCGGCCTCGTCGCTGTCCTCGCGCGCCTCGGCGGTGTCACCGGAGGCGTGCACCGGCGGCTCGGAGTCCTGGTCGGCCGGGGCCGACACCGGGGTCTCCTCGGCCGGGGCCAGGGCCTCGACCTTGTCCTGCTGCGCGGCCTTGCGGGCGGCGGTCTTCTTGTTCGCCTTCGGCTCGGCGACCTGAAGCTCCTCCACCAGCTCGATGATCGCCATCGGAGCGGCGTCACCCTTGCGCGGGCCGGTCTTCACGATCCGGGTGTAGCCACCGTTGCGGTTGGCGTACCGGGGCGCGATCTGGTCGAACAGGGTGTAGACCACGTCCTTGTCCTTGACGACGGCCAGCACCCGCCGACGCGAGGCGAGGTCGCCCCGCTTGGCCTTGGTGATCAGCTGCTCGGCCAGCGGACGCAGCCGCCGGGCCTTCGTCTCGGTGGTCTGGATCTTGCCGTGCTGGAACAGCGACATGGCCAGGTTGGCCAGCATCAGCCGCTCGTGCGCGGGGCTGCCGCCGAGGCGGGGGCCCTTGGTGGGCGTGGGCATTGTTGGTGCTCCTCAGATGTGGCGGCAGCCGGACTTAGAGCTGCTCGGTCTCGCGGTAGTCGTCGGTGTCGTAGTCGGCCTCGCCGAAGGCGTCCACGACGTGCGCCGGGTCGAAGTTCGGAGCCGAGTCCTTCAGCCCCAGGCCCATCCCGGCGAGCTTCATCTTGACCTCGTCGATCGACTTCTGACCGAAGTTCCGGATGTCGAGGAGGTCCGCCTCGGTACGCCCGATCAGCTCACCAACGGAGTTGATGCCCTCGCGCTTGAGGCAGTTGTAGGAGCGGACGGTGAGGTCCAGCTCCTCGATCGGCAGAGCCAGGTCCGCCGCCAGCTGGGCGTCCTGCGGGGACGGCCCGATGTCGATGCCCTCGGCGGTCTCGTCCAGCTCCCGGGCCAGCCCGAACAGCTCCACCAGCGTCGAACCGGCCGAGGCCAGCGCGGTACGCGGGCCCATCGACGGCTTGGTCTCGACGTCGATGATCAGCCGGTCGAAGTCGGTCCGCTGCTCGACACGGGTCGCCTCGACGCGGTACGTCACCTTGAGCACCGGCGAGTAGATCGAGTCGACCGGAATCCGGCCGATCTCGGCGCCCGCCTGCTTGTTCTGCGCGGCGGTGACGTAGCCCCGACCCCGCTCGACGGTCAGCTCCATGTCGAGCCGGCCCTTGCCGTTGAGGGTGGCGAGCTTCAGGTCCGGGTTGTGCACCGAGACACCGGCCGGGGGCTGGATGTCACCGGCGGTCACGTCGCCCGGGCCCTGCTTGCGCAGGTACATGCTGACCGGCTCGTCGTGCTCGGAGCTGACGCAGAGCTCCTTGATGTTCATGACGAGCTCGACCACGTCCTCCTTGACCCCGGGGATCGTGGTGAACTCGTGCAGCACACCGTCGATCTTGATCGAGGTCACCGCCGCGCCCGGGATGGACGACAGCAGCGTGCGCCGCAGCGAGTTGCCCAGGGTGTAGCCGAAGCCCGGCTCCAGCGGCTCGATGGTGAACCGGGACCGGGTCTCGTTGATCGACTCTTCGGAGAGAGACGGTCGCTGGCTGATGAGCATCTTTTCTCTTCTCTTCCGGGGCGCCCGCCATATGACGCCCGACAAACTGTTCCGGTGGCCCGCCCCGGAGGGCGGGCCACCGCAACGAGCCCTTACTTGGAGTAGAGCTCGACGATCAGCTGCTCCTGGACCTGGGTGTCGATCACCTGGCGGGCCGGGAGCGAGTGCACGAGGATCTTCATCTGGCTGGGGATGGCCTCGAGCCACGCGGGAACGGTCCGCGAGCCGGCCTCACCCTGCGCCACCAGGAACGGGGTGAGTTCCTTGCTCTTCGCACGCACCTCGATGATGTCGTGCTCCTTGACGCGGTACGACGGGATGTCGACCTTCTTGCCGTTCACCGTGAAGTGACCGTGCTTGACCAGCTGACGGGCCATGTCCCGGGACTTGGCGTAGCCGGCCCGGTAGACCACGTTGTCCAGCCGCGACTCGAGGATCTGCAGGAGGACCTCACCGGTCTTCGCCTTCTTGCCCACGGCCTCCTCGTAGTAGCCGCGGAACTGCTTCTCCAGCACGCCGTAGACCCGGCGGGCCTTCTGCTTCTCACGGAGCTGGAGCAGGTACTCCGTCTCCTTGGTGCGGCCGCGGCCGTGCTGCCCGGGCGGGAACGGCCGGGACTCGAACGGGCACTTCGGGCCATCGCACTTGCTGCCCTTGAGGAACAGCTTCATCTTCTCCCGCCGGCAACGGCGGCAGTCAGCACCGGTGTAACGAGCCATCTCTCTCTAACCTCTCAGACCCGGCGACGCTTCGGCGGACGGCACCCGTTGTGCGGCTGCGGGGTGACGTCGGAGATCTGCCCGACCTCGAGGCCCACGGCCTGCAGCGAACGGATGGCGGTCTCCCGGCCGGAGCCGGGGCCCTTGACGAACACGTCGACCTTGCGCATGCCGTGCTCCATCGCCCGACGCGCGGCGGCCTCGGCGGCCAGCTGAGCGGCGAACGGGGTCGACTTGCGGGAGCCCTTGAAGCCCACCTGGCCGGAGGAGGCCCAGGAGATGACCGCACCGGTCGGGTCCGTGATGGACACGATGGTGTTGTTGAAGGTGCTCTTGATGTGCGCCTGCCCGTGGGCGACGTTCTTGCGTTCCTTGCGCCGGACCTTCTTGACGGCGGCTCCGGCACGAGCCTTCGGTGGCATAAGTCTGTGCGCTCCTAGTTACTTCTTGCCGGGCTTCTTCTTGCCGGCGACGGTCCGCTTCGGGCCCTTCCGGGTCCGCGCGTTGGTCTTGGTCCGCTGACCACGAACCGGCAGGCCCCGGCGGTGGCGGATACCGGCGTAGCAGCCGATCTCGACCTTGCGGCGGATGTCAGCGGCGACCTCGCGGCGCAGGTCGCCTTCAACCTTGTAGTTGGCCTCGATGTGGTTCCGGAGCTCGACCAGCTCCTCGTCCGTGAGGTCCCGAACGCGCTTGTCCGGCGAGATGCCGGTCGCGGCGAGCGTCTCCAGGGCGCGGGTGCGACCGACCCCGAAGATGTAGGTGAGCGCGATCTCCATCCGCTTCTCGCGGGGGAGGTCGACGCCGACTAGACGTGCCATGTGCGGGCGTACTCCTCGTGATGTTGTGGCGGAGGTGTGGACCCGTCCCACCCCGCTACCGACCGTCCCTGTCCTTCCGGCGCGTCGTGCGCCGGCGACCGGGAGCGGTCGCTGCCCGAGCGGGCCCCGGCCTCCGACCGGGGGTCAACCACGAGGGGGTACGCGCTGCGTACCGCTCGCGGCTGGGACGAGCTGATGATGTGTGGGGCGTCAGCCCTGGCGCTGCTTGTGGCGCGGGTCCTGGCAGATGACCATGACCCGGCCGTGCCGGCGGATCACCCGGCACTTGTTGCAGATCCTCTTGACGCTCGGCTTGACCTTCACGGTTGCCTTACTTCCCATCTGGCCCGGAGACGCGACGGTGCGCGCGCCGGACGTCGAAGACGGACACGGGAACGTCCCGGCCGCCGTCAGGCTTACTTGTAGCGGTAGACGATGCGCCCGCGGGTCAGGTCGTACGGCGAGAGTTCGACGACGACCCGGTCCTCCGGCAGGATGCGGATGTAGTGCTGCCGCATCTTGCCACTGATGTGAGCCAGCACCTTGTGGCCGTTCGCGAGCTCCACCCGGAACATGGCGTTCGGCAGGGGCTCGATGACCCGACCCTCGATCTCGATGGCTCCGTCTTTTTTCGGCATGTCCTCCGCTGTCCTGACGTCGGTTGCTCCGGACGGCCCACAACGTCTTACACGGGTGAACTGACCGAAATCAGGAAACCCGCGCCAGCCGCGGCTCCAGCTCCCACCGAAGCGCGGGTGGGCATGCCGGAGTGGACGCTGTGCGCCGATCAGAAAGTGTACGCCCGCCTGCGTGCCGTCGCCAAACCGGCCGCCCGATCGGTCATCTGCCGGAGAAATTCGTCAAGCCTCGCCCCGGCCTGCGGTGACGCTGGCCACTGGCGGGTGGCCAAGGTGGCCAACAGCGGGACCACCAACGAGGAGGGGCTGATTCCGGACCATCGTCGCAGCGATGACGGACCGGGCAGAGCCGTCCCATCCGGGAAGGAAGTTCCCGATGAGCGCCTACAAACCTGATGACGTGGACGGATCGCAGCCGGTCGACGAACGGACCACGGTCGGCGAACCCGGCCGGGTCAGGCCGCCGGGGAGTTCGCCGGCTGCCGGGCGGTGACCAGGTCGCCGAGCCGGGACCGGCCGCCGTCCTCGGCGGTCAGCACCCACACCCCGTCGTCCAGCAGGGCGATCGAGTGCTCGACGTGCGCCGCCGTCGACCCGTCGCGGGTGACCACGGTCCAGCCGTCCGCCAACTCCTCGGTCCGCGGCGAGCCCATGGTGATCATCGGCTCGATGGCCAGCGCCATGCCCGGCACAAGCCGGGGACCCTTCCCCGGGCGCCCGTGGTTCAGCACGTGCGGGTCCTGGTGCATCTCGGTGCCGATCCCGTGGCCGCCGTACCCGTCGACGATGCCGTACCGGCCGCCCTTGCGGACCGCGTTCTCCACCGCGTGCGAGATGTCGGTGAGCCGGCCCTTGCCGCTGGCCGTCCCCCGGGCGGCGGCCGCGATCCCGGCCCACATCGCGTCCTCGGCCACCGCGGCCATCCTCAGCAGGGCCGAATCGACCTCGCCGACGCCGACGGTCACGGCCGCGTCGCCGTGCCAGCCGTTCAGTACCGCGCCGCAGTCGATCGAGATCAGGTCGCCCTCGCGGAGCATCTGCTTCGACGACGGGATGGCGTGCACGATCTGCTCGTTCACGGACGAGCAGATCGACGCCGGAAAGCCGTGGTAGCCCTTGAACGACGGGATCGCGCCGGCCTCGCGGATGGTGGCCTCGGCGATCGCATCCAGGTCGGCGGTGGTCACCCCGGGGGCGACCGCCTCCCGCATCCGACGCAGCGCACGGGCGACCACCAGACCGGCGGCCCGCATCGACTCGATCTGGTCGGGGGTCTTCAGCTGGATGTCCAGCTGGGGACGACGCATGGACGCGTTACCTTTCGTTGCGCGGAACAGCGGGGCACGCCGGACGTACCCCGCTGTTCGCACTCTATCCGCCGGGATCGCCAGCGGGACGTCAGCCGCCGTACGAGCGCAGGGCGTCGATGGCGCGGACGGTGACATCCTCCACCGGGCCGGTCGCGTCGATGCCGACGAGCTTGCCCTGGGCGCCGTAGTAGTCGACCAGCGGCGCGGTCTTCTCGGCGTACTCCCGGAGCCGGGCCGCGATGGTCTCCGGCTTGTCGTCGTCCCGCTGGAACAGCTCGGCGCCGCAGCGGTCGCAGATCCCCTCGTGGGTGGGGGCGTCGAACTCGACGTGCCAGATCTTCCCGCAGCCGCGGCAGGTACGCCGGCCCGAGAGCCGACGGATCACCTCGTCGTCGTCGACGACGAGCTCCAGCACCAGGTCCAGCGCGGTGCCGAGGTCGGCGAGGAGCTTGTCCAGCGCGGCGGCCTGCGGCGTCGTACGCGGGAACCCGTCGAGCAGGAACCCCTCGCTGGCGTCCGGCTCGGCGAGCCGGTCCCGCACCATGTTGATGGTGACCTCGTCCGGGACCAGCTTGCCGGCGTCCATGTAGCGCTTCGCCTCGACTCCCAGGGGCGTGCCCTGGGAGACGTTGGCGCGGAAGATGTCACCGGTCGAGATCTTCGGCACCGAGAGGTGGGCCGCGATGAACTCCGCCTGTGTGCCCTTGCCCGCGCCCGGCGGGCCAACCAGAACGAGTCGCATCTACCGCAGGAACCCTTCGTAGTTCCGCTGCATGAGTTGGCTCTCGATCTGTTTCACGGTCTCCAGACCGACGCCGACCATGATGAGCACAGCGGTGCCGCCGAACGGGAAGTTCTGGAACTGCTGGTTGTCGAGCCAGATGAAGAAGAAGTTCGGCAGGATCGCGATGACGCCCAGGTAGAGCGCGCCCGGCAGGGTGATCCGGCTCAGGATGAAGTCGAGGTACTCGGCCGTCGGCTTGCCGGGGCGGATGCCCGGCACGAAGCCGCCGTACTTCTTCATGTTGTCCGCGACCTCGGTCGGGTTGAACGTGATCGACACGTAGAAGTACGTGAAGAAGATGATCAGCAGGAAGTAGATCGCGATGTGCTCCGGCGAGCTCGCCTTCACGATGTGGTTCTGGATCCAGGCCTGGGTCTTGCCCGGGTTGTTCTGGTCGAAGAACTGAAGGATGAGCTGCGGCAGGTAGAGCAGCGACGAGGCGAAGATGACCGGGATGACGCCGGCCTGGTTCACCTTGAGCGGGATGTAGGTGGAGGTGCCGCCGTACATCCGCCGGCCGATCATGCGCTTGGCGTACTGCACCGGGATCCGGCGCTGGGCCTGCTCGATGAAGGTGACCAGGGTGATGACCACCAGGACCAGCACGATCACCAGGGCGAACATCCCCCAGCCCTTGGTGGTCTTGATCTTCCAGCCCTCGCTGGGGAGCCGGGCCGCGATCGAGGTGAAGATCAGGACGGACATGCCGTTGCCGACGCCGCGGTCGGTGATCAGCTCGCCGAGCCACATCACCACACCGGTACCGGCGGTCATGGTCATGACCAGGATGCTGAGCGTCAGCCAGTCCGGGATCCCGGTGTCCCGGGGGATGATCGGGAACTGGTCGCACTGGTTGTTGAACAGCTGGCCGGAGCGGGCCAGCGCCACGAACGCGGACGACTGCAGGATGCCCAGACCCAGGGTCAGGTACCGGGTGTACTGGGTGATCTTCGCCTGGCCGGCCTGGCCCTCCTTGCGGAGCTGCTCGAGCCGCGGGATGACCACCGTCAGCAGCTGCAGGATGATCGACGCGGTGATGTACGGCATGATGCCGAGCGCGAAGACCGACAGCTGGAGCAGTGCGCCACCCGAGAAGAGGTCCAACAGGTTCAGCACGCCGGTGCTGCCACCCTGGAGGGTGTCGAGGCACTTCTGGACGTTGCCGTACGAGACCCCAGGGCTGGGCAGCGTGGCGCCAAGCCGGTACACCGCAATGATGCCTACTGTGAACAGCAGCTTCTTGCGCAGGTCAGGCGTACGGAACGCACTGAGAAAGGCGGACAGCAACTTCTTCCTCCTGCGCGACGCGGGCCGCCGGTCGTCCCTGGCGGAGCGGGGTGGGTGCCGGGCGAGTGCCCGATATCCATGGCTGGGATGGGACTCTAACAGCCCCACCCCGGTCCGGGCAGATGTGCCCGGCTACATAAAACGAATCCGATGTTACCCGGCGCACATCCGGCCGGTAGACCATGGCGCCCGCCCAGTTGTGGACAACTGAGCGGGCGCCACGACAGTGCCTTACAGCTCGGTGACCGAGCCGCCGGCGGCGGCGATCTTCTCCTTGGCCGACGCGCTGAACGCGTGCGCCGACACCTGGAGCGCCACACCGCCGAGGTCGCCGGTGCCGAGCACCTTGACCGGCTGGCCCTTGCGGACCGCGCCGGCCTCGACCAGCTCGACCGGGCCGACCTGGCCGCCGTTCGGGAAGAGCTCGGCGAGCCGGTCCAGGTTGACCACCTGGAAGACGACCTTGAACTTGTTCTTGAAGCCCTTCATCTTCGGCAGGCGCATGTGGATGGGCATCTGCCCACCCTCGAACGCCGGCGAGATGTTCTTCCGGGCCTTCGAACCCTTGGTACCGCGACCGGCGGTCTTGCCCTTCGAGCCCTCACCGCGACCCACACGGGTCTTGTCGGTCTTGGCCCCGGGCGCCGGACGCAGGTGGTGGACCTTGATCGTCATTACTCGACCTCCTCGACCTTCACGAGGTGGTTGACCGTGAAGATCATGCCGCGGATCTCCGGCCGGTCCTCCTTGACCACCACGTCGTTGATCCGCTTGAGACCGAGGGAACGCAGCGAGTCACGCTGGTTCTTCTTGGTCCCGATCTCGGACCGGACCTGGGTGACCTTCAGGCGCGCCATCAGGACGCCACCCCCGCCCGCGACGCCAGCATGGCGGCCGGCGCGACGTCCTCGACCGGCAGACCACGACGGGCCGCGACCGCCTCGGGCGACTCGAGCGCCTTCAGGGCCGCCACCGTGGCGTGCACGATGTTGATCGGGTTCGACGAGCCGAGGCTCTTGGAGAGCACGTCGTGGATGCCCGCGCACTCCAGCACGGCACGCACCGGACCACCGGCGATGACACCCGTACCGGCCGAGGCCGGCTTGAGCAGCACCACACCGGCCGCGTCCTCGCCCTGCACCGGGTGCGGGATCGAGGCGCCGATCCGCGGCACCTTGAAGAAGTGCTTCTTGGCCTCCTCGACACCCTTGGCGATCGCCGCGGGCACCTCCTTGGCCTTTCCGTAGCCCACGCCGACGGTGCCGTCGCCGTCGCCCACGATCACCAGGGCGGTGAAGCTGAAGCGACGACCACCCTTCACGACCTTGGCGACGCGGTTGATCGCGACGACCCGCTCGAGGTGCGGGGTCTTCTCGACGGGCGCGTTTCCGCGGCCGCCCTCACGGCGGTTGTCGCGGCGACCACCCTCGTTGCCACCGGACCCGCCGCCACGGCGCTGTTGACCTGGCATCAGCAGCCTTCCTTCTCTCTCGTGACGGGGTTTCTAGAACTCGAGCCCGGCTTCGCGGGCGGCGTCGGCAAGCGCGGCGACCCGCCCCGCGTACCGGTTGCCACCGCGGTCGAAGACGACCTTCGAGACGCCGGCGGCCTTGGCCCGCTCGGCGAGCAGGGCGCCGACCTTGCCGGACAGGGCGCTCTTGTCGCCCTCGGCACCGCGCAGCGAGGCGTCCATGGTCGAGGCCGACGCCAGGGTGTGACCCTTGGTGTCGTCCACGATCTGGGCGACGATGTGCCGCAGCGAGCGGGTGACGACCAGGCGGGGACGCTCGGTGGTGCCGCTGATGTTCTTGCGGACCCGGAAGTGCCGACGCGCACGCCCGACGGCACGCTTGGCGGCGACGCCGCGGCGGCGCTTGAGCAGCGTGGCGCTCACTTCTTACCTGCCTTTCCAGCCTTACGGCGGATGACCTCGCCCTGGTACTTCACGCCCTTGCCCTTGTAGGGCTCCGGCGGACGGATCTTCCGGATGTTGGCGGCGACCTCGCCGACCTGCTGCTTGTCGATGCCGGCCACGTGGAACAGCGTCGGCTTCTCGACCGTGAAGGTGATGCCCTCCGGCGCCGGGACCAGGACCGGGTGCGAGAACCCGAGCGCGAACTCGAGGTCCTTGCCCTTGGCCGTGACGCGGTAACCGGTGCCGGCGATCTCGAGGCTCTTGCGGTAGCCCTCGGTCACTCCGACGATCATGTTGGCCACCAGCGTACGGCTCAGGCCGTGCAGCTCCTTGGCCTTGCGCTCGTCGTTCGGCCGGTTGACGTGCAGCTGGCCGTCCTCGCCCCGCTCCGCCGTGATCGGCTCAGCGAGGACGTGGCTGAGTTCGCCCTTGGGGCCCTTGACCTTCACGGTCTGGCCGTCGATCGTGATGTCGACGCCGGCTGGCACCGGGATCGACTTACGTCCAATACGCGACATTTCTACCTGTCTCCCGTTACCAGACGAAGGCGAGGACTTCCCCGCCAACGCTCCGCTTGCGGGCCTGCCGGTCGGTGAGCAGCCCCTGGGACGTCGAAATGATCGCCACGCCCAGCCCGCCGAGCACCCGCGGGAGCCCGTCCGACTTGGCGTACACCCGGAGACCGGGCTTGGACACGCGCTTGATGCCGGCCAGGCTCCGCTCGCGGTTCTGGCCGTACTTCAGCTCGACGACCAGTCGCTTGCCGACGGCGCCCTCCTCGGGCTCCTCGACCGACCAGGTGGCGATGTAACCCTCGGCCTTGAGGACCTCGGCGATGTTCGCCTTGATCTTCGAGTAGGGCATCGTCACCCGGTCGTGGTACGCCTGGTTGGCGTTACGCAGACGCGTGAGCATGTCTGCGATCGGGTCGGTCATCGTCATGAAATTCGTCAACCTTTCTCGCCGGGGTTCCCCGGGCCAGGCCCGGGGCCTACGGCGAAGAGACAGTTCAGCTGACGCGCGAAGCGCGCCGGGCTATTACCAGGAAGCCTTGGACACGCCGGGCAGCTCACCGCGGTGGGCCATCTCCCGGATGCACACCCGGCAGAGACCGAACTTGCGGTAGACCGCCTTCGGACGCCCGCACCGCTGGCAGCGGGTGTACGCGCGAACCGAGAACTTCGGCTTCGCGGCCGCCTTGAGGATCAGCGCCTTCTTGGCCATCTCAGTTCTCCTTGAACGGGAAGCCCAGGAGCTTGAGCAGCGCCCGGCCCTCGTCGTCGGTCGTGGCGGTCGTGACCACCGTGATGTCCATGCCCCGCTGGCGATCGATCTTGTCCTGGTCGATCTCGTGGAACACCGACTGCTCGGTCAGGCCGAACGTGTAGTTGCCGTGCCCGTCGAGCTTGCGCCCGTCCAGGCCGCGGAAGTCGCGGATACGCGGCAGCGCGATGGACAGCAGCCGGTCCAGGAACTCCCACATCCGGTCACCCCGGAGGGTGACCTTCGCACCGATCGGCATGCCCTCACGCAGCTTGAACTGCGCGATGGACTTGGTCGCGCGCCGCACCTGCGGCTTCTGGCCGGTGATGGTGGCCAGGTCACGGACCGCGCCGTCGATCAGCTTGGCGTCCCGAGCGGCCTCGCCGACACCCATGTTGACGACGATCTTGACCAGCCGCGGCACCTGCATGGGGTTGCCGTAGTTGTGCTGCTTCTGCAGCTCGGCCACGATCTCGTTGCGGTACCGCTCCTTGAGGCGCGGCATGGTCTTGGTTTCGGTAGCCGTGGTCATCACAGGTCCTTACCGGTGCTACGCGCGATGCGGACCTTCTGGCCGTTGTCGTCGATCCGGTAACCGACGCGGGTCGGCTTACCGTCGGAGTCCAGGACCTGCACGTTCGAGACGTGGATCGGGGCCTCCTGGGTGACGATGCCACCGGTCTTGGCGCCACGCTGGGTGGTGCTGATGCGGGTGTGCTTCTTGACCCGGTTCACGCCCTCGACGAGGACCTTGTCCTGCCGCGGGTAGGCCGCGATGACCTTGCCCTTGGCACCCTTGTCCTTGCCGGCGATGACGACGACCGTGTCGCCCTTCTTGACCTTCACGGTCACAACACCTCCGGCGCGAGAGAGATGATCTTCATGAACCGCTTGTCCCGCAGCTCGCGCCCGACCGGGCCGAAGATGCGGGTACCGCGCGGGTCCCCACCGTCCTTGATGATGACGGCGGCGTTCTCGTCGAAGCGGATGTACGAGCCGTCCGGCCGCCGCTTCTCCTTGGCGGTGCGAACGACGACCGCCTTGACGACGTCGCCCTTCTTCACACCGGCACCGGGGATCGCGTCCTTGACCGTGGCCACGATGACGTCGCCGATGCTCGCGTAGCGCCGACCGGAGCCACCGAGAACCCGGATGCACAGGATCTCCCGGGCACCCGTGTTGTCGGCGACGCGCAGTCGCGACTCCTGCTGAATCACGTCTATCTCCTATGTCTGCCGGTTCTCCGGCCGCCCAGAGGCGGCCGGAGCCTGGCGGAACCTGCGCCCGACCGGTCCGGCCGAGCTCGAGCCTTCGCTACTTGGCCTTCTCGAGGATCTCCACGAGCCGCCACCGCTTGGTGGCGGAGAGCGGCCGGGTCTCCATGATCAGGACCCGGTCGCCGATCCCGGCGGAGTTCTGCTCGTCGTGGACCTTGAGCTTGCTGGTCCGGCGCATGATCTTGCCGTACAGCGCGTGCTTGACCCGGTCCTCGACCTCGACCACGACGGTCTTTTCCATCTTGTCGCTGACCACGAGGCCCTCACGCACCTTGCGGCGGGCCCGTGCGGCGGCGGTGGTGGTGTTCTCACTCATGATGCAGTCACCTCAGTCGGCGCGGCCGAGAGACCCAGCTCACGCTCACGCATGATCGTGTAGATCCGGGCGATCTCCCGACGGATGACCTGCAGCCGCCGGTTGTTGTCCAGCTGCCCGGTTGCGGCCTGCACGCGGAGGTTGAACAGCTCCGCCTTCGCCTCACGCAGCTTCGTGACCAGCTCCTCCTCGGAGAGCTCACGCAGCTCGGAGGCCTTGACGCCCGCTGCCATCAGGATTCACCCACTTCGCGCGTAACAATGCGGCACTTCATCGGGAGCTTGTGGATCGCGCGACGCATCGCCTCTCGCGCGATCTGCTCGTTGGGGAAGGACATCTCGAAGAGAACCCGCCCCGGCTTGACGTTGGCGACCCACCACTCGGGCGAACCCTTACCGGAACCCATCCGGGTTTCCGCCGGCTTCTTGGTGAGGGCCTGGTCCGGGAAGATCGTGATCCAGACCTTGCCGCCACGCTTGATGTGACGGGTCATCGCGATACGCGCCGACTCGATCTGGCGGTTGGTCACGTACGCCGGCTCGAGAGCCTGGATCCCGAACTCGCCGAACACCACCCGGTTACCGCCCTTGGACGCGCCGTGGCGGTCCGGGTGGTGCGGCTTGCGGAAGCCCTTCGGGGGCTTGCGCGGCATCAGCATCTGTCAGCCCTCCTGCTGCGTTTCTGCCGGCTGAGTCGGAGCCGGAGCGGACGCGGTCGCGGCGACAGCGCCGGCATCCACCGGCTCGCCGCTCGGCGTCTCGGCCTGCTGCGCGATGGTGGTCGCGGCAGCCCGGCCGGCCTCGGTGCCACCGGCGGTCGTGCCGGACGAACCCGACCGGCCACGGCGCGGCCGCTCGGGACGCTCGCCGCGCTCACGGCGCGGGCGGGACGGGCCGGCCTCGGCCGGAGCCTCCCGGCCCGGGACGGCGTCGCCCTTGTAGATCCAGACCTTCACGCCGATCCGGCCGAAGGTGGTACGGGCCTCGAAGAAGCCGTACTCGATGTTGGCCCGCAGCGTGTGCAGCGGAACCCGGCCCTCGCGGTAGAACTCGGTCCGGCTCATCTCGGCGCCGCCGAGACGGCCCGAGACCTGCACCCGGATGCCCTTGCAGACCGGGTTCTTCATCGCGGACTGCATCGCCTTGCGCATGGCCCGACGGAAGCTGACCCGGCTGGACAACTGCTCGGCGACGCCCTGGGCGACCAGCTGCGCGTCCGACTCGGGGCTCTTCACCTCGATGATGTTCAGCTGGACCTGCTTGCCGGTGAGCTTCTCCAGCTCGCCCCGGATCCGGTCGGCCTCCGCACCCTTACGGCCGATGACGATGCCCGGCCGGGCGGTGTGGATGTCGACGCGGACCCGGTCCCGGGTGCGCTCAATGTCGACCTTGGAAATGCCGGCGCGCTCCAGGCCCTTGGACATCATCCGGCGGATCTTGACGTCCTCGCCGATGTAGTCCTTGTAGAGCTTGTCCGCGAACCAGCGGGACTTCCAGTCGGTCGAGATGCCGAGCCGGAACCCAGTGGGGTGAACCTTCTGACCCATTACTCGGCACCCTCCGTCGTGCTCTGCCCCTCAGCAGCCTCGGCTTGCGTCGCCGATGCGGCCTTCTTCGCCGGCTCGGCCTTCTTCGCCGACTTCTTCGGCGCGGCCGGCGCCACGGCCTCGACCGCCACGGTGATGTGGCAGGTCCGCTTGCGGATCCGGTACGCCCGGCCCTGCGCCCGCGGCCGGAACCGCTTCATCGTCGGGCCCTCGTCGACGAACGCCTCGCTGACGAGCAGCGCGTCGGGGTCCAGCCGCTCGTTGTTCTCCGCGTTGGCGATCGCGCTCGCGAGCACCTTGTACACCTGCTCGCTCGCAGCCTGCGGCGCGAACTGCAGCACCGTGAGCGCCTCCTTCGCGGGCAGGCCGCGGACGAGGTTGACCACCCGGCGCGCCTTCATCGGCGAGATGCGCACGTGCCGCGCAACCGCCCGCGCGCCCGGAAGCACCGGAGCGTCGCCCTTTCCTGGCATCGCTGTAACCCCTTGTTCCTCTATCCGTATGCCCGCGGCGTCAGCGCCGGCGGCTCTTCCGGTCGTCCTTCTCGTGACCCTTGAACGTGCGGGTCAGCGCGAACTCGCCGAGCTTGTGCCCGACCATGGCCTCGGTCACGAAGACCGGGACGTGCTTGCGCCCGTCGTGTACGGCGATCGTGTGCCCCAGCATGTCGGGGATGATCGTCGAGCGCCGCGACCAGGTCTTGATGACGTTCTTGGAGCCCTTCTCGTTCTGCGTCTCCACCTTCTTGAGCAGGTGGTCGTCGACGAACGGGCCCTTCTTCAGGCTGCGAGGCATGTCTTATCTCCCTCAGCCGCGCTTACGCGTGGCGTAGCGGCGGCGGACGATCAGCCGGTCACTCGGCTGGCCCTTACGACGGGTGCGGCCCTCGGGCTTACCCTGCGGGTTCACCGGGTGGCGACCACCGGAGGTCTTACCCTCACCACCACCGTGCGGGTGGTCGACCGGGTTCATCGCGACACCACGGACGGTCGGGCGCTTGCCCTTCCACCGCATGCGGCCGGCCTTACCCCAGTTGATGTTCGACTGGTCGGCGTTGCCGATCTCGCCGATGCTGGCGCGGCAGCGCACGTCGACCCGCCGGATCTCACCGGACGGCATACGCAGGGTCGCGTACGCGCCCTCGCGGCCGAGCAGTTGGATGCCGACGCCGGCGGAGCGGGCCAGCTTGGCACCGCCACCCGGGCGCAGCTCCACGTTGTGGATGGTGGTACCGACCGGGATGTTCCGCAGCGGCAGGTTGTTGCCCGGCTTGATGTCGGCGCCCGGGCCCGACTCCACCGTGTCGCCCTGCTTCAGGTCCTTCGGCGCGATGATGTAGCGCTTCTCGCCGTCGGCGTAGTGCAGCAGCGCGATGCGCGCGGTGCGGTTCGGGTCGTACTCGATGTGGGCGACCTTCGCCGGCACGCCGTCCTTGTCGACCCGCTTGAAGTCGATCAGACGGTACTGGCGCTTGTGGCCGCCACCGTGGTGCCGCGTGGTGATCCGGCCGTGGGCGTTGCGTCCGCCCTTCTTCGGCAGCGGAGCCAGCAGCGACTTCTCGGGCGTCGACCGGGTGATCTCGGCGAAGTCGGCGACGCTCGAGCCACGCCGGCCCGGCGTCGTCGGCTTGTACTTACGGATAGCCATTGTCTACACCCCTCAGCTGACCGGGCCGCCGAAGGCCTCGATGCGGTCACCGTCAGCCAGCTTCACGATCGCCCGCTTGGTCGACTTGCGCTGACCGAAGCCGGTCTTGGTGCGCTTGCGCTTGCCCTCGCGGTTGAGCGTGTTGACCGTCAGAACGCGGACGTTGAAGATCTGCTGGATAGCGATCTTGATCTCGGTCTTGTTCGCGTCCGGGTGCACCAGGAAGGTGTACCAGTTGCGGTTCAGCTCGCTGTAGCTCTTCTCCGAGACGACCGGCGCGACGATGATGTCGCGGGGATCGGCGATCGTGCTCACTTGCCACCCTCCTCGGTGGTCTCAGCGGGAACGCCCAGGAACTCGTCCAGGGCCTCCTTGGTGAAGACCACGTCGTCGGCCACCAGCACGTCGTACGTGTTGAGCTGGCCGGCCTCGATCAGGTGCACCCGCGGCTCGTTGCGCAGCGACACCCAGTTCAGCTCGTCGGTGCTGCTCAGCACAACCAGGACGCGACGCGCCTCGGTCAGCTTCGCCAGCGTGGCCAGCGCGGCCTTGGTCGACGGCTTCTCGCCGGAGACGAACGCCTCGACGACATGCACCTGGCCGGCGCGGGCCCGGTCCGAGAGGGCGCCACGCAGGGCGGCGGCCTTCATCTTCTTCGGGGTGCGCTGGCTGTAGTCGCGCGGCACCGGGCCGTGGACCACGCCACCGCCGGCGAACTGCGGCGCGCGGGTCGAGCCCTGGCGGGCACGACCGGTGCCCTTCTGCTTGTACGGCTTCTTGCCTCCACCGGAGACCTCGCCGCGGGTCTTGGCCTTGTGCGTGCCCTGCCGGGCCGCCGCGAGCTGAGCCACCACGACCTGGTGCATCAGCGCGATGTTGGCCTGGGCGTCGAAGATGTCGGCCGGCAGCTCGACGGAGCCGCTCTTGGCCCCTTCGACGGTGAGGACGTCAACGGTGGTCACTTGGCCGCACCGCCCTTCTTCGCCTTGGCCGCGGTACGGACCAGGACCAGCGCGCCCTTGGGGCCGGGGATGGCGCCGCGGACGAGCAGGAGGTTGTTCTCGGTGTCGATCGCCTGGACCGTCAGGTTCTGGACGGTGTAGCGCACGCCACCCATCCGACCCGCCATCCGGGTGCCCTTGAAGACGCGGCCCGGGGTCGCGCAGGCGCCGATGGAGCCCGGCGAGCGGTGCTTGCGCTCCACACCGTGGCTGGCGCGCAGACCGTGGAAGCCGTGCCGCTTCATCGGGCCGGCGTAGCCCTTGCCCTTGGTCTTGCCGGTGACGTCGACCACGACGCCGGCGGGGAACTCCTCGACCGTGACCTCCTGGCCCGGCGAGTAGTCCGCGGCGTCCGTGGTCCGCAGCTCGACGATGTGCCGGCGCGGGGCGACGTCCGCCTTCGCGTAGTGGCCACCGATCGGCTTCTTGACCTTGCGCGGGTCGATCGTGCCGTACGCCAGCTGGACCGCGGAGTAACCGTCCTTGTCGGCGCTACGAACCTGGCTGATGACGCAGGGGCCGGCCTGAACCACGGTCACGGGGACAACCTTGTTGTTGTCCCAGACCTGGGTCATGCCGAGCTTTGCGCCCAGGATCCCCTTGACTTGCCTGTCCATTTGTCCGGTCCCTACAGCTTGATCTCGATGTCGACGCCAGCCGGCAGGTCGAGGCGCATGAGCGAGTCGACCGTCTTCGGGGTCGGGTCGATGATGTCGATCAGCCGCTTGTGCGTGCGCATCTCGAAGTGCTCGCGCGAGTCCTTGTACTTGTGCGGCGAGCGGATAACGCAGAAACGGTTGATCTCCGTGGGCAGCGGCACCGGGCCAGCGACCTGCGCCCCGGTACGCGTCACCGTCTCGACGATCTTCCGAGCCGAGGAGTCGACGACCTCGTGGTCATAGGCCTTGAGCCGGATGCGGATCTTCTGTCCCGCCATGGTGGCTTCTGTTCCTTCTCTCGATGCCGCTGTGTTGCGGGCGCCTGCACCGGCTGGCACAGGCCCACTTCCGCCGACCCCCGCGGTCGGGCGTGTCGCGCCCGTTGGTCAGGCTCCGCCCCGGGACTCCGGAGCGATTCTCTGACCACGCGGTGGGTCATGGCGCCGATCGCGTTTCCGCGACCTGGACGCCGTGCGAGGGTGGTTGACCGCCAGGGGCGGTCAACCACCCTGCGCGCGACTGTTGGTCGACCCGGAGGTCCAGCATGCACCGGACGCAGGCGACTAACCGTCGTTACGCAACCTGACTAGTATGCCGTACGACCGACGGCGACGCTAATCGGGGTTACCCAGCTCACTTGATGATCTTGGTGACGCGACCCGCGCCGACCGTACGGCCACCCTCCCGGATCGCGAACTTGAGGTTCTCCTCCATCGCGATGGGCTGGATCAGCTTCACGGTCATCGTGGTGTTGTCGCCCGGCATGACCATCTCGGTGCCCTCGGGCAGCGTGACGACGCCGGTGACGTCCGTGGTCCGGAAGTAGAACTGCGGACGGTAGTTCTGGAAGAACGGGGTGTGGCGGCCACCCTCCTCCTTGGAGAGGATGTAGACCGTCGCCTCGAACTCCGTGTGCGGGGTCGTGGTGCCCGGCTTGATGACAACCATGCCGCGCTCGACGTCCTCGCGCTTGATGCCGCGGAGGAGCAGACCGACGTTCTCACCGGCCCGGGCCTCGTCCAGCAGCTTGCGGAACATCTCGATGCCGGTGCAGGTGGTCTTCATCGACTTCTCACGGATGCCGACGATCTCCACCTCCTCGTTCGGCTTGAGGATGCCGCGCTCCGCGCGACCGGTGACGACGGTGCCACGACCGGTGATCGTGAAGACGTCCTCGATCGGCATGAGGAACGGCTTGTCGGTCTCGCGCTCCGGCTGCGGGATCGCGGTGTCGACGGCGTTCATCAGGTCCAGGAGCTTGGCGGTCCACTCCGGGTCGCCCTCGAGGGCCTTCAGCGCCGAGACGCGGACGACCGGCAGGTCGTCACCCGGGTACTCCTGCGAGGAGAGCAGCTCGCGGACCTCGAGCTCGACGAGCTCCAGGAGCTCCTCGTCGTCGACCATGTCGCTCTTGTTGAGCGCCACGACGATGTACGGCACGCCGACCTGGCGGGCCAGCAGCACGTGCTCGCGGGTCTGCGGCATCGGGCCGTCGGTCGCGGCGACCACCAGGATCGCGCCGTCCATCTGGGCGGCACCGGTGATCATGTTCTTGATGTAGTCCGCGTGACCCGGGCAGTCCACGTGCGCGTAGTGCCGGTTCGCGGTCTGGTACTCGACGTGCGCGATCGAGATCGTGATGCCGCGGGCCTTCTCCTCCGGCGCCTTGTCGATCTCGTCGAACGGCGTGTACGGGTTCAGGTCCGGGTACTCGTCGTGCAGGACCTTGGTGATGGCCGCCGTCAGCGTCGTCTTACCGTGGTCGATGTGACCAATGGTGCCGATGTTGACGTGCGGCTTAGTCCGCTCGAACTTCGCCTTCGCCACTGGTGTCCTCCTGTGGACTTCTTGGTTCGTTCGCCCCGGTGCGCCAGGTGCGGCGCTTAGGACTCTGTCGACAGCCTTTCCGGCCTGACGGCCGGAGAGCCATTGTGGGTTCTGCGGCGATGAAGCCTACAGGCCCGGTATCACACAATCCGACCGAGGTGGCCGCGGGCGGGAGAGCCCTCCCGCGACCGTCCCCGGCTCATCGGATCAGCTCAGGCGAGCGTCACTCACCCGTCGCCTTGGCGATGATCTCCTTGGCCACCGAGGCCGGAACCTCGGCGTAGGAGTCGAACTGCATGCTGTAGCTAGCCCGGCCCTGGGTCTTCGACCGCAGGTCGCCGACGTAGCCGAACATCTCCGACAGCGGCACCAGGGCCCGGACGATGCGGGCGCCGTGACGCTCCTCCATCGCCTGGATGATGCCGCGCCGGGAGTTGAGGTCGCCGATGACGTCACCCATGTTCTCCTCGGGAGTGGTGACCTCAACGGCCATCATCGGCTCGAGCAGCGCGGGGTCGGCCTTGCGGGCCGCCTCCTTCATCACCATCGAGCCGGCGATCTTGAATGCCATTTCCGACGAGTCGACCTCGTGGTACTGGCCGTCCAGCAGCGTCAGCTTGACACCCACCAGCGGGAAGCCGGCGAGGATGCCGTACTGCATCGCGTCCTGGGCACCCGCGTCCACCGAGGGGATGAACTCCCGGGGGATGCGGCCACCGGTGACGGCGTTGGCGAACTCGTAGGTCGGCGAGTCGTTGTCCAGCGGCAGCGGCTCGATGCTCACGATCACGCGGGCGTACTGGCCGGAACCACCGGTCTGCTTCTTGTGGGTGTACTCGATCTTCTCCACCTTGCGGCGGATGGTCTCGCGGTACGCCACCTGCGGCTTACCGATGTTCGCCTCGACGTTGAACTCGCGGCGCATCCGGTCGACCAGGATGTCCAGGTGCAGCTCGCCCATGCCGGAGATGACCGTCTGGCCGGTCTCCTCGTCCAGCTTGACGCGGAAGGTCGGGTCCTCCTCGGCCAGCCGCTGGATGGCGGTGCTGAGCTTCTCCTGGTCGGCCTTGGTCTTCGGCTCGATGGCGACCTCGATGACCGGCTCCGGGAAGGTCATCGACTCCAGGATGACCGGGTTCGCCGGGTCGCACAGCGTGTCACCGGTGGTGGTCTGCTTGAGACCCTGCACCGCGATGATGTCGCCAGCCTTGGCGGAGCTGCGCTCCTCCCGCTTGTTGGCGTGCATCTGGTAGATCTTGCCGATCCGCTCCTTGCGGTCCTTGGTGGAGTTGACCACCTGGGTCCCGGACTCGACCACGCCGGAGTAGACCCGGACGTAGGTGAGCTTGCCGAGGTGCTTGTCGGTCTGGATCTTGAAGGCCAGGCCGGCGAAGGGCTCGGAGGTGGACGGCTTCCGCTGCATCGGCGTCTCGCCGTCGGTCGCGGTGCCCTCGATGGCCGGGATGTCCAGCGGCGACGGCAGGTACGCGACGACCGCGTCGAGCATGGGCTGGATGCCCTTGTTCTTGAAGGCGGTGCCGGTGAAGACGGGGTTGGCCTTGCCGGCGATGGTGGCCCGGCGGATGGCGGCCTTGATCTCCTCGACGGAGATCTCCTCGCCCTCCAGGTACTTCTCCATCACCGCGTCGTCGACGTCGGCGAGGGTCTCCATCAGCTTCTCGCGCCACTCCGCGGCGGAGTCGGCGAGGTCGGCCGGGATCTCCTCGATCGCGTAGTCCTCACCCTTCTGGGTCTCGCCGCGCCAGGTGAGGGCGCGCATCTCGATCAGGTCGACCACACCGATGAAGTCGGCCTCGGCGCCGATCGGGATCTGGAGCACCAGCGGGGTCGCGTTGAGCCGGTCGATCATCATCTGCACGCAGCGGAAGAAGTCGGCACCGGTCCGGTCGAGCTTGTTGACGAAGCACATCCGGGGGACGTTGTACTTGTCCGCCTGACGCCAGACGTTCTCCGTCTGCGGCTCCACGCCAGCGACACCGTCGTAAACGGCCACCGCACCGTCCAGCACCCGCAGCGACCGCTCGACCTCGACCGTGAAGTCGACGTGGCCGGGCGTGTCGATGATCTGGATCGTGTGGCCCTTCCACTCGCACTTCGTCGCGGCGGAAGTGATGGTGATACCGCGCTCCTGCTCCTGCTCCATCCAGTCCATGACGGCAGCGCCCTCGTGGACCTCACCGATCTTGTACGTGATACCGGTGTAGAACAGGATTCGCTCGGTGGTAGTGGTCTTACCGGCATCGATGTGCGCCATGATGCCGATGTTGCGTACGTTGGCGAGCGCGTCTGCGGCGGCCACTTCAATCCCTACTTATCGTCGTCTCGACACAACTGGTGGCGGTTCCGGCGCCTCGTGGGCGCCGGAACCAGGGTGTTACCAGCGGTAGTGCGCGAAGGCCTTGTTGGACTCGGCCATCTTGTGGGTGTCCTCGCGCCGCTTCACGGCGGCACCGAGGCCGTTGCTCGCGTCCAGCAGCTCGTTCATCAGCCGATCGACCATGGTCTTCTCGCGCCGGGCGCGGGAGTAGGTCACCAGCCAGCGCAGGCCCAGGGTGGTCGCGCGGGCCGGCCGGACCTCGACCGGAACCTGGTAGGTGGCACCACCGACGCGACGGCTACGGACCTCGAGGGTCGGCTTCACGTTGTCCATCGCCCGCTTCAGGGTGACGACCGGGTCGGTGCCGGACTTCTCGCGGCAGCCCTCGAGGGCGGCGTACACGATGCGCTCGGCGAGCTGACGCTTGCCGCGCAGCAGGATCTTGTTCACGAGCTGGGTGACCAGCGGCGAGTTGTACACCGGGTCAGCGACCAGCGCCTTCCGCGGAGCGGGTCCCTTACGCGGCATGTCAGCTCTTCTCCTTCTTCGCGCCGTAACGGCTGCGCGCCTGCTTGCGGTTGCGGACACCCTGGGTGTCCAGCGAACCGCGGACGATCTTGTACCGCACGCCGGGGAGGTCCTTCACACGACCACCGCGAACGAGCACGATCGAGTGCTCCTGCAGGTTGTGGCCGACGCCCGGGATGTAGGCGGTCACCTCAATCTGGCTGCTGAGCTTGACACGAGCGACCTTGCGCAGCGCCGAGTTCGGCTTCTTCGGGGTGGTGGTGTACACGCGGGTGCACACGCCGCGCCGCTGGGGGGACCCCTTCAGCGCCGGGGTCTTGGTCTTGGTCGTCTTGGCCTGACGGCCCTTTCGGACCAACTGCTGAATGGTGGGCACCGGGTTTCTCCGCTCCCTTCGGCCGCTGCGAGGCGACCGCGCTGTCTGCTCCAGCCGGCCTGATGGACGGCTCTCCTACATTCCAACCAGGGCCACCTGATGGAGGTCCCAGCACCCGCGGTCGGGCGTGTCGCCCGGATCACGGTCCCGGTGTCGTCGCTCGCGCGCCGTACCGGGTTTCTGTCACCGGCACAGGGAGGTCCCCGCGCCAGATCTTGGGCTTTGGTCGTGCCGCCGCGCGATCACCGGCTGACCGGTTCCAGCGCACGCACGCATTGCCCGGGCTTGCCCGGGCACAAGGGGAAAGAGTACCTACCACAGCCGCGCAGGTCAAAACGGAGCGGTCCGGAAGAACTGCGTCGCAGTCACCGGCCGATCTCATCGTGCCTGCCCGCCCGTGATGGGCACCTACGGTTACCAGTGTACCGGCTGCGTCCGTGACCGGCCGGGCGGGCCCGCTTCAGCCCGACTACCGGACGGCGCAGGACGTCCGGCCCGCCTGTTCACGCCGGTCAGCACCCCGGCGGCCGATCACGTGATCTGCACCACTAGGGCGATCGCGAGCCCGAGCAGGCTCAGCAGCAGGCCCACTCCCCCGCAACTGAGTCCCGCCACGGCCAGGCCCCGCCCGGTGTGCAGGGTGACGGTTCGGTGACCTTCACCCACAACGACGGGGTGTTCCTGGCGCCGACCACGACCGCCGTCACCGCGGTGGCCTATCCGAAGCTCGTCGCGCTGACCACCCCGAACACCCTGGTGTCCATCGCCAAGCGGTCGATCCAGCGATCCACCGACGCCGGCTGCACCTGGCAGCAGATCGCCGGCACCGAGCGGAACCTGGCGACGTACGACCTGGCCGCCGGGCCGGACGGCACCGCGTACGCGTACGGCATCAACGACCAGCCGATCTACCGGGTGCAGGGCGACCAGGTCGTCGAGGTCGCCGGCCCGGTCCCGGACGACGGCGTGGCCACGCTGTCGGTGGACCCGACCGACGCCCGGGTGCTGCGGGCGGTCAGCAAGGCCGGGCAGATCTACGACTCCGGCGACGGCGGCCTCACCTGGTTCGCGGCGGGGGTGCCGGCCGGCCGGGACGAGTTTGTCTACAAGGCGGCCGTCGACCCCGCCGACCGCGCCCACGTCATCGCCGGGACCATGGGCAACGGCAGCTACGTGACGTTCGACGGCGGCCAGAGCTGGACCAGGTCGGCCGGGGTCGGCGCCACCCCGCGCGCCAACGGCTTCTCGGTGGCGTTCTCCCCGGCCGATCCGCGCACGGTCTGGCTGGAGGGCTACGACCTCAGCCAGAACGACAACTCCGCCCGGCACATCTGGCGCTCGACCGACGGGGGCCGCAGCTTCACGTCGGTGCTCGACGGCGCCGGTCCGACGCTGATCAACGGCACGCCGCTCTGGCCCAGCCCGGTCGACCCGGACGTGCTGTACTTCGCGTACGGCACCTGGTACGGCGGCTACGGCACCGATCTCTACCGGTACGACGTCTCGACCGGCCGGCTGACCTCACAGCACAACCCCCACGACGACATCGGCGGCGTCGCCTTCAACCCGGTCGACCCGCAGGTGATCTACCTCGGCGTGGTCGAGGAGCGCTGACTCACCGGGCCCGCCCGGGGACGGTTCCCCGGGCGGGCCGGGCGGGTACCGGCGTGGACGGAAACCCGGGGGACGTGACCGTACCCAGCCCCATTAGGCTGGAATGGTTCTGTCCGGATCGCGCCTGGAGCTCAGATGACGACGACTCTGCCCGCGTACGACGAGGTCGTCGCGCGCTACGAACCGGTGATCGGCCTGGAGACCCACGTCGAGCTGGGCACGAACACCAAGATGTTCTGCGGCTGCCCGACCGACTTCGGCGGCGAGCCGAACACCCGGGTCTGCCCGGTCTGCCTGGGCCTGCCCGGCTCGCTGCCGGTGGCCAACAAGGCCGCCATCGAGGCGACGATCCGGATCGGCCTGGCGCTCAACTGCTCCATCGCCGAGTGGTGCCGGTTCGCCCGGAAGAACTACTTCTACCCGGACATGCCGAAGAACTTCCAGATCAGCCAGTACGACGAGCCGCTCTGCGTCGACGGCTACCTGGACGTCGAGCTCAACGGCGAGACCGTGCGGATCGGCATCGAGCGGGTGCACCTCGAGGAGGACACCGGCAAGACGCTGCACGTTGGTGGCGCCACCGGCCGCATCCACGGCGCGACCGAGTCGCTGGTCGACTACAACCGGGCCGGCATTCCGCTGGTCGAGATCGTCACCAAGCCGATCCCCGGCACCAGTGCGCTCGCGCCGGAGGTGGCCCGGGCGTACGTCACCGAGCTGCGCGACGTGATCCGCTCGCTGGGCGTCTCCGACGTCCGGATGGAGGAGGGCTCGCTGCGCTGCGACGTCAACACCTCGCTGAACAAGCCGGGTGAGGAGTGGGGCACCCGTACCGAGACCAAGAACGTCAACTCGCTGCGGTCGGTCGAGCGGGCGGTCCGCTCGGAGATGCTGCGCCAGGCGGCGGTGCTCGACGCCGGCGGCAAGATCACCCAGGAGACCCGGCACTTCCACGAGGACACCGGGGACACCACCCCGGGCCGTTCCAAGGAGACCGCCACCGACTACCGGTACTTCCCGGAGCCGGACCTGGTGCCGCTCGTGCCGGACACCGCCTGGGTGGCCGAGCTGAAGGCGGCCCTGCCCGAGCTGCCCCGGCTGCGGCGCAAGCGGATCCAGCAGGAGTGGGGCCTGTCCGACCTGGACATGCAGTCGGTGGTCAACGCCGGCGCGGTCGAGCTGATCGAGGCCACCGTGGCCGCCGGGGCCAGCCCGGCCGCCGCCCGCAAGTGGTGGCTGGGCGAGCTGTCCCGGCGGGCCAACGAGACCGGCGTGGAGCTGGCCGACGTCGGCGCCACCCCGAACCAGGTCGCCGAGCTGCAGAGCCTGGTCGACGCCGGCAAGCTCAACGACAAGCTGGCCCGTACCGTCCTGGAGGGTGTGGTGGCCGGCGAGGGCTCGCCGACCGAGATCATGACCAACCGGGGCCTGGAGGTGGTCTCCGACACCGGCGCGCTCACCGCCGCCGTGGACGAGGCGATCGCCGCCAACCCGGACGTCGCCGACAAGGTCCGCAGCGGCAAGGTCGCGGCGGCCGGCGCGCTGGTCGGCGCGGTCATGAAGACCACCCGCGGCCAGGCGGACGCCAAGACCGTCCGTGAGCTGATCCTGGAGCGCCTCGGCGTCCAGGGCTGAGTCCCACCCGAAGGCCGCCGTCGTGACCCGGCGGCGGCCTCCGGTCCTTTTTCGGGTACGCGGCCACCCCGCGCCTCCCCCTCGCGTGGGCGTCAACGGCGACGCCCGGATGGAGCCACCGTGAACCAGCACGACCTCGACGTCCTCGATGAGATCCAGCGGCGGGTGCTCTGGCTCGCCACCCGGATCGTGGACGCGGCCAACCACGACCGGAACACCGGCGACGGGGTGAAGGTCGGCGGCCACCAGGCGTCCAGCGCCTCGCTGGTCACCGCGATGACCGCGCTCTGGTTCGCCCACCTGGACGCCGAGGACCGGGTCGCGGTCAAGCCGCACGCCTCGCCGGTCTTCCACGCCATCCAGTACCTGCTCGGCAACCTCGACCGGTCGTACCTGCCGAAGCTGCGGGCGCGCGGTGGGCTCCAGTCGTACCCGTCGCGGACCAAGGACCCGGACGGGGTGGACTTCTCCACCGGCTCCGTCGGCCTCGGCGCCGCCGCGCCGCTGTTCGCCGCGGTCACCCGCCGCTACGTCGACGCCCACTTCGGCCAGCGCCCGCACTCCCGGTTCATCGCCCTGATCGGCGACGCCGAACTGGACGAGGGGAACATCTGGGAGGCCGTGGCCGACCCGGCCACCACCGGGCTGGGCAACGTGATGTGGCTGGTCGACTTCAACCGCCAGTCGCTGGACCGGGTCGTCCCCGGGGTACGGATCAACCAGTGGCGCGGCCAGTTCGAGGCCGCCGGCTGGCACGTCGTCGAGGTCAAGTACGGGCGCAAGCTCGCCGAGGCGTACGCCCGGCCGGGCGGGGAGGCGCTGCGCGACTGGATCGACCTGATGCCGAACGAGCAGTACCAGTCGCTGTTCGGGCTGGCCGGCCCGGCCCTGCGCAAGCAGTTCCTGGACGGCGCGCCGGCCGGGATCGCCGAGTTCATCGCCGACATCCCCGACGACGAGCTGGGCCCGCTCGTCACCGACCTGGGCGGGCACGACCTGCAGGCGTTGCTCGACGCGTACGCCCAGTGCGACGCGGTCACCGACCGGCCCAGCGTGGTCTTCGCGTACACCGTGAAGGGCTGGGGGCTGCCGATCGCCGGCAACCCGCGCAACCACTCCGCGCTGCTCACCACCGAGCAGGTGGACGCGCTGCGCGCGTCCCGCGGCCTGACCGCCGACACCGAGTGGGACCGCCTCGACCCGGCGTCCCCGGCCGGCATCCGGGCCGGCGAGCGCCGGGAGGCGCTGTCCCGCGCGCCGCGCGAGCGGGCGTTGGGGGTCGCCGTCCCGGAGACCACCAAGGTACGCGTGAACAAGCCCGTCTCCACCCAGGAGGTCTTCGGCCGGGTGCTGGTCGACCTGGCCCGGGACCCGCAGGTGGCGCCCTACCTGGTCACCACCGCGCCGGACGTGGCCACCTCCACCAACCTGGCCGGGTTCATCAACAAGACCGGCGTGTTCGCGCCGACCGAGCAGCGCTCCTGGACCGAGGACCGGATGCTGCGCTGGACGGAGAGCCCGGCGGGCCAGCACATCGAGCTGGGCATCTCCGAGATGAACCTGTTCCTGCTGCTCGGCCAGCTCGGCCTGTCCTGGGACCTGTCCGGCCAGCCGCTGCTGCCGGTCGGCACGGTCTACGACCCGTTCGTGCTGCGCGGCCTCGACGCGTTCCTCTACGGCACCTACTCCGGCTCCCGGTTCGTGGTGGCCGGCACGCCGTCCGGCATCACCCTCGCCCCCGAGGGCGGCGCCCACCAGTCCACCATCACCGCCTCGGTCGGGTTGGAACTGCCCGGGGTCACCTTCGTCGAGCCCGCGTACGCCGGCAGCCTCGACTGGCTGCTCTGCGACGCGCTCGGCCAGATCGCCGGGGGAGCGGCACCGGCCGCCACCGCCGCGCCGGCCGAGGACGGGGCGTACTACTTCCGGCTCAGCACCCGCCCGATCGACCAGGCGCCGTTCGAGGCGGCCCGGACCCGGATCGGCGACGCGGTGCTGCGCCGGCAGGTGGTGGCGGGCGCCTACCGGCTGGTCGACGCGCACGAGGCGTACCCGCACCTGGCGGACGCCCCGGTCGTGCAGCTCGCCGCGTCCGGCGCGGTGCTGCCCGAGGTGCTCGCGGCCGCCGCGGAGCTGGCAGAGGAGGGGGTGGCCGCGCACGTCGTGGACGTCACCTCGCTGGACCGGCTCTACCGGGCCTGGCAGCGGACCCTGCGCCAGGGGGTGCGGACCGCGACCGTGCCGAGCGTGCCCGGCGCGCTGCGGTCGGCCTTCGCCGACCGGGTGCCGGTGGTGACCGTGCACGACGCCGCCTCGCACGCGATGGCCTGGCTCGGCTCCGCGCTCGGCGCCCCGGCGGTGCCGCTCGGGGTGGACGAGTTCGGCCAGTCCGGCAGCGTCCAGGAGTTGTACGAGCTGCACGACCTGCTCCCCGGCAGCATCGTCAACGCCGCCCTGGCCGCCCTCTCCCTCCGCTGACGGCGCGCCCCGGCCGCCGCCCGGCCCGGATCAGCCGGTGGGGGTGGGGCTGGGGCTCCCGGTGGGGGTCGGGCTCTCGGTCGGCGCCGGGGACTCCGGGCCGCCCCGGGTCGGCGTCGGGGTGACCGGCACCTGGTCACCCTTCTTCGGGTCCCGGATCACGTGCCGCTCCAGGTTGACCTGCGACTGCCCGGTGCCGCCCACCGTGATGTCGTCGTACGCCTGGAGCAGCTTCTGCTGGTCGAAGTAGAGCACCGTCATGGTCAGCGGGGTGGGCTTCTCGCCCTCCAGGCCGCGCAGCCCGGCGCCGCCGGTGGAACCCTCCACCATCAGCGTGGTCTGCTCCTTGTCCGGCACCGGCGGCAGCTTCAACACCTGCCGTTCGTGCAGGTGCCCGGCGAGCACCAGCGGGCAGGTGCCGGAGAGCGGCCCGGCCGAGGACGGGTCGTGCACCATGGCGATGTTCACCTTGGTCGGCGAGTTCTCGACCGTGGTGGCGAGCTGCTCGCCGGCCCCGATCACCTGGTTGGCGACCTGCGCGGTGAGCCCGCTGCCGGCCGGCGAGGTCTCCTTGTCCGGAGTGAACCGGGGATCGCCGATGCCGGCGATGGTCAGCCCGGAGACGGTGACCGTGGAGTTGTTCAGCACGATCGCGTTCGGCTGCTGGGCCACCGCCGCAGCCGTCCGCGCCGAGTCGTGGTTGCCGCGGATGTAGACGTACGGCTTCTTGAGCAGGCCGATCGAGCCGACGAAGGACGCCTCGGGCTCGCTGCCCCAGTCGGTGATGTCTCCGGTGTCGATCACCACGTCGATGTTGAACTGCTCGACGACCGTGCGGATGAGCTGCCACCCGGTCGGGTTGAGGTGCATGTCGGAGACGTGCAGCACCCGGGTGGTGCCAGCCGCCGGCTGGTAGACCGGCAGCGAGGAGACCGTGGTGTAGAGCTTGCTGACGTTGCCGACCAGCCGCTGGAGCTGTTCGGCGTACTTGGTGTAGTCGTTCGCGATCCGCCGCGCGTCGCCGACGATCGCCGGCGCGTTGACCAGCAACCCCTCGTAGCGGGGTTCCTCGATCGCCTGCGGGCGGATGGTGAGGGCGGCCACCCCGAGGCTGCCCGCGGTGATCACCAGCGCCAGCCCACCGGCCCAGGCCATCCGGCGGACGTCCCGGAAGGCCAGCCCGGCCAGGAGCAGGGTGGCCAGCACCGTCGAGGCGAGCGTCTTCAGCCCGAGGCGCATCACCCCGGCGTGGACGTCCTCGACGGCCGACTGGCTGGCCCGGCTGATGCTCGCCGGGTCGTCGATCAGCGCCTCGGTCCGCCGCTGGTCCAGCGAGCCCAACTGCACCGTCAGGTACGCCGGGCCGTTGTGGCTGTTCAGCTGCAGTGAGCCCAGCGGTGGGATGTCGACGGTGGTGCCGCCGCTCAGCGACGGGCTGAGGCTGAGGTGGGCGCGGAACGGCCCGATGTCGGTGCTCACGTGCCCACCGGCGTACGTCCCGGCGACGATGCCGGTCAGGGTGACCACCAGCACGGCCAGCATCGTGCCGATCCGGCGCAGCCAGCTCCGCGACCGCTCGCCCCGCCATGGTCGGAACGCCCAGCGGCGGGCGCGCCCGGTCTCCGGGGCGGCCTCCGCCCCGGTGTCGCGCTGCTCGTTCTCCTGGCCGTCCATGCTGAGATTCTGTCCTGCCCCTAGAAAGATCTTGGTAAACCTGAGCGAACCCCCGGCCTTCTCGCCGGCCTCCTTGCGCGCCGGCCGGGCCGGCCGGTCAACTGCGTCCGGCCCCGCCGTCGGCGAAGACCAGCCGCAGGATCCGGTCGTCCTCCGGGGTCGGCTTGCCCCGGCCGTCCCGGTTGGAGGTGCTCACCCAGACCGAGCCGTCCGGGGCGACCGCGGCCGCCCGGAGTCGACCGTACTTGCCGGTGAGCAGCTCGCGAGGCTGGCCGAAGACGCCGCCGTTCGCGGTCAGCTCGACCAGCCAGAGCCGCTGGCCGCGCAGGCAGGCGGTGATCAGCAGGCGCTCCACCGCGGCCAGCCCGGAGCAGGACGCCTCGGCGGTACGCCACTGCACGATCGGGTTGACGTACCGCCTGTCGTCGCTGCGCCCCTCCACGCTCGGCCAGCCGTAGTTGCCGCCCTTGTCGATCTGGTTGATCTCGTCCCAGGTGTTCTGGCCGAACTCCACGGCGTACATCCGTCGGGTCGCGGTCCAGGCGAAGCCCTGGACGTTGCGGTGCCCCAGCGACCAGACCGGGGAGCCCGAGGTGGGGTTGCCGGGCGCCGGCTTGCCGTCCCGGGTGATCCGGAGGATCTTGCCGTTGAGGCTCTTCGGGTCCTGCGCGGCGGGCTGGTTCCCGGCGTCGCCGGTGCTGGCGTAGAGGTAGCCGTCCGGGCCGAAGCCGAGACCGCCGCCGTCGTGGGTCGAGGCCTTCGGGATGCCGGTGAGGATCGGGGTGGGCGGCCGGCCCGATTCCAGCCGCACGATCCGGTTGTCCTGCGCGGTGGTGTAGTAGACGAAGACCGTCCGGTCCTTCGCGTACGCCGGGGAGACCGCGACGCCGAGCAGCCCGGCCTCGCCGCCGGCCGCCACGTCCGGGATGGTCTGCACCACGGCGACCTTCATCCCCTCCGGCCCGGACTCCGGGCCGACCTGCAGGATCCGGCCGCTGTCCCGTTCGGTCACCAGCGCGCCGCCGTCGGGCAGGAAGGCCATCCCCCACGGCACCGCCAACCCCTTGGCCAGCACGGTGGCGACCACCTGCTGGCCGGCGCCGCCCGGGGCCGCCGACGCCGAGGGCGTGGGCAGGTTCGGCGGCTCACCGGCCGGATCGGGGTCGGGCTCGCCGAAGGCACAACCGGTGGTGCCCAGCAGCAGCGTCGTGCAGGACGCCGCCAGCGCCGCCCGCAGGCGGCGGGTGCGGAGGTACGGGGGACGGGCGTTCACCCGCCCCAGCCTAGCCGGGTCGGCCGATGATCCGGGCGCTCCGGAACCGGCCCGGTCGACCCGGTGTGCGTCTGCCGGGCGGCGTCGACGGCCCCAGGTGTCCGGTCCCGCGTCGGCCGCCCCGGCGGGACGGCTATCGTCGGCGGTCGTGAAGGTATGGATCCCGCACCGGGCCGGGCAGGCCCTCCTCGGCGAACTTCCGTCGGACGTCACGGTGGAGCTGCTGGACGATCTCGCCCAGCTCCCGTCGTCCCCGGCCGACGTGCGGTTCTGGGTGCCGCCCTTCCTCGCCGGCCCGGACGCCGGCGCCCTGCTGGCCGAGCTGCCCGACCTCGCGGTGGTGCAGCTCCTCTCCGCCGGGGCGGACGCCTGGGTGAGCCGGATCCCGGACGGGGTGACGCTCTGCGACGCCCGGGGGGTGCACGACTCGGCCACCGCCGAGTGGGTGGTCACCGCGATCCTGTCCGTCCTGCGCGGCTTCCCCCCGCTGGCCCGCGCCCAGGCCCGCCGCGAGTGGGCGTACCACGAGGTGGCCCCGACCGACGAGCTGGCCGGCAAGCGGGTGCTGATCGTCGGCGCCGGCTCGATCGGCGCGGCGCTCCGCGCCCGGCTGGCCCCGTTCGAGGTCACGTTCACCCTGGTCGCCCGTACGCCGCGCCCGGCCGAGGGGGTGCACGGGGTGGACGAGCTGCCCGCCCTGCTTCCCGAGGTGGACGTGGTGGTGCTGCTGGTGCCGCTGACCGAGCAGACCCGAGGCCTGGTCGACGAGAAGTTCCTCGCCGCGATGCCGGACGGGGCGCTGCTGGTGAACGCGGCGCGCGGCCCGGTGGCCCGGACCCCGGCGCTGGTCGCCGAGCTGGCCTCCGGCCGGCTGCGGGCCGCGCTGGACGTGACCGACCCCGAGCCGCTGCCCGCCGACCATCCGCTCTGGGAGATGCCGAACGTGCTGCTCACCCCGCACGTGGCCGGCTCGGTCCGCGGCCTGCTGCCGCGCGCGTACCGGCTGGTGGGGGCGCAGCTGCGCCGGTTCGTGGCGGGGGAGCCGCTGGAGAACCGGGTGGTCGACGGCTACTGACCCGGCCAGCTCAGCCGGCGTTGTCGGTCAGCTCCCGGCCGGTGGCCGAGATCAGCCGGGGCAGGTCGGCGGCGCGGACCGCGGGGAGCACGAGCAGTTCGCCGTCGTCGAGCCGGGCGACCGCCCGGCCGCGGGCGTCGCCGCTCAGCTCGGCGACCCGCTCCCACGGGATCCGCCGCTGCCCCACGAGGGCCCGCAGTCGCAGCTCGCGGGTGTCGGCGTCGGTGCCGGCCCGCCAGCTCCAGACGGCCACCGCGAGCGGGACCAGCAGCACCCAGAGCAGCCACCAGCGGGCGGTGGCCAGCGGCAGCGCGCCGATGAACGCGACGATCGCGGCGACCAGGATCGCCTGGTTGTGGCGGAAGTGGAGGGTGTCGGCGCGGCTCACCCTCCGATGATCCCACCCGTCCCGGGCGCCGCTCCGGCCGGGCGGGACGCAGTGGCCGGTGGCATACGTGTGACCCACGTCACCCGCTTCATCCATAACCCCTCGTGTCCGGGATCGTTATCAGGCGTGGCCGCGCCGGTCCCCGTCCGGCGTCGTCCGCACCCGTCGCCCGACCTCGACCCCGACCGCTGACCCCGCACGTCGCTCCGCAACCGCACCGCCCCGTGCCCCCTCACGAAGGCGACCGCCGTGCCCGTCACCCACCTCCCCGGCGACCCGCGTCGCCGACCGCCACTGCCCGAACTCCTCGTCTCGCTCTCCGGCGCGCTGTTCGTCCTCGCCGGCGCCGTGGGCCTGGTCCCGGCCCGGTCCGCCGTGGCCCTCGGCGTCGCCGCCGGCTGCGCCCTGGCCTGCGTCCGGCTCGCCTGGCTCGCCGGCGCCCCGCTCACCCACCGGGTCGCGGCGATCCTCGACGCGGCCGTGCTGGTCGCCGGGCTCACCGTGGCCGTGCTGCCGCTGACCGATCCGCCGTACCGGCTGCCGGTCGCGCTGGGCGGCCTCGCCCTCAGCGTCCCGCTGTACGCCCTGGCCCTGTTCCGCCTCCCCGGGCGGGCCCGGCTCTCCGGCGCGCAACGGCTGCGCCGGACCGTCGACGTCCTCGGCCTGGGGATCAGCCTGCTCTTCGCCGGCGCGGTCCTGCTGCCGCCCGGCGCGGTGCCCCCGGCGGCGCGGGTCGCCACGGTGGGCGGGGCGATCGGGCTGGCGGTCCTGCTGGTGGGCGCGCTGACGGAGCGGCGGCGCCGGCCCGGCGCGGCCCGCTGCCTCGCCGGCGCCGCGGCCACCCTCGCCGGTCTCGCCCTGCTCGTGGTGCTGCTCGCCTACGATGCGCCCGATCGGGCCACCCTCGCCGTCGTGCCACCGCTGCTGTTCGGCGCGTTGCTCACCGCCGCGGGCGCGCGGCGTGCCGGCGCCGGGGAACGGCCCGCACCCGACGGGCCGCCGGCCCCCTGGCCGCGACTGACCGCGCCGGCCGGGGTCGCCGCCCTCGCCGCCGGCCACCACCTGTGGGCGGTCGGCGAGTTCACCACGCCCACGACGGCGCTCGGCCTGGCGATCATCCCGCCGATGGTGGTCCGCGAGGTGCTCACCGCCGCGGACGACCGGCGGCGCGCCCAGCGGCTGGCCGTCCACGAGGCACGGCTGCGCGCGCTCGTCGGGGACGCCCGGCCGGCCGTGCCGGCCCCGGGCGGCAGCGCACTCACCCTGCTGGCCGACCGGCCCGAGCTGCTGCGCCGGCTCACCGGCCGGGCCGGCGGCGCACTGCTCCTGGTCGATCTGCTCGGCCTCGACGACGGGACTGGGCTGGCCGAACCGGTGCTGGTCGAGGCCGCCCGCCGGCTCCGTGCCGGGCAGGGCCCCGACGACCTGGTGGCCCGGCTCGGCGGCACCGAGTTCGCCGTGCTCACCGACGTCGGGCCGGTGCTCGCGTACGCGCTGAGCACCCGACTGCTGGCCGCGCTGACCGAGCCGTACGGGTGGCCCGGCGGGTCGACCCGGCTGCGCGTGGGGATCGGGCTGGCCGAGACCACCGGCGGGGACCCGCAGGACGTGCTCCGCCAGGCCGAGTTGGCCCGGCGGCGCGCGGTGCAGCTCGGCGGGGATCGGGTCGAGTGGTACGACGCGTACCTGGAGGAGCAGCTCGTCCGCCGGCTCGACCTGGAACGGGAGCTGCCCGGCGCGGTGGCCCGGGACGAGTTGGATCTGGTCTACCAGCCGGTGCTGGCCCTGGCGGACCGGCGGCTGGTGGGCACCGAGGCGCTGCTGCGCTGGCGCAGCCCGGTGCTCGGCACGGTGCTGCCGGACGAGCTGCTGCCCGTCGCGGCGGACCTGGATCTGCTCGGCGAGGTGGGGCGGTGGGTGCTGGACCGGGCCTGCCGGCAACTGGCCGACTGGTCGGCGAGCGGCCGCGAGCTGTGGATGGCGGTGAACGTGACGCCCGGGGAGCTGGCCGCGCCCGACTTCGTGTCCCGGACGGCGACCGCCCTGGCCGCGTACGAGGTGCCGCCGGAACGCCTGGTGGTGGAGGTGGCCGAGCCGGTGGTGGCCGACGAGCTGCCCACGGTGGTGGCCCGGTTCGCCGGTCTCCGCTCGCTCGGCGTCCGGACCGCGCTGGACGACTTCCGTGCCGAACACGCCTCCCTCGCCCAGCTCCGTCGGCTCCCGATCGACCTGCTCAAGATCGGCCCGCACCTGATCGGGCCGCCCCCCGACGGGCAGCACCCATTGATCGACGTGGTGGCCAGCCTGGGCGTCCGGCTCGGCCTCGAGGTGGTGGTCGAGGGGTTGGAGTCGGACATCCAGGTGGCCGGGGCCCGGCGCGCCGGCTGCCGCTACGGGCAGGGCTTCGCGCTCGCCCGGCCGGCCACCGCCGAGCGGGTCGAGGCGTGGTTCGAGGAGTTTCCCTCGACCCCGCGCTGAACCGGTACGGGCAGGAGCGGCTTAGCCGGTTCACCGGGCCCGGGGCGGGGCGGTGCTGCCACGCGGGGTGAGGTGGGCGGTCTCGTCCTGGAGGCCGGTTACCGGCTCGCCCGCGATCACCGCGAGCAGTTGCCGCGCGGCGTGCGCCCCGTACGCCGGGATGTCCCGGCCCAGCGCGGTCAGCGGCGGGTGCACCAGCTGGCAGAGCGGGGAGTCGTCCCAGGCCACGATGGACAGGTCGCCCGGGACGGCCAGGCCCATCTCCTGGGCCACCGAGAGTCCGGCGATCGCCATCACGTCGTTGTCGTAGATGACCGCGGTGGGCCGGTTGGCGGAGCTGAGCAGCCGCCGGGTGGCCCGGGCGCCCTCCTCTCCGGTGTAGTCGGACCAGACCGTGGTGGCGTCGTCCAGCCCCAGCCGGCGGCACACGCCGGTGAACGCGTCGGTGCGGATCTCGGTGTGCAGCAGCGAGGGCAGGCCGCCGACCCGGGCGATCCGGCGGTGCCCGAGGGCGACCAGGTACTCCACGGTCTCCACCAGGGCCGCCGCGTCGTCGGACCAGACGCTGGCGAGGTTGCCGGTGTGGCCGGGGCCGCCGATCACCACGGCCGGCAGTTGCAGCTCCTCCAGCGCCGGCACCCGCCGGTCGTCGGTGCGCAGGTCGCACACGAACACGCCGTCCACCCGCCGCTCGGCCCACCACCGGCGGTAGACCGCGATCTCCGCCTCCTGGTCGGCCACCACCTGGAGGGTCAGCGCGTACGAGCGGGCGGACAGTTCCGCCTCGACGCCGCTGATCAGCTCCATGAAGAACGGCTCGATGCCCAGTATCCGGGCCGGCCGGCACAGGGCCAGGCCGACCGCCTTGGCGGTGGCGCCGGAGAGCGCGCGGGCCGCGCTGCTCGGGCGGAACCCGATCTCCGCGGCGATGGCCAGGACCCGCTGGCGGGTCGCCTCCGACACGCCGGGCTGTCCGTTCAGCGCGTACGACACCGCGCCCTTGGAGACCCCGGCCCGCCGGGCGACATCGGCGATGGTCGGCCGCTTCACCGGCGCGCTCCTCCACTTGTCCGGGCCCCGCGGGGCAGTCCTGCGCCGTCGGGGTGACCGGCGGCTGTCACGCTACTGCAACGGGTCCGGCGGCCGGTCGGCGCGGCGCGGCCCCGCGGCGGTACTGAACCGCCGCCACTTGCGCGGTTAAGCGCACGACCACGCCCACCGGCCGAGGTGGTCGCGCTGTTGACCGGCCGTTGACAGTGCCGTGGGTCGCCCGTACGGTGGCCTCACTTATCCGGTTCAGTCAACGTCTCTCGATCTCAAGGCCGGCCTCTCGCTCAACGTGGATGCTCGGCCACACCAAGGACACCGCCCCCTGCTGGTGATGCTGTTCATCGGTGGACGTCAGATCGTCCGCGGAATCATGGAAGGCGCGGTGAAGTCGTGAGTCAGCGAGCGTTGCACGACGGGTGGGTGCTGCGGGCCGTACCCGGGCCGCGGGTGCCGCCGGAGGTCGCCGACCGGGCGGTGCCGGCCACCGTACCCGGCTGCGTGCACACCGACCTGCTGGCCGCCGGCCTCATCCCCGACCCGTTCGTCGACGACAACGAGAACCGGCTCGGCTGGATCGGGCGCACCGACTGGGTCTACGAGACCACCTTCGCCTGGCAGCCCGGGGACGACGAGCGGGTGGACCTGGTCTGCGCCGGGCTGGACACGGTCGCCACGGTGACCCTCAACGGCACGCAGGTCGGCCGCACCGAGAACCAGCACCGCGGCTACCGGTTCACCGTCGGCCCGCTGCTGCGGCCCGGCGCGAACACGCTGGCCGTCCGGTTCGACTCGGCGTACCGCTATGCCGAGGCGCACCGGGACCGGCTCGGCGACCGGCCCAACGCGTACCCGGAGCCGTTCCACTTCATCCGCAAGACCGCCTGCAACTTCGGCTGGGACTGGGGACCCACCGTGGTCACCGCCGGCATCTGGCAGGAGATCGGGCTGCACGCCTGGTCGGCCGCCCGGCTGGCGACGGTCCGCCCGCTGGTCACCGTCGCCGGCGACACCGGCCGGGTGGAGTTGCACGTCGAGGTCGAGCGGGCGGCCGAGGTGCCGCTCGCCGTGCACGCCACCGTGGCCGGCGCGGCCGTCGAGGTCACCGTCCCGGCGGGGGAGCGCACCGCCGTGGCCACCCTCACCGTCCGCGACCCCGAGCTGTGGTGGCCCGTCGGGTACGGCGAGCAGCCGTTGTACGACCTAACGGTGACCCTCCACGCCGAGGACGGCCGGGTGCTGGACGGTTGGTCCCGACGGATCGGCTTCCGCTCGGTACGCCTGGACACCGCCCCCGACGCGCACGGCTCCGCGTTCACCCTGCACGTCAACGACGTGCCGGTGTTCGTCAGGGGCGTCAACTGGATCCCCGACGACGCGTTCCCCAACCGGGTCACCCGGCAGCGCCTGGCCGAGCGGTTCGCCCAGGCGGTCGGGGCGAACGTCAACCTGCTCCGGGTCTGGGGCGGTGGCCGGTACGAGTCGGTGGACTTCTACCAGCTGGCCGACGAACTGGGCCTGCTGGTGCAGCAGGACTTCCTCTTCGCCTGCGCCGCGTACCCGGAGGAGGAGCCGTTCCGTACCGAGGTCGAGGCGGAGGCCCGGCAGCAGGTCACCCGGCTCGCCGGCCACCCCTCGCTGGTGCTGTGGACCGGCAACAACGAGAACATCTGGGGCTGGCACGACTGGGGCTGGCAGGAACCGCTGGCCGGACGGACCTGGGGGCGGGGCTACTACCTGGAGTTGCTGCCCGAGATCGTGGGTGAGCTGGACCCGACCCGGCCGTACTGGCCGGGCAGCCCGTGGTCGGGCAGCGAGGACGTGCACCCGAACGACCCCGCGCACGGCACCACGCACATCTGGGACGTCTGGAACACCGACGACTACCCGAAGTACCGCGAGTACGTGCCCCGCTTCGTGGCCGAGTTCGGCTACCAGGCGCCCCCGACGTACGCGACCCTGCGGCGGTCCATCTCGGACCAGCCGCTCGTCCACGACTCGCCCGGGATGGCCCACCACCAGAAGGCGGTCGACGGAGACCGGAAACTCCAGCGCGGGCTGGACGCCCACCTGCCGGCGCCCGCCGACTTCGACGACTGGCACTACCTGACCCAGCTCAACCAGGCCCGGGCCATCCAGCTCGGGGTCGAGCACTTCCGTTCGCACCGGCCGGTCTGCGCGGGCACCATCGTCTGGCAGCTCAACGACTGCTGGCCGGTCACCTCCTGGTCGGCGGTCGACGGCGACGGCCGGCGCAAGCCGCTCTGGTACGCGCTGCGCCGCGCGTACGCCGACCGGCTGCTCACCGTGCAGCCCCGGGACGGCGGGCTGGCCCTGGTGGCGGTGAACGAGACCGGCGCGGCGTGGCAGGCGGGGGCAATGGTCACCCGGCTCACCCTGGCCGGGGAGCCGAGGGCGACGACCTCGGTCGACCTCGACGTCCCCGCGTACTCCTCGGTGGTGCTGGCGCTGCCGCCGGAGCTGGCGCGGCCGGACGAGGCCCGGCGGGAGCTGCTGGTCGCGGAGCCCTGGGACGCTACGGAGCGGGCGCTGTGGTTCTTCGCCGAGGACCGGGAGATCGAGTGGCCGGCGGCCGAGCTGGACGCCACGGTCGAACCGGTCGACGGCGGTCAACTGGTCCGGGTGGCCGCCCGGACGGTGCTGCGCGACCTGACGCTGTTCCCGGACCGGCTGGACCCGTCGGCGGAGGTGGACCAGGCGCTGGTCACCCTGCTGCCCGGGGAATCGGCGGCGTTCACCGTGCGGGCGGACGTCCCGCTCGATCCCGCCGCGCTGACCCGCCGCCCGGTGCTGCGCTGTGTCAACGACATCACCGCAGGGACGGGGTGAGGCCTTCACGGTGACGGTCGGCTCGGCGGGGTGACCGCCGGGAAACCGGCCGCCTCTCCTCGCGCACGCTCCGACCGTCCCGGCACCGACCGGCGTCGGCTTGAAGATTTCTGCAAGTGCTAAAGTCTTCAGCGACCTTGGGGAGGGATCTTCGTGTCGGTGCCGCTGTACCAGGCGAAGGCGGAGCTGTTCCGCACGCTGGGCCATCCGGTCCGGATCCGGGTGCTCGAACTGCTTCAGGACGGGCCGAAGCCGGTCCGCGACCTGCTGGCCGCCAACGACGTGGAGGCGTCCAACCTCTCCCAGCAGCTCGCCGTGCTCCGTCGCGCCGGCATGGTCACCTCGTACCGGGACGGGGCACTGGTCATGTACTCCCTCAGCACCCCCGACGTGGCGGACCTGCTCGCCGCCGGGCGGCGCATCCTCGGCGCCGTGCTCACCGACCGGGACGCCCTCCTCGACGAGCTGCGCGCCTCCCGGACCGACCGGTGAGCAGCGGGACGGTCGAGCGGGCACAGCGGGCCGGCGGAACGGCGCTGGCCGCGGTCGGGGAGCGGATCCTCGGGCTGCTGCCCGGCCGGGCCGACTGGGCGGCGGTGCGCCGTTCACCCCGGCGCGACCTGCTCGCCGGGCTCACCGTGGCCGTGGTGGCGCTGCCACTCGCGCTCGCCTTCGGCGTCACCTCCGGGCTCGGCGCCGGGGCGGGCCTGGTCACCGCCGTCGTCGCCGGGGCGGTCGCGGCGATCTTCGGCGGCTCCAACCTCCAGGTCTCCGGCCCCACCGGGGCGATGACCGTGGTGCTGGTGCCGGTGGTGCAGCGCTTCGGCGCCGAGGGTGTGCTGATGGTCGGCGCCCTGGCCGGGCTGCTGCTGATCGCGCTCGCCCTGGCCCGCCTCGGCCGGTACGTCCGCTACCTGCCGACCCCGGTGATCGAGGGCTTCACGGCGGGCATCGCTGTGGTCATCGCGCTGCAACAGGTACCGGCGGCGCTCGGCGTCACCGACGCCCGAGGCGAGAAGGTCTGGGCGGTGGCCGCCGACGCGGTCGCCCGGTTCGCCGTACACCCCCGGCCGGCCGCCGTCGCGGTGGCGCTCGGCGTGGCGGCGCTCATGCTGCTCGGTGCCCGGTGGCGGCCGGGCGTGCCGTTCTCTCTGCTCGGGGTGGCCGCCGCCACCGTCCTCGCCGAGCTGGCCCCGGTCGACCTGGTCCGGATCGGCACCCTGCCGCAGGCGCTGCCCGCGCCGACGCTGAACTTCCTCGACCTCGGCGCGGTCGGCACGCTGCTGCCCAGTGCCGTCGCGGTGGCCGCCCTCGCGGCGCTGGAGAGCCTGCTCTCCGCGACCGTGGCGGACGGGATGACCGTCGGCCAGCGGCACGACCCGGACCGCGAACTCTTCGGACAGGGCCTGGCCAACCTGGCCGCCCCGCTCTTCGGCGGCATCCCAGCCACCGCCGCCATCGCCCGTACCGCCGTGAACGTGCGGGCCGGCGCGTCCTCGAAGCTCGCCGCGCTCACCCACGCCGTCGCCCTCGCCGCGATCGTGCTCGCCGCCGCCCCGCTGGTCGGCCGCATCCCGCTCGCCGCCCTGGCCGGGGTGCTGCTCGCCACCACCGTCCGGATGGTGGAGGCCGGCTCGCTCAGGGCGCTGCTGCGCGCCACCCGGGCCGACGCGGTGGTGCTGGTGCTGACCTTCGCGGTCACCGTGATCTGGGACCTGGTCACCGCGGTGGCGGTCGGGCTCGCCGTGGCGGTCGTGCTCGCCCTGCGGGCGGTGGCCCGTAGCGCCCGGCTCGAGCAGGTGCCCCTCGACCAGGGCGAGCACAGCGCCGAGGAGCACGCCCTGCTCGCCGAGCACATCGTCGCGTACCGGCTGGACGGGCCGCTCTTCTTCGCCGCCGCGCACACCTTCCTGCTGGAACTGGCCGAGGTGGCCGACGTACGGGTGGTGATCCTGCGGATGTCCCGGGTGTCCACCATCGACGCCACCGGCGCGCAGGTGCTCGGTGACGCGATCGACCGGCTGCGCGGCCGGGGGATCACCGTGCTGCTCTCCGGCATCACCCCCGGCCACGACCAGGTGCTCAGCGCCCTCGGCGTCGCCGACGAGCTGCGCCGCGAGGGCCTCGTCTTCCCGGACACCCCGGCCGCCATCCGGCACGCCCGCGCCGTCGCCCTGGGCGGTACCCCGGCCCGGACCCTGGGTGCGGATGCGTGACCTCCATCGACGTGCCGCCGTACCGCCCCCGTCCGGTCAGCCCGCTCGGGGTTCGCACGATCCGCGGCTGGCGGCTCAAGGCGTACGGCATCGCGGCCCGCGCCGACACGCCCCGGCCCGCCCTGGTGTACGCGGTCTGGCGCGCGGCGGCCGAACTGCTTCCCGAGCCCGACGCGGACGGCGCCCACGGCCTCGGGTTCGTGGTGGCCCACGACGCCCGGCCGGCCTGCTTCGCCCTGGTCGACTGGTGGGTGCGCGGCTACGACCTCTACCAGCGCTACCTGCGCGCCCCGCTCGACCGGCCCGACCGGCTCAGGCTGCTCACCACGCCGACGGTCGGCTGTGTCTGGGAACTGGCGGTGGTCCAGCACGAGCGGGAGGCGTGGATCCGGCACGTGCTCCGCCGACCGGCGGAGCCGGACGTCGACGGGTATCTCGCCGACGTCCTCACCGTCTCGCCCTAGCCGGGCAGGGCACCGAGCCCGGCGAGCAGCTCCTCGCGCTCGGCCTCGCTGAGCACCGCGTACGCGGGCTCGTCGCGGCGGTCGGTCTCGGCCTCGATCGCCGCCCGTTCCGGCCCGTCGGGCAGCGCCCTGATCCCGTCGGCGGTCAGCCCGGCGGCCCGCCACGCCGCCCGGTGCGCGTCGGCGCGATGGTGGCGCAGCGAGCCGAGCCGGGTGGTGAGCAGCATCGCCGGCGAGGCGTCGTCCGGCTCGTACGGCGGGGTCATGGCGCGGAAGGCTGGCCCGCCGGTGGCCAGGCCGTGCTCCAGCACCCGGCCGACCAGCTCGGCCAGGCGCGGCACCGCGGCCAGGCCGGGCAGCATGCTCGGCCCGGAAGACCAGAGCTCCTCGGCGGCCTCGGCGGTCGCCCGCTGGGCGAAGAGCGCCAGCTCCCGGCCGAGCTCGGTCAGGTGCCAGGTGCCCTCGGCGTCCACCTTGGTCACACCCTGGGCCAGTTCCCGGCTCATGTCGCCGTCGGTGTAGATCAGCCCGTCGGCGAGGGCGTCGGCCGGCATCGGCCGGGCCAGCACCCCGGAGAAGAAACTGTTCTCGTAGCCGAGGTCCACGCCGCGCTCGGCGTAGAACGCCTCCATCCGGGGCCGGGCCGCCCACCGGGCGGCCACGTACACCCGGTCGATGACCGGTCGGATCAGTCGCGCGTAGCTCACCGTCGTCTCCACGACGGCGGACCCTACCGGGAAAGGTGTTAAGAAGGGGCCCCTGCTATGCCGTAGGTGTTAACAGGGTGCCCCTCCTTTCACTCCGGCACCCGCCGGTAGGCGCCGTCGCTGGCCGAGGTGGCCATCGAGGCGTACGCCCGCAGCGCGGCGGACACCGGCCGCTGCCGGTCGGCCGGGGTGTACGGGCGGTCCCGCTTCTCCTCCTCCACCCGGCGTGCCTGGAGCACGTCGTCCGCCACGTCCAGGTGGATCGACCGGGCGGGGATGTCGATGACGATCTCGTCGCCCTCCCGGACCAGCGCGATCAGGCCGCCCGAGGCCGCCTCGGGCGAGACGTGCCCGATGGACAGGCCCGAGGTGCCGCCGGAGAACCGGCCGTCGGTGAGCAGCGCGCAGGACCGGCCCAGCCCCCGGCCCTTGAGGAACGAGGTGGGGTAGAGCATCTCCTGCATGCCGGGGCCGCCCTTCGGGCCTTCGTACCGGATCACCACCACGTCCCCGGCGGCGACCGACTTGTTGAGGATGCCCTCGACGGCGGCCTCCTGGCTCTCGAAGACCCGGGCCAGGCCGCGGAAGGTCAGGCACTCCTCGGGCACCCCGGCGGTCTTCACCACGCAGCCGTCCGGCGCCAGGTTGCCGTGCAGGATGGCCAGCCCGCCGTCGGCGCTGTACGCGTGCTCCCGGTCCCGGACGCAGCCGCCGGCCGCGTCGGTGTCCAGGGACGACCAGCGGTTGGTGGTGGAGAAGGGCTCGGTGGTGCGCACCCCGCCCGGGGCGGCGTGGAACAGCTCGATCGCCTCCGGCGTCGCCGAGCCGCCCCGCACGTCCCAGTCGGCCAGCCACCGGCTCAGGTCGGGGGAGTGCACCGCGTGCACGTCCCGGTTGAGCAGGCCGGCGCGGTCCAGTTCGCCGAGGATGGCCGGGATGCCGCCGGCCCGGTGCACGTCCTCCATGTGGTACTGGGGCGAGTTCGGCGCGACCTTGGCCAGGCAGGGCACCCGCCGCGAGATCGCGTCGATGTCGGCCACGCCGAAGTCCAGCTCCGCCTCGCGGGCGGCGGCGAGCAGGTGCAGCACGGTGTTGGTCGAGCCGCCCATCGCCACGTCCAGCGCGACGGCGTTGTCGAAGGCGGCCCGTGTGGCGATCGCGCGGGGCAGCACCGAGGCGTCGTCCTCGTCGTACCAGCGCTTGGCGATCTCCACGGCGGTGCGGCCGGCCTGGACGAAGAGCGAGCGGCGCGCGGCGTGGGTGGCCAGGGTCGACCCGTTGCCGGGCAGCGCCAGGCCGATCGCCTCGGTGAGGCAGTTCATCGAGTTGGCGGTGAACATGCCGGAGCAGGAGCCGCAGGTCGGGCAGGCCGAGCGCTCGATCTGGCCGAGCTGGTCGTCGGTGACGGACTCGTTGGACGAGGCGATCATGGCGTCGATCAGGTCGATCTTGGAATGCACGATCCCCTCGATCGCCACCGTCTTGCCGGCCTCCATCGGGCCGCCGGAGACGAACACCGTGGGGATGTTCAACCGCAGCGCGGCCAGCAGCATGCCCGGCGTGATCTTGTCGCAGTTGGAGATGCAGACCAGCGCGTCCGCGCAGTGCGCGTTGACCATGTACTCCACGGCGTCGGCGATCAGCTCGCGGCTGGGCAGCGAGTAGAGCATCCCGCCGTGTCCCATCGCGATGCCGTCGTCGACCGCGATGGTGTTGAACTCCCGGCCGACCCCGCCCGCCTCGGCCACCGCGTCGGCGACCAGGCCGCCGAGGTCCTTGAGGTGTACGTGACCGGGTACGAACTGGGTGAAACTGTTGGCGATGGCGACGATCGGCTTGCCGAAGTCGTCGTCGGTCATCCCGGTGGCCCGCCACAGGGCCCGGGCGCCGGCCATCGTCCGACCGTGGGTGGAGGTCCTCGACCGCAGCTCAGGCATGCACACCAGTCTGGCACCCCCGCCGCGGGTACCCCAGGACGCGCGGACCGTGTCCCAACAGTTGCGCACCCGGCGCCCCACGGGGTGCGTACATCCGGCACAGTTGACGTCGTGCACTTCCCTCCGGGCATGCTCGCCGCCGCGGCGCTGAGCGGGCTGGTCGCCGCCGGTGCCACCGCGCTGCTGGCCGCGTCGGCCCGCCGTCGGGGTGGGCCGCACCGGCGGGCGTACGCGCTGCTCGCCGCGGCCGCCGGGGGTGCGCTGCTCAGCCTCCTGGCCGGGCTGGCCGGCGCGCTCGCCGCCAGCGACAACTGGGCGCACCAGCAGGGGCAGCGGACCGGCTGGGCGACCCTGGTCTCGGTGGGCACCACGGTCAGCGGGGTCGCCGTCGGCGTGGCCCTGCTCCGGCTGCTCGGCACCGCGGTCACCCGGGCCGCCACCGCGCGGGTGCTGCTCGACGGCCTGATCATGGCGACCGCGCTCTGGTTCGTGGGCTGGGTGGTCTTCACCGAGCCGACCCGGCTGCTCGGCGCGGTCACCCCGGTGGCCTGCGTACCCATCGTGCTGGCCACGGTGACCGCCGCGCTCGCCGCCGGGCTCACCCTGATCATGGTGCTCCGGGCCGTGCCGCCGCGCGGCCGGCTCGCCCTGCTCGGCGCCGGGGTGACCGGGGTGACCGGCGGCGGGCTGGGCCTGTCCGGCGGGCTCTGCCAGGCGGGCCCCGGCATGGCGGCCACCGGTGCGGCCCTGCTCGCCGCCGGCCTGCTCGCCGTCGCCCTGGCCGTGCACCGGGTCGACCTGCCCGGGCAGGTGGACGTCGACCTGATCGGGCGCGACGGCGGGTACGCCTTCGTGCCGATGTTCGCGATGGCCGCCTCGGCGATGTACCACCTCGTCCAGGGCGGCCGGTTCGACGCGTACGGGATCGTGGCCGGCAGCGTCGAGGGTTTCGCTCTGGTGGCCCGGCAGTACCTTGCCCTCAACGACGTACGCGGCTACGCCGGCCGGCTGGCCGAGCGGGAGGCGCACTTCCGCGAGTTGGCGCACACCGACCCGCTCACCGGCCTGGCCAACCGACGCGGGCTGCTGCGGGCGCTGCACCGGTGCGCCGAGGCGGGGGTGCCGTGCGTGCTGCTCGGCATGGACCTGGACGGCTTCAAGAACGTCAACGACATGCGCGGCCACGACGTCGGCGACGCGGTGCTGGCCGAGGTGGGCCGGCGGCTGCGCGGCAACCTGCGCCCCGGGGACCTGGCCGCCCGGCTCGGCGGCGACGAGTTCGCGGTGCTGACGCACGGCGGGAGCGACCCGGGCCCGGTCGCCGAGCGGCTGCTCGGGGTGCTCGGCCGCCCGTACGAGGAGGCGGAGGGGCCGGTCTTCCTCTCGGTCAGCATCGGGGTGGCCGCCAACGCCGGGGAGACGGACGTCGAGCTGCTGCTGCGCAACGCCGACCTGGCCCTGCGCTACGCCAAGCAGCGGGGCAAGAACCGGATCGAGCGCTACGACGCCACGTACGACCAGTTGCTGCGCCGGCGCACCGTGCTGGAGCACGAGCTGCGCGGGGCGATCGAGCGCGACGAGCTGCGGCTGGCCTTCCAGCCGGTGGCCTCGCTGCCGTCGGTCCGCCCGGTGGGCGCGGAGGCGCTGCTCCGCTGGCACCACCCCGAGCTGGGCAACGTCCGGCCGGACGAGTTCATCCCGCTCGCCGAGGAGTGCGGGATGATCTCGAAGCTGGGCGCGTGGGTGCTGCACCAGGCCTGCTACCAGCTCTCCCGTTGGCTGGCCGACGGCCACGACGTCTGGGTCTCGGTGAACGTCTCGCCGCGCGAGCTGCACGCCCCGGAGTACGTGGTCCAGGTCGCCGACGCGCTGCGCGCCCACCACGTACCGCCGCAGCGGCTCGTGCTGGAGGTCACCGAGCAGGCGGTCGCCACCGACCTGGACGAGCTGATCCGCCGGCTCAGCGCGCTGCGGCTCACCGGGGTGCGGATCGCGCTGGACGACTTCGGCGCCGGCTACTCCTCGCTGGGCCAGCTGCGCCGGCTGCCGATCGACATCCTGAAGATCGACCACGGCCTGGTCGCCGAGCACGAGCCGGTCCGACCGGTCGGCCGGGACGGCCCGGCGTTCGCCCCGATGGTGGACATCGTGATGCGCCTCGGGCACCACTTCGGCCTGGAGGTGATCGCCGAGGGGGTGACCAACCCGACCGAGCTGGCCGCGGTGGTCGCGGCCGGCTGCCGGTTCGGGCAGGGCGCGCTCTTCGGCTGGGGGGTGCCCGCCGAGCACCTGGAGGCGATGCTGGAGGCGGCCAGCTCGCCGGGCGCGCGGCCGGCCACGTTGCCCCCGCCCCCGCCGGCTCCGCCGGTGCGGCCCGGCCCGTCGCCGCTACTGCCCCGGCTCCGGTCCAATCCACCCCCGTCGGTGCCTGTCCCGCGTCCCTCGAACGAGGGATCTTCGCAGGTCGCACCGGCCGCCGAGAGCGTGTCGAGGCCCGACACGCCCAGGTCCGTGAACCAAAATGTGGGATCAGTTGACTCATCGCGTGAGATGCGTCAGGCTTAGCCCCATGTCGTCGAACCGGTCGCTGCGAGTACTTACCTGAGCGCACTCTCCCTCATCGAGAGTGCGCTGGCCCCGTGCATCTGCACGTGGGCTTTTTTGTTGCCGTCGGACCATCGCCGGGACGTCCGCCGTCCCAACCTGTGAAGCGCATCACCCACTCCAGCCGAAGGCCTGAACCGCCATGACGAGACCCACGCCAGAGACCCTCGCCCACTCCGCCCGGCGAGCCCGCCCGGCCGCCGAGCCGGCGGGTGACACCGACCACGCCCCCACCCCCCGCAACGGGTCCGCCCCGGCCGCCCCGGCCGTACGGCAGGCCGCCCCGGCGCAGGTTTCCGGCGCCGGCTCGCTGGTGCGGTCGCTCGAGGCGCTCGGCGTCGACGTCGTCTTCGGCATCCCGGGCGGCGCGATCCTGCCGGCGTACGACCCGCTCTACGACTCCAACGTCCGGCACATCCTGGTCCGCCACGAGCAGGGCGCCGGGCACGCCGCCACCGGGTACGCGCAGGCCACCGGCAAGGTGGGCGTCTGCATGGCGACCTCCGGCCCGGGCGCGACCAACCTGGTCACCCCGATCGCCGACGCGTACATGGACTCGGTGCCGCTGGTGGCGATCACCGGCCAGGTCGCCCGGCCGTCGATCGGCACGGACGCCTTCCAGGAGGCGGACATCCAGGGCATCACCCTGCCGATCACCAAGCACAACTTCCTGGTGCAGACCGCCGACGAGATTCCGCAGGTGCTCGCCGAGGCGTTCCACCTGGCCTCGACCGGCCGGCCCGGCCCGGTGCTGGTGGACATCCCCAAGGACGTCCTGCAGGCGCCGACCACCTTCGTCTGGCCGCCCACCCTGGAGCTGCCCGGCTACCGGCCGACCCTGCACCCGCACGGCAAGCAGATCCGCGAGGCGGCCCGGCTGATGACCGCCGCCCGCCGCCCGGTGCTCTACGTCGGCGGCGGCGTGCTCAAGGCCGGGGCCACCGAGGGGCTGCGCCGGCTGGCCGAGCTGACCGGGATCCCGGTGGTCACCACCCTGATGGCGCTCGGCGCGTTCCCCGACTCGCACCGCCAGCACCTGGGCATGCCCGGCATGCACGGCACCGTCGCCGCGGTCTACGGCCTGCAGAAGGCCGACCTGATCGTCGCGCTCGGGGCCCGCTTCGACGACCGGGTCACCGGGCGGCTGGACTCGTTCGCCCCGGACGCCGCCGTGGTGCACGCCGACATCGACCCCGCCGAGATCGGCAAGAACCGGCACGCGGACGTGCCGATCGTCGGCGACGCGCGGCACGTGATCGACGAGTTGATCGCCGCGGTCACCGCCGAGCGGTCCGCTCGCCCGGCCACTGACCTCGGCGACTGGTGGACCCAGCTCGACGACCTGCGCAAGCGTTACCCGCTGGGGTACGAGGAGCCGGCCGACGGCACCCTCTCCCCGCAGTACGTGATCAAGCGGCTGGGCGAGATCGCCGGCCCGGACACCATCTACGTGGCGGGTGTCGGCCAGCACCAGATGTGGGCCAGCCAGTTCATCTCGTACGAGAAGCCGTACACCTGGCTCAACTCCGGTGGCCTCGGCACCATGGGGTACGCCGTCCCGGCGGCGATGGGCGCCAAGGTCGGCAAGCCGGACACCACGGTCTGGGCGGTGGACGGCGACGGCTGCTTCCAGATGACCAACCAGGAGCTGGCGACCTGCGCCCTGGAGGGCATCCCGATCAAGGTCGCCGTGATCAACAACGGCAACCTGGGCATGGTCCGACAGTGGCAGACCCTCTTCTACGGGGAGCGCTACTCCAACACCGAGCTGGGCACTCACAAGCACCGCATCCCGGACTTCGTGAAGCTCGCCGAGGCGCTCGGCTGCGTCGGCCTGCGCTGCGAGAACGCCGCCGACGTGGACAAGACCATCGCCGCCGCCATGGAGATCAACGACGCCCCTGTGGTGATCGACTTCGTGGTCGGCAAGGACGCCATGGTCTGGCCGATGGTGGCCGCGGGCACCAGCAACGACGAGATCATGTTCGCCCGGGGCGTCCGCCCCGCCTTCGACGAGGACGAGCTCTAATGACCATGCACACCCTCAGCGTTCTGGTGGAGAACAAGCCGGGCGTGCTGGCCCGGGTCTCCGGGCTGTTCTCCCGGCGCGGCTTCAACATCGACAGCCTCGCCGTGGGGGAGACCGAGAACCCGGACGTCTCCCGGATCACCATCGTGGTCAACGCCGAGTCGTCCCCGCTCGAGCAGGTCACCAAGCAGCTCAACAAGCTGGTCAACGTACTGAAGATCGTGGAGCTGGACTCGCAGGTCTCGGTGGCCCGGGAGTTGCTGCTGGTCAAGGTCCGGGCGGACCGCAATGCCCGCGGGCAGGTGCTGGAGACGGTGAACCTGTTCCGCGCGCGGGTGGTCGACGTCGCCCCGGACACGCTGACCATCGAGGCCACCGGCACCAAGGACAAGCTCGACGCGCTGCTGCGGGACCTGGAGCCCTTCGGCATCAAGGAGATGGTCCAGTCCGGGACGGTGGCGATCGGCCGCGGCTCGCGCTCCATCACCGCCGGGCCCGCGCTGCGCGCCGCCTGAGTACCACCCGGGCGGCGCGGTGCCGCGCCGCCCGGACCCGCACCGCACGGATTCACGACGGGCCGCCGGGCGCCGCCGTACGAAAGGGAAGTCAATGAGCGTTGAGGTGTACTACGACGACGACGCCGACCTGGGCCTGATCCAGGGCCGCAAGGTCGCCGTGATCGGGTACGGCAGCCAGGGCCACGCCCACGCGCTGTCGCTGCGCGACTCCGGCGTCGACGTGGTGATCGGCCTGCCGGCCGGTTCCAAGAGCCGGCCGAAGGCCGAAGAGCAGGGCCTGCGGGTGCTCACCCCGGCCGAGGCGGCGGCCGAGGCCGACGTGATCATGATCCTGGCGCCGGACACCGCGCAGCGCGCCCTGTACGCCGAGGCGATCGCGCCCAACCTGGCCCCGGGCAAGGCGCTCTTCTTCGGGCACGGCTTCAACATCCGGTACGGCCTGATCAAGGCCCCGACCGACGTGGACGTGGCGATGGTCGCCCCGAAGGGCCCGGGCCACCTGGTCCGCCGCCAGTACGTCGACGGCAAGGGCGTGCCCTGCCTGGTGGCCGTGGAGCAGGACGCCACCGGCAACGCGTTCGGCCTGGCCCTGGCGTACGCGAAGGCGATCGGTGGCACCCGGGCCGGCGCGATCAAGACCACGTTCAAGGAGGAGACGGAGACCGACCTCTTCGGCGAGCAGGCGGTGCTCTGCGGCGGTGCCACGGCGCTGGTGCAGACCGGCTTCGAGGTGCTCACCGAGGCCGGCTACGCGCCCGAGGTGGCCTACTTCGAGTGCCTGCACGAGCTGAAGCTGATCGTCGACCTGATGTACGAGGGCGGCATCGCCCGGATGCGCTACAGCATCTCGGACACCGCCGAGTACGGCGACCTCTCCCGCGGCCCGCGGGTCATCGACTCCCGGGTCAAGGAGGAGATGCGCAAGATCCTCGGGGAGATCCAGTCCGGCGAGTTCGCCCGCGAGTGGGTCGCCGAGGACGAGGCCGGCCGGCCGAACTTCGCCAAGTGGCGGGCCGAGGGCGCGGCGCACCCGATCGAGGAGACCGGGCAGAAGCTGCGGGCCATGATGAGCTGGGTCGACCGGCCCATCACCGAGACCGCCTGACCGTCCTCCCGCAGGGGCCCCGCGGCCCGCGACCCGACGCTCTCCCCGGCTCGGGTCGCGGGCCGCGTACCCGTCGGCGCCCGCTCACCTGGTGGGACGAGTGACGGACGCCTCGGTCCCCGCGCACCGGGTGAACGCGGGATGACCGGCGTACGACGACGCTGTGTGAGGGCCCTCACCCCACGGTCCGGGACACGTCACCCGAACCGCCCCCTACGATCCTTCATAGGTGCGTAATCGGCACCTGACGGCCACGGCACCGATCAGCGCAGGGCGCAGCGCGGCGTCCCGTCGCCCCAGGCCGAACCCATACGAGCGTCTACGAGGACCGATGAATCCTGTCGTACTGATCGCCGAAGAACTCGCCCCTGCCGCCATCGAGGTGCTCGCACACGACTTCGACGTGCGTCACGTCGACGGCACCGACCGTCCGGCCCTGCTCTCCGCCCTCTCCGAGGCCGACGCGGTGATCGTACGCAGTGCCACCCAGATCGACGCCGAGGCGATCGCCGCCGCGCCGCGCCTGAAGGTGGTCGCCCGGGCCGGCGTCGGCCTGGACAACGTCGAGGTGCCGGCCGCCACCGCGCGGGGCGTCATGGTCGTCAACGCTCCCACCTCCAACATCGTCTCCGCCGCCGAGCAGGCCGTCGCGCTGCTGCTCGCGGTCGCCCGCAACACCGCCAGCGCCAGTGCCGCGCTCAAGGCGGGGGAGTGGAAGCGGTCGAAGTACACCGGCGTCGAGCTGCAGGGCAAGACCGTCGGCGTGGTCGGCCTCGGCCGGATCGGTGTGCTGTTCGCGCAGCGCATCGCCGCCTTCGGCACCCGCCTCATCGCGTACGACCCGTACATCCAGCCGGCCCGCGCGGCCCAGCTCGGCGTCCGCCTGGTCGGGCTGGAGGAGTTGCTGCGGGAGAGCGACTTCATCTCGATCCACCTGCCCAAGACGCCGGAGACGGTGGGCCTGATCGGCGAGAAGGAGCTGGCGATCGTCAAGCCGGGCGTCCGGATCGTCAACGCCGCCCGCGGTGGCCTGGTCGACGAGCAGGCCCTGGCGGACGCGATCGCCGAGGGCCGGGTCGCCGGCGCCGGCGTCGACGTGTACGCCAAGGAGCCCTGCACCTCCTCGCCGCTGTTCGCCTTCGACAACGTGGTGGCCACCCCGCACCTGGGCGCCTCGACGCACGAGGCGCAGGACAAGGCCGGCCTGGCCGTGGCGAAGAGCGTCAAGCTGGCTCTGCAGGGCGAGTTCGTGCCGGACGCGGTGAACGTGCAGGCGGGCGGCGTGGTCGCCGAGGACGTCCGGCCGCTGCTGCCGCTGGCCGAGAAGCTCGGCCGGGCCTTCACCGCGGTGGCGGGCGGGGTGGCCGCCAGCGTCACCGTCGAGGTGCGCGGCGAGATCGTCAACCACGACGTGTCGGTGCTCAAGCTCGCCGCCACCAAGGGGCTGTTCAGCTCGGTGGTGGAGGAGCAGGTCACCTACGTCAACGCGCCGCACCTGGCCGCCGAGCGCGGCGTCGAGGTGGCGCTGGCCACCCAGGCCGAGACCGTGGACCACCCCAACCTGGTGACGGTGCGCGGCGCGTTGCCGGACGGGCGGACGGTCAGCGTCTCCGGGACGGTGACTCACACCGGCACCCGGGACGTCATCAAGCTGACCGAGGTGGACGGTTTCGACGTGGAGATCGGCGCGGAGGGCATTCTGGTCTTCCTGCGCTACGTCGACCGGCCGGGCGTGGTCGGCACCGTCGGCACCCTGCTCGGCGAGGCCGGGGTGAACATCGCCGCCATGCAGGTCGCCCGCCGGGAGGCCGGTGGTGAGACGCTGATGACGCTCACCGTCGACCAGGCGCTCGGCGCGGACCTGCTCGGCTCGGCCGCCGACTCGATCGGTGCGGCCGCGGCCAGCGCAGCCGACCTGCGCGACGAGTAGGTCCGGACAGGACGGATCGGGGGCCCGGCCGGACGGCCGGGCCCCTCGTCGTACCGGGGCGATCAGCGGGTGACGCGGGTGGGTGGCGGGTAGACCGAACCGTCCTGCGCGTCGAAGAGCATCAGGTCGTGCTCGCCGGCCAACCGCTCGATGTCGAGCAGCACCTGGTCCTCACAGGTGGGGACCAGGTTCATCTCGACGTGGTCGGCGGCCGTGTGCAGCGGGGCGACCTCCCACGGGGTGCCCGGGCGGGCCGGGCGGTCCGGATAGGCGCCGGTGATCGCCCGGTAGAAGCCGACCACCCTCGGGTCGGGGTGCTGTTCGCGGTGCCACCCCTCGCGGCACCGTTGCACCGCTGCCCGTACGTCATCGGGCGTGGCCCCGGGCGGGAGGGCCCACACGCTCAGATCGAAACTCACGGCGGACAGCGTGCCATCCCTGGTCCGTATCGTCACCCCTGCCCCACCGCAGGTTAACCGGGTGTTGACCGGTCGGGGCGCGGCGACGGTCCGCTGTGGAGACTCTTGCGTCGAGTTGCGTCGATTCGCTAGCGTACCGGTGCGGTGACTGGCTGAGTTGCGACTCCGGCGCGTCTTCGGGTGGCGCGGTC
>NZ_JAPDPH010000169.1 GCF_026013475.1 Micromonospora yasonensis | reverse complement strand
CCCGCCGACCAGGGCCTGCGCGTCCGGCACGGCGTGCACCGCGGCCCGCAGCCGGGTCACCGTGTCCCGGGCGGCGTCGCTGTCCGGCGCGGCGGCGAGGACCGCCGCCACGCGGACCCACCGGCCGTCCGGCGACGGTTCCGGGGCGCCCACCTCGGCGACACCGGGCACCGCGCGGGCGGCGGCCAGCACCGGGCCGGCCGTACCGGCGGCGGCCAGGATGTCGGCCGGCGCGGCCGAGCCACCCGGGTAGTGGGCCGCGATCAGCCGCTGCCCGGTGACCGAACCGACCTCGGTGGTGAACGACTCGTCGTCGGGCAGGCCGAGGCTGAGGTTGCCGATGCCGACGGTCAACGCGACCAGCGCGGCGGCGGAGCCGACCCAGACCGCCCGGGGCCGGCCGGCGACCAGCCCGGCGATCCGGCGCCAGACCCCGTGGTCGGCGGTGCGGTCCCGGGTGTCCGCGTTCGGGGTGTGGCGGGGCACGAACGGCCAGAACAGCCACCGGCCGCACAGCACGAGCACCGCCGGCAGCAGGGTGGTCATGGCGAGCAGCGCCGCCCCGATGCCGACCGCGCCGACCGGGCCCAGGCCACGGGTGGCCGGCAGGTCCGCGGCGAGCAGGCAGAGCAGTCCGATCGCGACGGTCGCCGCCGAGGCGCACACCGCGCCGTACGAGCGGCGCAGCGCCACCGCCATCGCGGCGTGCCGGTCGGGGTGCCGGCGCAGCTCCTCGCGGTAGCGGGCGATGAGCAGCAGCGCGTAGTCCACGCCGACGCCGAAGACCAGCACGGTCAGGATGGTCTGGCTCTGGAAGTCGACGGCCAGCCCGGCGTGCTTCGCCAGCAGGTAGACCACCCCGCCGGCGAGCTGGTTGGCCACCCCGACCGCGATCAGCGGGATCAGCCACAGCACCGGGCTGCGGTAGGTGATCAGCAGGAGCAGCGCGACGGTGGCCGCGGTTGCCAGCAGCAGCGCCCCGTCCATCCCGCCGAACGCGTCGAAGACGTCGTGCTCGGCGGCTGCCTCGCCGGTCAGCGCGGTGCGCAGGCCGGCCGGCGCGCCGTCGGCCAGCCGGTCCTTGAGCGCGGCGACCGCGTCGGCGCGCCGATCGTCGTCGGCGGTCATCGGCAGCGAGAGCAGCAGCGCCCGGCCGTCGGCGCTGGGCACCGGCGGGGACACCACGCCGCCGTCGGCGTACGCGGTGAAGGCGGCGCGATCGGCGCCGACCCGGGCCCGGTCGGCGGCGGTGAGCCCGGTGTCGCGGACGTAGACGGCGATGGCCAGCTGCCGCCGCGTGTCAGGGAAGGCCGCCTCGGCCCGGCGTACCGCCTGGCTGCTCTCGGCGCTCGGCGGCAGCGCGCCGAGCGTCGAGTTGTCCTGCACCTCGGCGAGCTTCAGCGCGAGCGGGCCGGCGATCGCGAGCAGCGCCAGCCAGAGCAGGAGCACCGCGTACTTGCCGCGGCGGCCGGACGACAGGCCGGCCAGTCGTTGCGGGGACATCTCGGGATTCCTCTCCTCCGGTCGCCCGGGGGCCGCCGTGTGCCGCCGCCCCCGCCTCCCCGATCCTTCGCCGCACGCGGGGGTGGGGTCAGGGGTCCCAACCCGCCGACCGGGGTGGTGCCAGCACCACCGCTCGCCGGGGCGGCGGTGCCGGAGAATGGAGCCCGTGGACGGCTCGGTACGCGGACAGCTCCGCCAGTGGGTGCGGCCCGGCGCGATCACCGTCGCGCAGGGGCTGCTGATCGCCCTGCTGTCGCTGACCACCCACGTGGCGCTCTTCGTGCTCTCGGTGGCGTCCCTGGTCCTCATCCCGCTCCTCGGCGTCGGGTTCGCCCTGTTCCCGCTGGCCACCGCGCTGGTCCGCGTCGCCGCCGGGCTGCACCGCCGGCTCGCCGGCTGGGCGGGAGTCGAGCTGCCCAGCCCGTACCGGCCGGCCCCGGCCGGCGCGGGGTTCGGCACCTGGCGGCGGTTCCGCTGGGTGGTCGCCGACCCGGCCACCTGGCGGGACCTGGCCTGGCTGCTGCCCGGCGCGGTGACCGGCGGGGTGTGCCTGGCCGCGTTCGCCCTGCCGCTGTACGGCCTGGAGGGCGTGCTCGGCCTGCCGATGGTGCTGCACGCCTTCGACGTCTGGTACGGCTACGGCCCGTTCTGGCCGGTCGACAACCTGATCCAGGCGTGGCTCTGCTTCCCGCTGGGGGCGCTCATCCTGGCCGGTGGCCTGGCCGCCGGGCGCTGGCTGGTCTGGCTGCACGTGGCCTTCGCCGGGTTCTTCCTGCCGCCGACCCGGGCCGCCGAGCTGGCGCTGCGGGTCCGCCAGCTCACCGTCACCCGGGCCGAGACGGTCGACGCCCAGGCGGCGGAGCTGCGCCGGATCGAGCGGGACCTGCACGACGGTGCGCAGGCCCGGCTGGTCGCGTTGAGCATGAGCATCGGCCTGGCCGAGCAGTTGGTGCAGCGCGACCCGGAGACGGTCCGCCGGTTGCTCGCCGAAGCCCGGGAGACCAGCGGACAGGCCCTGGCCGAGCTGCGCGGCCTGGTCCGGGGCATCCACCCGCCGGTGCTCGCCGAGCGAGGGCTGGACGGCGCGGTACGGGCACTGGCGCTGGCCGTGCCGCTGCCGGTGGAGGTGACCGTCGACCTGCCGGGCCGCCCGCTGGCGCCAGTGGAGTCGGCGGCCTACTTCGCGGTGGCGGAGGGGCTGGCGAACGTGACCAAGCACAGCGGGGCGACCCGGGCCTGGATCCGGCTCCGCCACGCCGACGGGCGGCTGACCATGGAGGTCGGTGACGACGGCCGGGGCGGGGCCGATCCGGCGGCAGGCACCGGCCTGGCCGGTGTCGGGCGCCGCCTGGCGGCGTTCGATGGAACGATGGTGGTGTCCAGTCCGCCCGGTGGGCCCACCGTCATCAGCATGGAGCTGCCTTGCGAGTTGTCATCGCCGAGGATCTCGCCCTCCTCCGGGACGGGCTGATCCGCATCCTGGAGGCGTTCGGCTTCGAGGTGGTCGCCGCCGTCGACAACGGACCGTCGGTGCTGCCCGCGCTGACCGCGCACCGCCCGGACGTCGCGGTGGTCGACGTACGGCTGCCGCCCACCTTCACCGACGAGGGGCTGCAGGCCGCCATCCGGGCCCGTACGGAGCTGCCCGGGCTGCCGGTCCTCGTGCTCTCCCAGCACGTCGAGCAGTTGTACGCCCGCGAGCTGCTCTCCGACCGGCTGGGCGGCGTGGGATACCTGCTCAAGGACCGGGTGTCCCACGTGGACCAGTTCGTCGACGCGGTGCGCCGGGTCGCCGCCGGCGGCACGGTGATGGACCCGGAGGTGGTCGCCCAGCTGCTGGCGAGCCGGGGCGCGGCGGATCCGCTGGGGGAGCTGACCGCGCGGGAACGGGAGGTGCTGGGCCTGATGGCCGAGGGCCGCTCGAACGCGGCGATCGCCGGCCGGCTCTTCGTCACCGAGAAGGCGGTCAGCAAGCACATCAACAACATCTTCAGCAAGCTGCAACTGCCGCCGTCCACCGACGACAACCGGCGGGTGCTGGCCGTGCTGGCGTACCTGGACGGGGACGACACCCGGCGGGCCCGGGCCTGAGCGCGGTCGCTCAGCCGGTGGCGGTGAGGGCGGGGGAGCGGCCCAGGTGCTGCGCCGCCGGCCCCGGCCGGCCGAAGTGCCAGCCCTGCGCCGCGTCGCAGCCGATCGCCCGCAGCCGCTCGGCCTGCTCGGCGGTCTCCACGCCTTCGGCGGTCACCGTCACCTTCAGCGCGTGGGCCAGCGACACCAGCGAGGCGAGGATCCGCTCGTCGGTGCGCCCGGCCGGGGCACGCAGCCCGGCGACGAACTCGCCGGCCACCTTCAGCTCGGTCACCGGCAGCCCGCGCAGGTACGCCAGGTTGCAGTAGCCGGTGCCGAAGTCGTCGATGGCGATCCGGACGCCCAGGTCGGCGAGCACCCGCAGCGCGCGTACCGGCTCCTCGGCGGTGCTCATCATGGTGCTCTCGGTGATCTCCAGCTGGAGCCGCCCGGGTGGCAGGCCGGTCCGGCGCAGCAGGTCCCGCACCTCGTCCACCAGCCCCGGCCGGCGTACCTGCTGCACCGCCAGGTTGACGCTGACGAACGGGCCGTCCCCGGATTCGTCGGCCCAGGTCCGCGCCTCCCGGCACGCCTCGGCCAGCACCCAGGCGCCCAGCCGGACGATCAGCCCGGTCTCCTCGGCGAGCCCGATGAAGCTGTCCGGCCGGAGCACGCCCAGCTCCGGGTGGCGCCAGCGGACCAGCGCCTCCATGCCGAGCACCCGGCCGTCGCGCAGCGCGGTCAGCGGCTGGTAGTCCAGATAGAACTCGCCCCGGTCCAGGGCGGCCGGGATGGCCGCGGAGAGGGCGTACCGGGCCAGCTCCTGGCGGTTGCGGTCGGCGTCGAAGATCGACCAGCGGGCGCCGCCGGCCGCCTTGGCCCAGTGCAGGGTGCTGTCCGCGGCCCGCATCAGCTCCATCGGCGAGGTGCCGGCCGCCGGCCGCTCGACGATGCCGATACTGGCCGAGACGGTGAGCTCGTGCCCGTCGACCAGGGCCGGCTCGCTGACCGCGGCGAGCGCCGCCTCGGCGACCTCGACCACGTCGTCGGTGCCGGCGGTGCGCTCGACCAGGATGACGAACTCGTCCCCGCCGAGCCGGGCGACCAGGTGTTCACCGAGGGCCCGGCGCAGCCGCTGCGCCACGGAGACCAGCAGCAGGTCGCCGATCTGGTGGCCGAGGCTGTCGTTGACCACCTTGAACCGGTCCAGGTCGATGAAGCAGACTCCGATCCGGTCCGCCGTGTCGAGGGCGGCGGCGAGCCGCTCGGTGAACAGGGTGCGGTTGGGCAGGTCGGTCAGCGGGTCGTGGGTGGCCTGGTGGCGGAAGCGGGCCTCGCTCTCCCGCAGCGCCCGCTCGGCCTGCGCGCGGGCCATCATCGCGGCTCGCCGGATCGACTCCTGCTCGTCCAGCGTGCGGTCGCGCAGGGCGCGGGCGTACCCGGTGGCCACCGTGGCGAGCAGCCGGGCCATCCGGTCCTCGACGTCGTCGGCGACCAGGCCGAGGTCGCGGACCAGGCGGAGCTGGATGACCTCGATGGTGCGGCCGAGCCCCTCGGCGGAGGCGATGTGCGCCTGCACCAGCTCCGCCCCGACCTGGTGGCCGATCCGCAGGTCGAACGGTTCCGACTGGATCGCCACGGCCAGCCGCTCGGTGAGCCGCTGGAGCAGCGCCTCCAACTGGGCCTGGGTCATCGGCAGGTAGCTCGTCCCGGAGACCGCCTTGGCCCAGGCCCGGGCGAAGGTGCCCGGGCAGGAGCGGGCCGAGCCGGCCGACTTACCCACCGAGCCGTCCCACGCCGCCGATGAAGACCGCCTTCGCGGCGTCCTCCGCCTGCTCGGGGGACTCCGGCCGCCACTGCGGCACCCAGACCACGCCCGGGTCGACCAGCTCGAAGCCGTCGAAGAGCGCGGTCAGCTCGGCGCGGCTGCGGATGAAGAGCTGGTTGTCGGTGCGGCGGTAGACCCGCTCGGCCTCCGCCCGCTCGCCCGTCTCGCCCCGGTCGTCGTCGCTGGCCTGCGACATCACCAGGTAACTGCCGGGTGCCAGCGCCGCCCGCAGCGTCCGCAGGATCTCCTCCGGCCGGTCGGCGTCGGGGATGAAGTGCAGCACCGCCACGATCATCACGGCCACCGGCTGGGAGAAGTCCAGCAGCTTGGTGACCTCGGGGTGCTGGAGGATCGCGGCCGGCCGGCGCAGGTCCTCCTGGACCACCGTGGCCCGGTCGTTGCCGGCCAGGATCTCCTGGCTGTGCGCCACCGCGACCGGGTCGACGTCGACGTAGAGCACCCGGCACTCCGGGTCGATCCGCTGGGCGATCTCGTGCACGTTGCCCACGGTGGGAATGCCGGAGCCGATGTCGAGGAACTGGCGTACCCCCGACTCGGCGAGGAACTGCACCGCCCGGCGCAGGAACGCCCGGTTGGCCTGGGCCATCAGCGGGGCCTCGGGAACCGCCTCCACCATGGCCCGCGCCGCCGCCCGGTCGGCCGCGAAGTTGTGCGAACCGCCCAGATAGTAGTCGTACATGCGGGCGACGCTGGGGCGCTCGATGTCGATCGTGTCAGGTGCCCAGTCTGGCCGCTGCATGCCCCTGCCCCTTTGTGTCGACGGCGCGCGGGGTCACCCCCGCACGGTCATTCGGGTATTCTGCCCCTCCGTCGACGCGGTGCAAAGACCACCGTCGCTGCGCGGCCGGCCCCTCACCGTACGCGGTCGGCCCGGCCCGCGACGTCGGCGCGGCCCGCGTCCGTCGCCGGACGCGGGCCGCGGCCGTACGCGGTCAGAACTTGGGCGCGTCCGGGGCCTCGAGCAGGCCCAGCCGCAGCGCGGTCATCAGGGCCTGCGCCCGGTTGGCCGCGCCCAGCTTCTCGTAGAGCTTCGAGATGTGCGTCTTCGCCGTCGACTCGCTGACGAACAGCTGCTTGGCGATGCCGGCGACGCTCATGCCGTCGGCGAGCAGCCGCAGCACCTGGCCCTCGCGCGGGGAGAGCTGCGGGCCCGACGGGGCCAGCCGGCGCTTCATCGCCTCGGCCAGGTCGGCCGCGGTGAACGCGCTCGGGGAGGAGGCGGCGTGCCGGGCGGCGGCCACCACCTCGTCGGCGGGGGCGGTCTTCGGCACGAAGGCGCTGGCGCCCGCCTCGAGGGCCCCGAAGAGCTGGTCGTCGCCCGCGTACATGGTGAGCACGACGATGCCCATCGACGCGCTGGACTTGCGCAGCGCGCGAGTGGCCTCCAGGCCGCTGCCGTCGGGCAGCCGCAGATCCATGATCACCACGTCCGGCTGCAGCGCGCCGGCCTGGCGGACGCCCTCGGCGGCCGTGGCGGCCTCGCCCACGACCTCGAACTGCCGGTCCCGCTCGAAGGCGTGCCGCAGCCCCTTGCGGATCAGGTCGTGATCGTCGACAAGGAGAACCTTGGTACGGGTGGCCGGTGTCGGACTAGTGGTCATCCTCGGGTTACTCCCCTTCTGCTGCCGCGGCGCTGCCGCGCACCTTATCGCGCCGGGGCGAGGAGCCGAGCACCACCGCCACGGTCGTGCCACTGGGTTGCCGTGGCCTGATCTCCAACCGGCCCCGGATACGTTCCGCCCTCTCGGCCATGATCGCAAGACCATAGTGCCCGTCGGGACGCTGGTCACCGATGCCGTGACCGTCATCCGACACTTCGATCTGCGCGTACGGGGGGTCGACCTCACAGGTGACCCACAAATTGGCCGCTCCGGCGTGCTTGCGCGCGTTGGTGACCGCCTCCTGGGCGATGCGCAGCAGCTCCGCCTCGGTGGCGGCGGGCAGCCGGGCGGTGGACTCGTCCAGGGACAGGTGCACCCGCAGCCCGCCGGACGCGCCGACGGTGCGCGCGTACTCGGCGATCGCGGCGGCCAGGCCGCCGTGCCGGTCCACCTCGCTGCGCAGCTCGAACAGGCTCAGCCGCAGCTCGGTGATCACCCGGGTGACCTCCTGGCGCAGGGTGCGCAGCGAGTCGGCGGTCTCCTCGGCGTCGTCGTGCACGGTGGCCAGGGCGTTGTCGATGCCGTACCCGACCATCACCAGCTCCTGGGCGACCCCGTCGTGGATCTCCCGGGCCAGCCGCTGCCGCTCCTCGTTGGTGGCCAGCGACCGCACCTCGTCGAAGAGCAGCGCGGCCTCCAGGCGCAGCGCCGCCGGCCCGGTCAGCGCGGTCACCCGGGACACCACCGCCGGCGGGTACGCGTGCGGGGTGTCCGCTTCGACGACCACCAGGCCGACCGTGCGCACCCCGGCGACCAGCGGCACGATCAGCGCGGACACCTCCCCGGGGTGCTGCGAGCGGGCCTGCGAGCGGTTCGAGGTCTGCGGCTGCTGGCTGGCCCAGGCGTCGGCGATGGCCGAGTCCGCGTCGAGCGTGGTCTCCCAGTCGACCCGGTCCGCGCCGATCTGGGCGAGCACCACCAGCCGGCCGCCGCCGGAGGCGGAGAGCACCGCGCCGCGGTCGGTCTTGGCCACCACCCGCAGCTCCTCCAGCAGGTGCTCGGAGATGCCGCCCGGGTCCAGGGTCGCGCCGGGCAGCTGCCGGGCGACCGTGCGCAGCTGGGTCAGCAGCCGGGTGGCCTCCGCGTACGGCTGGGGCTTGCCCTCGCCGCGCACCCGCACCACCCGCTGGAACGTGCCCGCGGTGTAGAGGCCCAGGCCGGCCAGGATCAGCCACTGCGCGCAGACGGCCAGGTAGCCGAGCTGGCCGAGCTGCCGCCCGCCGTCCACCACGGTGAAAGCCGCGCTGACCAGCAGGGTGGCCGCCCCCACCGCGAGCAGTGCCGCCCCCTCGCGGAACTTCCGGCGCAGCGCCGTCACGGTGACCGGTACGGCCAGGTAGGGCAGCACCGCCGAGGCCCCCAGCCCGCCGGTCACCCCGGTCAGGTGGGTGTCGGCGGCGACCTGGCTGGCGGCCAGCCCGAGGACCACCACCTCGGCGAAGCGGCTGAGCAGCCCCAGCAGCCGGTGCTGCGGGGCCAGCACGGCCGGCAGCCCGGCGACGCCCAGCAGAGCGATCCACCAGAGCTGGTTCGGGTCGCCGGTGGCGAACAGGGTCAGGGCGGCGACCAGCGCGAGGAGCACCAGGCGCGCGGCCGCGGCGAGGGGCTGGGTCTGCGGCTGGCTGGTTGTCGAGGCGGGCACGTGACGGATGGTAGTCAGCGTTGGTAGATGTCCGCGATCTCCGCCGCGTACGTCTTGTGCACGACCTGCCGCTTGACCTTCAGCGACGGGGTCAGCTCGCCGCCGGCCTCGGTGAAGTCCTGCGGCAGGATCCGGAACACCTTGATCGCCTCGGCCTTGGAGACCGACTGGTTGGCCCGGTCGATCGCGCCCTGGACCTCGGCCCGCAGCGCCTCGTCGTCGCGCAGGTCGGCGACGGGAGTGTCCGCCGGCCGGCCGTGCCCGGCGAGCCACTTCGGCAGGGCCTCCTCGTCGATGGTGACCAGCGCCGCGATGAACGGCTGCCGGTCGCCGACCACCAGGCACTGGCTGACCAGCGGGTGGGCCCGGACCTCGTCCTCCAGCACCGCCGGGGCGACGTTCTTGCCGCCGGCGGTCACGATGATCTCCTTCTTCCGGCCGGTGATGCTCAGGTAGCCGTCCTCGTCGAGCTGGCCGAGGTCCCCGGTGCGGAACCAGCCGTCCGGGGTGAGCGCCTCGGCGGTGGCCGTGTCGTTGTGCCAGTAGCCGCGGAAGACGATGTCGCCGGAGATCAGGATCTCGCCGTCGTCGGCGATCCGGATGGTGACGCCCGGCAGCGGGCGGCCCACCGTGCCCACCCGGGTGTGGCCGGGCAGGTTCGCGGCGGCGGCGGGGGAGGTCTCGGTGAGGCCGTACCCCTCGCAGACGGTCACCCCGACGCCCCGGAAGAAGTGCCCGAGCCGCACGCCGAGCGGAGCGCCGCCGGAGATCGCGTCCCGGCACCGGCCGCCCATCGCCGCCCGCAGCTTGCGGTAGACCAGCCGGTCGAAGAGGGTGTGCTGGGCGCGCAGCGCCAGGCCCGGCCCGCCGGCGGTCTCCAGCGCCTCGCTGTAGGCGATCGCGACCTGCTCGGCCCGGTCGAAGATCTTCCCCTTGCCCTCCGCCTCGGCCTTCTGCCGGGCGCCGTTGTAGACCTTCTCGAAGACCCGGGGTACGGAGAGCACGAAGGTGGGCTTGACGTCCTGGAGTTCGCCGACCAGGTTCTTGGTGTCCGCGCAGTGCGCCATGGTGGCCCGGGCCTGCACCACGCCGATCTGGATGAGCCGGGCGAAGGCGTGCGCGAGCGGCAGGAAGAGCAGGGTGGAGGCGCCCTCGCGGAACAGGTTCGGCAGCACCGGCACCGCGTTGGCGATGTCGGCGTAGATGTTCCGGTGGGTGAGCACGCAGCCCTTGGGGCGGCCGGTGGTGCCACTGGTGTAGATGATGGTGGCGATGTCGTCGGCCTTCAGCGAGCTACGGCGTACCTCGATCTCGGCCGGGTCGACCGGCTCGCCGGCGGCGACCAGTTGGTCCACCGCGCCGAGTTCGATCTGCCAGACCTCGCGCAGCTCGGGCAGCCGGTCCCGGACGCCGGCGACCAGGGCGGCGTGCGCGGTGGTCTCCACCACGACGGCGACCGCGCCGGAGTCGGCGAGGATCCAGGCCGCCTGCTCGGCGCTGGAGGTCTCGTAGATCGGCACGGTGACCCCGCCGGCGGCCCAGATGGCGTAGTCGAGCAGGGTCCACTCGTAGCGGGTGCGGCTCATCAGCGCGACCCGGTCGCCGGGGGAGATGCCGGCCGCGACCAGGCCGCGGGCCACCGCGATCACCTCGTCGCGGAACTGCCGGCAGGTGACGTTCGAGGCGGAGCCCGCGTCGCCGGTGCGCCGGACGAACTGCACGGTGTCGGGGGCGACCTCGGCGTTTTCCCAGACCGGGTCGGTCAGGTTGGCCGCGTCGCCGACGGTGACGATCGGCGGGACGGAGAACTCGCGCACCTGCACTCCCTCGGGCTCGCACTGGCCGGGCCGGCCATGGGTCGGCTCTGTCGAAACCTACCCGCCCGTACCGGTCGATGAGGTAGGGAGGTTGCCCGCCCGGCTGGTGGGACCCGCCCGCGCCCGGCCGGCCGGGCGACGCGGCGGGGTTCCGGGTGACGACCGGCGGGGTGGAACGGCGCGCCGCTGGCCGGCGCCGGGTAGCCTCCCCCCATGGCGGACTCCTCCATCCAGTCGATCATCATCGACGCGCCACCGGACCGGGTGGCGACGGTCATCTGCGACTTCCCCCGCTACCCGGAGTGGGCCGAGGCGGTGCGGCAGGCGGAGGTGATCGAGGAGTACGAGGACGGCTACGCCAGCCAGGTCCGGTTCACCCTGGACGCCGGGGTGATGGCCGACGAGTACGTACTGGCCTACGAGTACGCCGAGGACATCTCCCGGATCGAGTGGCACCTGGTGGCGCCCTCGAAGATGCAGAAGTCCCAGCGCGGGTCGTACGACCTGGTGGGCAACCCGGACGGGACCACCACGGTGACCTACACCCTGGAGGTGGAACTCTCCGTGGGCATGCTCGGCATGTTTCGCCGCAAGGCCGAGAAAATGATCATGGATGCGGCGTTGAAGCAGCTCAAGCGCCGGGTAGAAGCATCCGGTGCGGCCCACTGACCCGGCCGTCGAGCCGGTCGTCACGACAGAGGAGCCGACCCATGGGCACCACTGATCCGGCTTCGGCCCGGGAAGAGGCCGAGCGCCTCGTCGCCATGCTGCTGGCCGGCGCCCGGCTCGCCGCCGCCGCACCCGGGTCCGGCCCCTGGGGGCCGCTGGGTGGGATCCTGTCGAGTGTCCTCGGTCACACCCCGGGTGCCGATGACCCCGCCGACCGGGGGAGCGCGTCGGCCGGCGGCGCCGCGACCGCCGCGGGTTTCGCCACCGGATCGCCGGAATGTTGCGTCTGTCCGGTCTGTCGCGGTATCGCGGCGTTGCGGGATCCGAGTCCCGAATTCGCCGAGCGGCTGGCCACCGGCGCCGGTGATCTGGCCGCCGGGGTGGCCAGTCTGCTGCGCGCGTTCGCCCCCGCCGAACCGGCCGCCCCGGCCGGCGCGCCGGGTGCCGCCGGACCCGACGGGACGACCGCCGGGGACCAGGTGTGGCGCGAGGCCACCCGTACCGGGCATGATTCTCAGCCGGCACCCGAGCGGGATGTGTGGTCCGCCGCCACCCGGGGGGAGGGCGGCGCGGCCGATCCGGGTTCTGTCGACGACTCCGGGCCGCGGCGTGGCGCCAGAGACGCCGAGTCGGAGTGGTCGGAGCCGCCCGCCGATGCCGCCGGGCCGCAGGTGCCGGTGACGACCCGGCCGCCGGCCGGCCGACCCGTGGTGCCCGCCTCGCGGGCACCTGGCGAGGTGGGCGAGAACGTACCAGGCGACGTGGCCTGACCACCGGTCATCCCGACATCGCAGCGGCCGGTTCGGCCGGTGTCGGGCAGCACAGCAGAGGGGAGTGGCAGCGGTGACGCTGACCATCGGAGTCGACGTCGGTGGCACGAAGGTGGCCGGCGGTGTCGTGGACGACGCCGGCAAGGTTCTCGTGCAGACGCGACGGGACACTCCCGCCGACGACGTGGCCAAGACCCGCGACGTCATCATCGAGGTGGTCAGCGAGCTGTCCACCGGCCACGCGGTCGAGGCGGTCGGCATCGGCGCGGCCGGCTGGATCGACGCCTCCCGCTCCACCGTCCTCTTCGCCCCCAACCTGGCCTGGCGTGACGAGCCGCTGCGCGCGTACGTCGGCAGCGCCACCGGCCTGCCGGTGATCGTGGAGAACGACGCGAACGTGGCCGCCTGGGCGGAGTTCCGCTACGGCGCCGCCCGCGACGCCGACGACTCGATGGTCATGTTCACCATCGGCACCGGCGTGGGCGGCGGCATCGTGCTCGGCGGTGAGCTGGTCCGCGGCGCCAACGGCATCGCGGCCGAGCTGGGGCACATGCTCACCGTGCCGGACGGCCACCAGTGCGGCTGCGGCCGGCTGGGCTGCATCGAGCAGTACGCCAGCGGCAGCGCCCTGGTCCGGTTCGCCCGCGCCGCCGCCCGCCAGGAACCGCACCGGGCCACCGCCCTGCTGGAGCTGGCCGGGGGCGAGGCCGAGGTGATCACCGGACCGATGGTGACCGCCGCCGCCAAGGGCGGCGACCCGATCTCCACCGAGGCGTTCGCCCAGGTCGGCCGCTGGCTCGGCACCAGCCTGGCGGACATGGCGCAGATCCTCGACCCGCAGGTGCTGGTGGTCGGCGGCGGCGTGGTCGACGCCGGCGAGCTGCTGCTCGGCCCGGCCCGGCGGTCGTTCCGCGACGCGCTCGCCCAGCGCGGCCGGCTGCCCGTGGCCGAGGTGCGCCCGGCCGAGCTGGGCAACACCGCCGGCGTCATCGGCGCCGCCGACCTCGCCCGGCGGATCTGAGGTGCCAGGCGCCGGCGTACCGCTGCGGGTGGTGTCGTACAACATCCACAGCCAGCGCGACGACACGGCCGCGCTGGCCGAGGTGGTCCGTGCGGCCGAGCCCGACGTGGTGATCGTCCAGGAGGGCCCGCGGCGGTTCCGGTGGCGGCAGAAGTGCGCCTCGCTGGCCGACTCGTTCGGCCTCGTGGTGGCGGCCGGCGGCCTGCCGGCGCTGGGCAACCTGCTGCTCACCAGCCTCCGGGTACGCGTGCTCGGCACCCGCTGCCAGCGCTATCCGCTCACCCCGGGACGGCACCTGCGCGGCGCCGCGTACGCCGAGTGCCTGGTGGGCGGGAGTCGGTTCCTGCTGGCCGGCTCCCACCTCTCCACCGATCCGGCGGAACGGCCGGCCCAGGCGGCGGCGTTCAAGCGGGAACTGGCCGGGGCGACGCTGCCGGTGGTCGCCGGGGCCGACCTCAACGAGGGGCCGGACGGGCCGGCGTGGCGGACCGTCGCGGCGGGACTGACCGACACCGCGGTCGCCGCGGACCGGGCGGACCGGCACACCTACTCCTGCGCCAACCCGCACCGGCGCATCGACGCCCTGTTCGTGGACCCCCGGATCGCCGTGGTCGGCTACGACGTGGTCGGCACCCCGGCGGCCCGCCGGGCCAGCGACCACTTCCCCGTCCTGGTCGACCTGCTGCTGCCCGCCGCCGGCTGAGCCACCCCGCCCGCGACCCGTGTCGGGCTGGACAACGGCGGGCATTCTCGGCAGGATTTCGCACCGACCCGGCACGCGTGCCGCACAAAGGAGATTCCCCGGTGTCCTCCTCCGCTGACCTCGGCCGCCCCGATCCGGACACGACGGTCGCCCTGACCAGGGACGGCCGCCCGGTATCCGACCGGGGCGACACCGTCTGCGTCATCGGGGCCGGGGCCAGCGGCCTCACCGCGGTGAAGAACCTGCGCGAGCACGGCTTCGGCGTCGACTGCTACGAGCGCGAGACCGGCGTCGGCGGCGCCTGGAACTGGCGGCACGACCGCAGCCCGGTGTACGCCAGCACCCACCTCATCTCCTCCCGGCCGTTCACCCAGTTCCCCGACTTCCCGATGCCGGACGACTGGCCGGACTACCCGCACCACACCCAGCTGCTGTCCTACTTCGAGCGCTACGCCGACCACTTCGACCTGCGTCAGCACATCTGGTTCGGCACCGAGGTGGTCCGGGTGGAGCCGGTCGAGGGCGACCGCTGGGACGTCACCACCCGCAGCACCGGCGGGTACGGCCCGGAGCGCACCTCCCGGTACGCGGCGGTGGTGCTGGCCAACGGGCACAACTGGTCGCCGAAGCTGCCCCGGTACGAGGGGCTGGAGGAGTTCCGGGGCGAGGTCATGCACGCCTCGTCCTACAAGGACCCGGCCCAGCTGCGGGGCAAGCGGGTGCTGGTGATCGGTGCCGGCAACACCGGCTGCGACATCGCGGTCGAGGCGGCCCAGCAGGCGTCCCGCTGCTGGCACTCCACCCGTCGCGGCTACTGGTACACCCCGAAGTACGTCCTCGGCCGCCCCGCCGACCAGGTCAACGACACCCTGCTCGCGCTGCGGGTGCCGCTGCGGGTACGCCAGTGGCTCTACCACCGGACGCTCCGGCTGACCGTCGGCGACCTGACCCGGTTCGGCCTGCCGAAGCCCGACCACCGGGTGTACGAGACGCACCCGATCGCCAACAGCCAGCTCGTCTACTACGTCGGCCACGGCGGGATCATCCCGGTGCCGGACGTGGCCCGGTTCCACGACCGGACCGTCGAGCTGACCGACGGCCGGCAGATCGACCCCGAGCTGGTCGTCTTCGCCACCGGCTACCTGCCCCGCTTCGAGTTCCTCGAGGGACGGGTGCTCGGCGACGAGGAGGGCTCGGGCCGCCCCCGGCTCTGGCTCAACGCCTTCGCCGCCGGCCACCCCACCCTCGCCGTGGTGGGCCTGGTGCAGCCGGACTCCGGCATCTTCACCATCTCGCACTGGCAGAGCGTGCTCTTCGCCCGGCTGCTCGCCCTGCGGACCAGCCGGCCGGACCGGGCCGCCGCCTTCGGCCGCAAGGTCGCCGCCGGTCTCGACGAGCGCTACTCGGCCAAGGTGAAGGACAGCACCCGGCACTGGTTCGAGGTCGGGCACGTCGACTACCTGCGCGCGCTCCAGCGCGCCCTCTACGACCTGGAGGGCAAGTGACCGAGGCCCGTCCCACCGTCGAAGGGGTGGCACAGTGAGCGCGGAACGGGTGCGGGTCGTCCGGGCGTGGCACATCGGCAA
>NZ_JAPDPH010000168.1 GCF_026013475.1 Micromonospora yasonensis | reverse complement strand
GCGGCGGACACCGGCACGGCCACCGGGGCCAGCGGCGCCTCGGGACCGGCCGGCGCGGGTCGGGCGGCCGACACGGTGGGCAGGTCCTTCTCGTCCTCCACCGCGGCCGCGGCGGGCGCCTCGGCCACCCCGGCCTCGGCGGTCAGCCCGACGGCGCCGGTGTCGTCGGTGCCGCTCTCCGGAACCTCGGCGGACGGGCTCGTCGCGGCGGCCTCCTCCCGGGCCCGGCGCAGCGCGTCGGCCTCCTCGGTCCGGCCCTCCCGGAGCGCGGTGACCTCGGCCTCCAGCACGCCGATCAGCTCGGACTTGTAGCCGATGTCGTACGCCGCCCGGCGCATCGCCTGGTCGACCTGGGCCATCCGGTAGCCGCGCAGCGCGGTGTCGAAGCGCACCTCGGCGACGTCCGACTCGTGCAGCGGCCGGCCGCCCGGCAGGGGTACGGCCCGCCCGTCCGGCTCGACCGGCACCAGGCCCGGATCGCGGCCGGAGACCAGCACCGTCACCCCGAAGACGACCGCCGCGACGGTCAGCGCCACGACCAAGAGGAGCAGAACCTGACCCATGGGGAGATCGTGGCATGCGGGACGGCGTGGGGCGAGCCCTCCACCGGCTCCGATCATGATTCGAAACCGGGCGTACCGCCCGGGCGGTTCCGGGGCGGGACCGGATAGCGTCGGGGGCGGCTGGCGCGGGACCGGAGATCAGGAGGGCGGCATGGCGGCGGAGCTGCGGCTCGGTGGGCGGACCTTTTCCCCTGGTGAGCTGGTGGTGATGGCCATCGTCAACCGCACGCCGGACTCGTTCTTCGACCGGGGGGCCACCTTCGCGCAGGACAGCGCGCTGCACGCGGTCGAGCGGGCGGTCACCGAGGGCGCGGAGATCATCGACATCGGCGGGGTGAAGGCCGGGCCGGGCGACGAGGTCGACGTGACCGAAGAGATCCGCCGGACGGTGGACACCATCGCCGCGGTCCGGAACGCCTTCCCGGACGTGGTCATCTCGATCGACACCTGGCGCGCCGAGGTGGCGGTGGAGGCCGTGGCGGCCGGGGCCGACCTGCTCAACGACACCTGGTCGGGGGCGGATCCGGCGCTGGCCCGGGTCGCCGCCGAGACCGGCGTGGGGCTGGTCTGCTCGCACGCGGGCGGGCTCACCCCGCGCACCCGGCCGCACCGGACGGCCTTCGACGACGTGGTGGCCGACGTGGTCACGACGGTGACCGGGCTCGCCGACCGCGCGGTCGCCCTGGGCGTACGCCGGGACGGGATCCTGATCGACCCGGCGCACGACTTCGGCAAGAACACCCGCCACTCGCTGGAGATCACCCGCCGGCTGGCGGAGCTCAGCGACACCGGGTGGCCGCTGCTCGTCGCCCTGTCGAACAAGGACTTCATCGGCGAGACCCTGGACCTGCCGGTGCCGGACCGGCTGGAGGGCACGCTCGCCGCCACCGCCGTGTCGGCCTGGCTCGGCGCCCGGGTGTTCCGCGCCCATCAGGTACGCGAAACCCGCCGGGTGCTCGACATGGTGGCCTCGATCAAGGGGGACCGGCCGCCGACGCTGACCCGCCGCGGTCTGGCCTGAGCCCCACGGCAAGCGCGTCTGACGCCGCGCAGCGCCCCGGAGCCGTCGGTCAGGTCCAGCGGAGGATGTTCTTGCGCCAGGCGTAGAGGATGCCGAGCGCCACCACGGCGACGAAGACCGCCATCTCGACGACGGTGGTCACGCCGAACCCGGGCCGGTCGAAGACCAGCGCCCAGGGGAAGAGGAAGACCGCCTCGACCGCGAAGAGCACGTACAGGTACGCGTAGACGTAGTAGCGGATCTGCATCTGCGCCCAGTCGCCACCGACCGGGTCGAGACCGCACTCGTACGCGGACCGCTTGCCCCAGGGATCCGCGGGACGGCGAGGGCGTAGCACTCGATTGGCCGAGAACGCGGTGACGAAGAAGAGCACGGCGGCGAGCAGCAGGAGACCGAGCGTGGCGTACGAGCCGAGGTAACCGGTCACGGTCGGCAGCCTACCGTCCCGGCCATCGAGGCGCCCCCGGCCAGGCCGGCGGGCCCCGCGCTGGCCGCACTCGCGGCGGCGATCGCGGTGGGCCGCCGCTTCGCGGGCCGGCCCTCGCACGGGTGACCCCGTGAGGGCCGGATTCGGTCCTGCGGTGATCTGGATTACGGTCGCGGTACTAAACAGCGCAAAGGCGGGCATACAGCGGCCCGATCGGGTCCCATACGCCGGACCTCCACCAAGGTGGCCCTAACGGTCCGACGTAGGCTCTGACGTGAGAAATCGAGCGGGCCGGGCCCAGAGACGGACGGCCGGCGGTAGCAGCGCGTCAAGGAGGGCATGTGGCCGGGCAAGGCGGGGTCACCACACTGTTCAGCCGCCCCTGCGACGGCGCTGAGCGAAGCGAGGTGCGGGCGTGACCAAGCAGATCCGTCAACTGGACCGGGTGGTGATCCGGTTTGCCGGTGATTCGGGTGATGGTATGCAGCTCACGGGTGATCGGTTCACGTCGGAGACGGCGCAGTTGGGTAATGATATTTCGACGTTGCCGAATTTCCCGGCGGAGATTCGGGCGCCTGCGGGGACCCTGCCGGGGGTGTCGTCGTTTCAGGTGCATTTCGCTGATTACGACATCCTGACGCCGGGTGACGCGCCGAATGTGTTGGTGGCGATGAATCCGGCGGCGTTGAAGGCGAATCTGGTGGATCTGCCGCGGGGTGCGGACGTGATCGTGAACACGGATGAGTTCACGAAGCGGAATCTGGCGAAGGTCGGCTACCAGGTCAGCCCGTTGGATGACGGGTCGTTGGACGGGTATGTGGTGCATCCGGTGGCGTTGACGTCGATGACGGTCGGTGCTTTGGCTGGGCTTGAGGTGTCGAAGAAGGACGCGGAGCGGGCGAAGAACATGTTCGCTCTGGGTTTGTTGTCGTGGATGTATTCGCGTCCGTACGAGTCGACGTTGCGGTTTTTGGAGCGGAAGTTCGCGGCGCGGCCGGAGTTGGTGGCGGCGAACGTGGCGGCGTTCCGGGCGGGTTGGAATTTCGGGGAGACGACCGAGGATTTCTCCGTCCGGTACGAGGTGAAGCCGGCGAAGATGGTGGCGGGCACCTACCGCAACATCACCGGTAACCAGGCGTTGTCGTTGGGTCTGGTCGCCGCGGGGGTCCGGTCGGGGCTGCCGGTGTTCCTGGGCGCGTATCCGATAACGCCGGCCTCCGACATCCTGCACGAGTTGTCCAAGCACAAGCGGTTCGGTGTGGTCACGATGCAGGCCGAGGACGAGATCGCCGCGGTCGGCGCCGCGTTGGGCGCCTCATACGGCGGGTCCCTGGGGGTGACCACCACCAGCGGTCCGGGTGTGGCGTTGAAGAGCGAAACGATCTCCCTCGCCGTCGCCCTGGAACTGCCGCTGGTGGTGGTGGATGTGCAGCGGGCGGGGCCGTCGACGGGCATGCCGACCAAGACCGAACAGGCGGACCTGAACATGGCCCTGTTCGGCCGCCACGGTGAGGCGCCGGTCGCGGTGATCGCCCCGAAATCCCCCGCGGACTGTTTCCACGCCGCGCTGGAGGCCGCCCGCATCGCGTTGACGTATCGCACACCGGTGATCCTGCTGTCGGACAACTACGTCGCCAACGGCTCCGAACCGTGGCTGCTCCCCGACATCGACAGCCTGCCGGACCTGCGCGTGCAGTTCGCGACCGCCCCCAACGGTGAGGACGGCACCACGTTCCTGCCCTACCTACGCGACCCGGCCACCCTGGCCCGACCGTGGGCGGTCCCCGGCACCCCCGGCCTGGAACACCGCATCGGCGGCCTGGAGAAAGCCGACAAGACCGGCGACATCTCCTACGACCCGGCCAACCACGACCTCATGGTCCGCACCCGCGCCGCCCGCATCGACACCATTCCCGTGCCCGATATCGAGGTCGAGGACCCCGACGGCGACGCCCGCGTCCTCGTGCTCGGCTGGGGCTCCACCTACGGGCCGATCGGCGCCGCCTGCCGCACCCTACGCCAACGCGGCCTGGCCATCGCCCAGGCGCACCTACGGCACCTCGCGCCGATGCCCGCCAACCTCGGCGACGTCCTACGCGCCTACGACCGGGTCGTGATCCCCGAGATGAACCTCGGCCAACTCGCCCACGTCATCCGCGCCCGGTACCTCATCGACGCGATCGGCTACAACCAGGTCCGCGGCCTACCGTTCACCGCCGCCGAACTGGAGACCACGCTGGAAGAGGTCGTCAAAAATGCCTGAACCCACCGCCCTCAAACTCACCGCCAAGGACTTCAAATCCGACCAGGAAGTCCGCTGGTGCCCCGGCTGCGGCGACTACGCCATCCTCGCCGCCGTGCAAGGCTTCATGCCCGAACTCGGCATCCCCCGCGAGAACATCGTGTTCATCTCCGGAATCGGCTGCTCCTCCCGCTTCCCCTACTACATGAACACCTACGGCATGCACTCCATCCACGGCCGCGCCCCCGCCATCGCCACCGGCCTGTCCACCACCCGCCCCGACCTGTCCATCTGGGTCGTCACCGGCGACGGCGACGCCCTGTCCATCGGCGGCAACCACCTCATCCACGCCCTACGCCGCAACGTCAACCTCAAAATCCTGCTCTTCAACAACCGCATCTACGGCCTCACCAAAGGCCAGTACTCGCCGACCTCCGAAATCGGGAAGATCACCAAATCCACCCCGGTCGGGTCCGCCGACGCGCCGTTCAACCCGCTGTCGCTCGCGCTCGGAGCGGAGGCCACCTTCGTCGCCCGCACCATCGACTCCGACCGCAAACACCTGCAATCGGTACTGCGGGCGGCGGCCGAGCACCAAGGGTCCGCGTTCGTCGAGATCTACCAAAACTGCAACATCTTCAACGACGGCGCCTTCGACCAACTGAAAGAACCCGCCACCCGCGACGACTACCTCATCCGCCTCGAACACCGGCAGCCGATCACCTTCGGCACCGACGGCCAATTCTGCGTCGTCCACCCACCCGGCGGCTTCGGCCTCGAAGTCCGCGAAACAGCCACCACCCCAACCGACCAGATCGTCGTGCACGACGCCACCGTCACCGACCCCGCCTACGCCTTCGCCCTCACCCGCCTGCCCGGCCCCGACCTACGCAACACCCCCATCGGCGTGCTCCGCTCGGTGAACCGCCCCGCCTACGACACCGTCGTCCAGGAACAGGTGGCAACCGCCAAAGCAAGAACCGACCAAACCCTCGAACAGCAACTCGCCCGACTCCTTGCCAACGGCGACACCTGGACGATCATCTGACTCGGCCCGCCGCCGGATGGGCTGTCAGGGGCCCCGCCGGTTCAGCTCAACCGAGCCGTGTGGTTCACTCGTCGCCGACGGTCTCCGTCTCGCCGTCGTGCCGGAACTGGGCGGCCAGGTGCTCGTCGGGTTGCGGGGCCTGCGCCAGGTTGTGGTGCGGGTCCCCGTCCGGGGAGAACAGGACGTCGTCGGTCTTCTTGCTCTTCTCCTGGTCCTCTTCCGGCTCTGTCACGTCCGCTCCTCGCCAGATGTGGTCGGTGGCCGTCCCGTGCGGGTCGGTCCGGTTATGTCCCGATACCCACCCTAGGCGCGGTGAACGCCCCCCGCAGACGGATGCCGCCCGGCACCCCGGGTGGCTCCGCACGAAACGCCACCAGGCGCGGCGGGCGATGCGCCATGGTGAATGGCGAGGGCCGGCGGTACGGGGGTGGCGGGTGCGGACCAAGGAGATCATCGAGCGGATCGGCGCGCTGCTGGACCTGGCCGGGGTCCTGGTCATCGCCCTCGGCGTGGCCATCGCCACGGTCGTCTTCCTGCTCCGCTGGTCACGGACCGGGCAGCTGGTCGACCACTACCGGGCGTACCGGCAGGGGGTCGGCCGCGCCATTCTGCTCGGGCTGGAGTTCCTGGTCGGCGGAGACATCATCCGTACCGTGGCGGTCTCGCCCACCTTCATTAGCGTCGGCGTGCTCGCGCTGATCGTGCTGGTCCGGACCTTCCTCAGCTTCTCGTTGGAGGTGGAGCTGGACGGGCGCTGGCCGTGGCAGGGCAAGGGGCCGCTGGGCGGCCCGACCGTGGGGGCCGGCCCGCGATAAACCGGCGGCGTTCGTCGTACCCGACCGGGAGAATTCCCGCCGTGCCCCGCTCCACTGTGGCCGCCTGCGGTCAGATGTTGGCCGAGTCGGCCGGCACGTCGGGCGGCAGCGAGGGCGCCCCGGTCGACGGCGCCTCGCGCGGGCAGCTCAGCCCGAGGGTGTACGCGGTCATCGACAGCGACCCGTACGCGTACCCGTCGACCAGCACCTCGGGGCGACCGTCGGCGGAACCGGCCAGCCCGGCCAGGTACAGCAGCGGGATGAAGTGGTCCGGGGTCGGTACGGCCAGGTCGTAGTCGCGGTGCCCGTCCAGCCGGGCCGCCTCGGTCGGGTCGTCCAGGACGATCTCCCGGGCGGCGTCGTCGAAGCGGCGGGCCCAGTCGAAACCCTCGTCGGTCAGGCGCGGGTCCACGCCGCCCAGGTTGTGCACCACGTTGCCGCTGGCCACCACGAGCACGCCGCGCTCGCGCAGCGGAGCGAGCCGCGCGCCGAGGTCGAGGTGGTAGTCCAGCGGCTTGAAGGCGTTGATGCTCAGCTGCACCACCGGGATGTCCGCGTCGGGGAAGGCGTGGGTGAGCACTGACCAGGTGCCGTGGTCGATTCCCCAGGAGTCCAGGTCGGCGCCGACCCAGGTGGGGTGCACCACGTCGCTGATCTCCTCGGCCAGCTCGGGCAGTCCGGGCGCGGGGTAGCGCACGTCGAACAGTTGCTGCGGGAAGCCGTAGAAGTCGTGGATGGTGCGCGGGCGCGGCATGGCGGTGACCGCGGTGGCGCCGATGTACCAGTGCGCGGAGACCACCAGGATCGCCCGGGGCCGGGGCACCGCCCGGCCGAACTCGCGCCAGGCGGAGGTGTAGCGGTTGACCTCCAGGGCGTTCATCGGATTGCCGTGCCCGAAGAACGCCGCCGGCAGCACCGTCTGCGTCGTCTGCTCGCCCATCCCGCTCCCCGTCGCCGGCCGTGTCCCCGAGGCTAACCCGGGCAGCGGTGCGGTGTCCGGACGACCGGGCCGGCCGTACCCAGCGGTTCGGCCGTCCCGGCGAGGCAGGGTCCCCACGATCTTGCTGGATACCCCCTACGGGTATAGGGTAGGTGGTGGAGGTGCGTTTCGATGGAGCACGAACACCGGGCGACCCGGCACCACGACCAGGTCGGGCACGACCACGACCAGCACGCCGGCCACGCCGGCGGGCACGACAAGCACGCCGGGCACGACCCGGAGCAGTTCCGGCGGAAGTTCTGGCTGAGCCTGGCGCTGACCGTGCCGCTCGTGGCGACCAGCCACATGGTCATGGAGTGGTTCGGCTACCGGCTCGACTTCCCAGGTATGGCGTGGGTCGGCCCGGTCCTCGGCTCCCTCGTCTTCTGGTACGGCGGGTGGCCCTTCCTGGTCGGCGGCGTCCGTGAGCTCCGCGACCGGGCGCCCGGGATGATGCTGCTGATCTCGATGGCGATCACCGTCGCGTACGGCGCCTCCGTGGCGACCAGCGTTGGCCTGTTCGACCTGGACTTCTGGTGGGAGCTGGCGGCGCTGGTGACCATCATGCTGCTCGGCCACTGGCAGGAGATGAAGGCGATCGGGCAGGCCCAGGGAGCCCTGGCGGCCCTTGCGGCGCTGCTGCCCGACGACGCCGAACGCCTCGACGAGGCGGGCCAGCCGCACCGGGTGTCGGTGGGCGACCTGCGGGTGGGTGACCTGGTGCTGGTCCGCTCCGGTGGCCGGGTCCCCGCCGACGGGCGAATCGTCGACGGGGCCGCGGAACTCGACGAGTCGATGATCACCGGTGAGTCCCGGCCGGTGCCCCGCGCCGTCGGGGACCGGGTGGTCGCCGGCACCGTGGCCACCGACTCCGCCCTGCGGGTACGCGTCGAGGCCGTCGGCGAGGACACCGCGCTCGCCGGCATCGGCCGGCTCGTCGCCCAGGCACAGGCCTCCGGTGGGCGTGCCCAGGCCCTCGCCGACCGGTTCGCCGCCCTGCTGTTCTACGTCGCCGCCCTCGCCGGGCTGGCCACCTTCGGCGCCTGGCTCGTCCTCGGCAACACCGACCAGGCGGTGGTCCGCACCGTGACGGTCCTGGTGATCGCCTGCCCGCACGCCCTCGGGCTGGCCATCCCGCTGGTGGTGGCGCTGTCCACGGCGCTCTCGGCGCGCGCCGGCATCCTGGTGAAGGACCGGCTCGCGCTGGAGCGGATGCGCACGGTCGACGCGGTCCTGTTCGACAAGACCGGCACCCTCACCAAGGGCCGGCACACCCTCACCGGCGTGGCCGCCGCCGGTGACCTGACCGAGGACGACGCGCTGCGGGTCGCCGCCGCGGTCGAGGCCGACAGCGAGCACCCGCTCGCCCGGGCCCTGGTCGCCGCCGCTCAGGAGCGGAGCCTGCGGGCCGAGGCGCGGGACTTCCGGTCGCTGACCGGCCGGGGCGTCCGCGCGGTGGTCGACGGTACGCAGTGGGCGGTCGGTGGCCCGGCCCTGCTGCGCGAACTGGGCGTCGACGTGCCCGGCGAACTGATCCGTGCCGCCGAGGGTTGGTCGCACCGGGGCGCGGCGGTGCTGCACCTGGTCCGGTCGCCCGAGCGGGGCGCCGCCCGGGTGGTCGGCGCGTTCGCCCTGGAGGACGAGGTCCGCCCGGAGGCCCGCGAGGCGATCGCCCAACTGCGCGAGCAGGGGGTGCAGAAGATCGTCATGATCACCGGGGACGCCCGGCCGGTCGCCGAGGCGGTCGCCGCCGACCTGGGCTTCCGCCCCGGGGTGGACGAGGTCTTCGCCGAGGTGCTCCCCGCCGACAAGGACAAGGCGGTCACCGACCTCCAGTCGCGGGGGCTGACCGTGGCGATGGTCGGCGACGGGGTGAACGACGCCCCGGCGCTCGCCCGGGCGGACGTGGGAGTGGCGATCGGCGCCGGCACCGACGTGGCCATCGAATCCGCGGGGGTGGTGCTGGCCAGCGACGACCCGCGCGGCGTCACCGGCGTCATCCGGCTGTCCCGGGCGTCGTACCGGAAGATGCGGCAGAACCTGGCCTGGGCGGCCGGCTACAACGTGGTGGCGATCCCGCTCGCCGCCGGGGTGCTGGCCTGGGCGGGCGTCGCGCTCAGCCCGGCCGTCGGCGCGGTGCTGATGTCGGCCTCCACCATCGTCGTGGCGCTCAACGCGCAACTGCTCCGCCGGGTACGCCTCACGCCCGAGGACTGAGCGGCACCCGCAGATGCAGCCGCCGCTGCCCTCAACCCCTGGCGGATACGAGGAGCAGCGGTGGTTTACGGCCGCAGCTGCGGGCCGCTAGGGTGGCCGGGTGACGGTGTTCCGGATCGGCGAGGCCGCCGAACTGCTCGGGGTCAGCGCGGACACGGTCCGCCGCTGGATCGACGCCGGGCGGCTGCCCGCCACGCGCGACGAGCACGGCCACCGGGTGCTCGACGGGGTCGACCTGGCCGCGTTCGTCCGCGCCCCGGGGCACCCGGAGCTGTCGTCCGCCCGTAACCGGCTGCGCGGCATCGTCACCGCCGTCGTCAAGGACACCGTGATGGCCCAGGTCGACATCCAGGCCGGGCCGTTCCGGATCGTCTCGCTGATGAGCCGGGAGGCGGTCGACGAACTCGACCTGCAGGTCGGCGCGGTTGCCGTCGCCGTGATCAAGTCGACCACCGTCGTGGTCGAACGCGCCCCCGCGGCCAAGGGAAGGACCAGTTCATGACCGTGCCGTGGATCCGCGCCGCCCTCGCCGGGGCGGCCGCGCTGGCCCTGGGTCTGACCGGCTGCGCCGGCACCGCCGACGGCCCGGCCGCCGAGGCCGGCGGCGGACGGGTGACCGTGTTCGCCGCCGCCTCGCTCACCGAGTCCTTCACAAAGCTGGGCAAGGACTTCGAGGCGGCCCACCCCGGCACCACCGTCACCTTCAACTTCGCCGGCAGCTCGGCGCTCGCCACCCAGATCACCCAGGGCGCCCCGGCCGACGTCTTCGCCGCCGCCTCCCCGGCCACCATGAAGACGGTCACCGACGCGGGCGACGCCGCCGGCGACCCGGCCACCCTGGTCCGCAACCAGCTTGTCGTCGCCGTCCTCAGGGGCAACCCGGGCAAGGTCGCCGGGCTGGCCGACCTGGCCCGGCCCGGGGTGAAGGTGGCACTCTGTGCCGAGCAGGTCCCGTGCGGGTCGGCGGCGAGACAGGCCCTCGACGCGGCCGGCGTCCGGCTCACCCCGGCCACCCTCGAACAGGACGTCAAGGGCGCGCTGGCCAAGGTGAGGCTCGGCGAGGTCGACGCCGCCCTCGTCTACCGCACCGACGCCCGGTCCGCCGCCGGTGAGCTGGACGCCGTCGAGTTCCCCGAGTCCGCGCAGGCGGTCAACGACTACCCGATCGTCGTGCTGAAGCACGCGGGCAACCCGGACGGCGCCCGGGCCTTCCTCGACTACGTCCGCTCCGACGCGGGCCTCGCCGTGCTGGCCGGCGCCGGGTTCCAGGCCCCGCAAAACCGGTGACCCGCCCCGTCGCCACCCGGCAGCGGCTGCCGCTCGCCCTGCTGCTCCCCGCCGGCCTCGGGCTGTTCTTCCTCGTCCTGCCGCTGCTCGGTCTGCTGGCCCGGGCACCGTGGACCACCCTGCCCCGACGGCTGGCCGAGCCGGGCGTGCTCACCGCGCTGCGGCTGTCGCTGGAGACCGCCACCCTCGCCACGCTGCTCTGCGTCGCCCTCGGCGTACCCCTGGCGTGGCTGCTCGCCCGGGTCGAGTTCCCCGGCCGGCGGCTGGTGCGCGCGCTGGTCACCGTGCCGCTGGTGCTGCCCCCGGTGGTCGGCGGGGTGGCGCTGCTGCTGGTCTTCGGCCGACGTGGGCTGCTCGGGTCGTGGCTGGACGCCGCCTTCGGGGTGACCCTGCCGTTCACCACCCCCGGGGTGGTGCTCGCCGAGGCGTTCGTGGCCATGCCGTTCCTGGTCATCGCGGTCGAGGGGGCGCTGCGCGGCGCCGACCGGCGGTACGAGGAGGCGGCGGCCACCCTCGGCGCCGGGCGCTGGACCACCTTCACCCACGTCACCCTGCCGCTGGTCGCCCCCGGTGTGGCGGCGGGCGCGGTGCTCTGCTGGGCCCGCGCGCTCGGCGAGTTCGGCGCGACCATCACCTTCGCCGGCAACTATCCCGGCCGCACCCAGACCATGCCGCTGGCCGTCTACCTGGCCCTGGAGACTGACCTGCAGGCCGCGATCGTGCTCAGCCTCATCCTGCTCACCGTCTCGGTCACCATCCTCGCCGGGCTGCGCGACCGCTGGGTCGGTACGCCGTGACCGCCCCGCCGCTGCTCGACGCGCACCTGGTCGCCGACCGGGGCGCCTTCCACCTCGACGTCCGGCTGCGGATCGCCGCCGGGGAGGTGGTCGCGCTGCTCGGCCCGAACGGGGCCGGCAAGACCACCGCCCTGCGGGCCCTGGCCGGGCTGCACCCGCTCACCGCCGGCCACCTCACCCTCGACGGGGTGGACCTGGACCGCCCCGAGCGGCGCGTGTGGTCCCCGCCCGAGCGACGCCCGGTCGGCGTGGTCTTCCAGGACTACCTGCTCTTCCCGCACCTCAGCGCGCTGGACAACGTCGCCTTCGGCCCGCGCCGGCGGGGCGCCGACCGGCGGGCCGCACGGGCCCGGGCGCAGGGCTGGCTGGACCGGGTGGGCCTGGGCGGACGGGCCCGGGACAAGCCCCGGCAGCTCTCCGGCGGGCAGGCCCAGCGGGTCGCCCTGGCCCGGGCCCTCGCCGTCGAACCCACCCTGCTGCTGCTCGACGAGCCGCTCGCCGCGCTCGACGCGCGGACCCGGCTGGACACCCGCGCCGAACTCCAGCGGCACCTGGGCGAGCACCCGGGCGCCACCCTGCTGGTCACCCACGACCCGCTGGACGCCCTGGTGCTCGCCGACCGGCTGGTCATCGTCGAGCACGGCCGGGTGGTCCAGGAGGGCGACGCGGCCACCGTCACCGCCCGGCCGCGCACCGACTACGTGGCCCGGCTGGTCGGCCTCAACCTGCACCGGGGGCGCGCCGCCGGGCACGCCGTCACGGTCGGCGGGCTCACCCTGACCACGGCGGACGCCGTGCACGGGGTGGCCTTCGTGGCCTTCCCGCCGGCCGCCGTCGCGCTGCATCCGGCCCGCCCCGACGGCAGCCCACGCAACGTCTGGCCGGCGGTCGTGGCCGGGGTGCAGCGACACGGCGACAACCTGCGCGTCCAGCTCGACGGGCCGGTCGCGGTCGCCGCCGACGTCACCCCCGCCGCGGCCGCCCAGTTGGGGCTGCGCCCCGGCCAGGAGGTCTGGGCGGCGGTCAAGGCGGCGGAGACCCGCGCATACCCGGCGTGACGGAAACCTCGTGGACGCTGGCAGCTCCGCGAGGGAAGGTTTGACCTGGGCTTTCCCGGTCAGGGAACAGGGGGAGCGATGAGGAGAGGGGCAACGGGGTGTCCGACACGACCCAGAACCGGTCCAGCCACGAGGCCGTGCTGCCGGACGACGTGACCGACCCGCTGCTGTGGCGGGCGGCGTACGACGTGGCCACCGCGCACCAGCCGGACGAGACCGGTCACTGCCCCAGCCTGCTCTGCGGCGGACAGGCCGCGCCCTGCGACACGCTGGTCGATGCCCGGCGGGCGATGCGCCTGGCCCGGGCCGGCGCGCCGGCCGACGAGAACGCCGCGTTCCGCGACACGCCGCCCCCGACCCGCTCCCCTCGGCGCGAAGCGGCCTGACCCGGCCACTATTCGGCGATCTTGCAGGTTCGGCTGCCTGTTCGTGGTGAAACACCCCTTTCGCGGGCACCACAACCGCGACGAGGCGATACGAACGCTCAGTGGCCGGGGGTGGGGCCGAAGGCAGCCAGGAAGCGGTCCCGGAAGGTGTCCATCCGCCACACCGGGGCCTGCGGGCCGGGGCGCAGGCCGGCCTGCCAGCCCCAGCCGGTGATCCGGTCCAGCACCTTCCGGTCCTTCGCCACGATGGTGATCGGTACGTCCCGGCCGGCGCCCTCGCCGGTGACCGTGGCGGCCGGCTGGTGGTCACCGAGGAAGACCAGCACCAGGTCGTCCCCGCCGTAGGTCAGCACGTACGAGACCAACGTGCCGAGGGTGTACCGGATGGAGTGCGCGTAGTCGGCGCGGATCTGGCCGCTGTCCCGCTGCGCCACGTCCCGGCCGCCCCCGCTGCGGGTCGACGCCTCGTCGAAGATCTTCCCGTCGCCGATCGCGTCCCACGGCACCGGCTTCGGGATCGCCGACCAGGGGGAGTGGCTGGAGACCAGCGGGATCTCCGCCATGATCGGGGCGTGCGGGTGGGCCCGTTCGAGGCGCTGGAAGGTGGCCAGGGTGTACTGGTCCGGCATCGGCGCGTAGCTGAACGTCGGCCCCCGGTAGGCCAGCCGCTCGGCGTCGTAGTACCGGTCGTAGCCGAAGAACTTCCCCTCCGGCCACGGCTGGGTGGCCGCCGGCAGCACCCCGACGGTCTGCCACCCCGCCCGGTGGAACGCGCCGTTGAGGGTCAGCCGGTCGCCGGCCAGCAGGTCCCGGTGCCGCTGGTCGTTGTCGATCCACAGCCCGGACAGCAGAGTGGCGTGGGCCAGCCAACTGCCGCCGCCGAAGGTGGGCGAGGTGAGGAAGCCGCTGCGGGCGTCGTACCCGGCCGCGCGCAGGTCGCGGTAGCTGTCGTCGAGCACCGCGTGCACGCCCGGTGACAGCTCGGGATCCGCCACGGCGGCCCGGCCGTAGCTCTCCACGAATGCGACCAGCACGTCCTTGCCGCGCAGCCCGGTCAGCAGCCGGTCGCCCGGCACGTCGCGGTACGCGTCGGTGGCCGCCTCCCCGGCGAACACCTCGCGGTCCCGCAGCCCGGCCCGGACCTGCCCGGCGTGCGCGGTTACCAGCGTGGTCGCCGCCCGGTCGGCCACCGGTACGCCGGCGGTGAGCCGGACGTCGAACAGGGCGCAGCCCAGCCAGAGCACGGCGAGGGCCGCGACCACCCGGGCCGACGCGGCCCGCTGCCGGGCGAGCAGCCGGGCCAGCCGCAGCACCGCCAGCGCCACCAGCACCGGCAGGCCGGCGGTGAGCAGCAGTGCCCCGGCCGCGGCGGCCACCGCGCCGGCCCGGCCGACCGAGTTGGCGAGATAGCCGTACCCGTCGTCGAACAGCCCCCAGTCGAGCAGCAGGTCGAACGGTCGGCCCCGGGCCACGAAGAAGCCCATGTCCAGCAGCCTCAGCACGGTGAGCAGCCCGAGCAGCAGCCCCGCCAGCGCGGCGGCCGGCCGGCGTGCCCGGGCCGGGAGGACGAGCAGCAGCGTCGCCACGACCAGCCCCTCCACCGGGATCCGCAGCATCGCGGCGGGCCCGACCCGGCTCAGCTCGTCGGGCAGCACCAGCGCGGCCACCACCAGCAGCGCAGCCAGGCCGGTGAGGCCGGCGGCGGCGATCCGCCGACCTCGCGACGGCGCGGCCCCCCGGTCCGGTGGCAGCTCGCCGGCCTCGGCCGCCGACCCTTCCTCGGGCGTCGGCGGTGTGGTCGGGCCGGGGGTGGTGGGCTCGCCGGTCGGGGCGGCCCCGGCCGGTCGGCGGAAGCGGGCGAGGAGTGACACGGGGGCATCCTTCGGCGGCGGGGTGGGAGCCGGGCGACGCGGCGTCAGACGGGCTGGTGGGCGGGGAGCCGGGTGTCCGGCGGCACTGGCCGGGCCGCCGGGCCGTCCGGTCGGGCGGCTAGGGGGAGGCGGGGAGTGGCAGCGGACGGCCCGACGACCGGTCGGTCCGGCCCAGCGGGCGAGGCGGGGCGGTGCCGCCACAGCCAGGCCACGTCGCGGCCGAACGACTCGACCAGCAGGGCCAGCGCGCCCGCCGCCAGCGCGGCGCCGGCCACCGGCGGCAGCAGCCCGCTCGCGGCCACGGTCAGCAGCACGCCCTGCGCGGCGGCGACCACCTTGCGCCAGTAGCGCGGCGGCAGCCGGCGCCGCATCCAGGGCAGCACCCAGCTCGCCGCGACGAAGGCGTACCGCATGCCGCCGATGGCGAGGACCCAGCCGCCGACGGCCGGTGCCAGGTGCGCGCTGAGCACCAGGATCAGGAACGCGTCGACCTCCATGTCGAAGCGCGCGCCCAGCGGGCTGGCCGTGCTGGTGCGCCGGGCCACCGGTCCGTCGACCGCGTCCAACGCGAGCGCCACGGCGGC
>NZ_JAPDPH010000167.1 GCF_026013475.1 Micromonospora yasonensis | reverse complement strand
TCCTCGCGCTCACCACTACCCCCCGTGTTCCGCCGCTGCCGCCGCCGTGGCCGCGCCCGGCAGGGCGTCGGCGATCTGCTCCAGGGCGGCGTCGTCGATCGCCGCCGAGACGAACCACGACTCGAACGCGCTCGGCGGCAGGTAGACGCCGGCGGCGAGCATCGCGTGGAAGAACGCCTTGAACGCGGGCACCTGCTGGGTCCGGGCGCTGTCGTAGTCGACCACGTCGGCGTCGGTGAAGAAGATCGAGAACATGTTGCCCGCGTACGACAGGCGGTGCGGGACCCCGGCGGCGGCCAGCGCGTCGGCGGCGAGCTTGCCCACCGCGGCGGCCGTCTCGTCGAGCTTGCGGTAGAGGGCGTCGTCGGCCAGCCGCAGCGTGGCCAGGCCGGCGGCGCAGGCGAGCGGGTTACCGGAGAGGGTGCCGGCCTGGTAGACCGGGCCGGCCGGGGCCAGCTTCGCCATGATCTCCGCCCGGCCGCCGAACGCCGCGGCGGGCAGGCCACCCCCCATGACCTTCCCGTACGTCCACAGGTCGGCGTCGCAGGCGTCGAGGCCGTGCCAGCCGGTGCGGGAGACCCGGAACCCGGTCATCACCTCGTCGACGATGAGCAGCGCACCGTGCGCGTGGGCGATCCGGGCGAGCTGCTGGTTGAATCCGTCCCGGGGGGCGACCACGCCCATGTTGCCGGCGGCCGCCTCGGTGATGATCGCGGCGATGTGCCGGCCCTCGGCGGCGAAGACCTCCTCCACCGCACGCAGGTCGTTGTACGGCAGCACGATGGTGTCACCGGCGGCCGCCCCGGTCACCCCGGGCGAGTCGGGCAGTCCGAAGGTGGCCACGCCGGAGCCGGCGGCGGCGAGCAGCGCGTCCGAGTGGCCGTGGTAGCAGCCGGCGAACTTGACGATCTTGGCGCGACCGGTGAAGCCGCGGGCCAGCCGAATCGCCGACATGGTCGCCTCGGTGCCCGAGTTGACCAGCCGGACCTGCTCGACCGGGGTACGCGCGACGATCTCCGCGGCCAGGTCGACCTCGCCCGGCGTCGGGGTGCCGAAGCTGGTGCCGAGCGCGGCGGCCTGGCGCAGTGCCTCGACCACCTCCGGGTGCGCGTGCCCGAGGATCAGCGGACCCCAGGAGCAGACCAGGTCGACGTAGCGGCGGCCGTCGGCGTCGAAGAGCCAGGGACCCTCGCCCCGGACCATGAAGCGCGGGGTGCCCCCGACGGCACGGAACGCGCGCACAGGGGAGTTCACCCCGCCGGGCACGAGGGCCTTGGCGCGGTCGAACAGGGACTCGGAGGCCGGTGCGTCGGCCGGGTAGCGGCCGGATCCGGCGGAAAAGGTCTCGGTCACGATGCCGCCATTGTGTCAGCGCCGGACGGCTGGTCGGCAGCCACCCCGCGTCGCGGGTTACCGGCCTCACGCCCGGCGCGCCGGTCGTATGATCAACGGACGGCACCCGCCCGACGGGCCGGGTGACGGTGATCGCGATAGGCTGACGCGGTGGATCGTGCCGAACTGTCCATCACGGTACACCGGACGGGCGACGAAGCTGTGCTTCGCCTTGCCGGTGAGATCGACATGCTCACGGCCACCCAACTGTCGACCGTCGTCAATGAGGTGCTGACCGATCCGCCGCCGCGGATCGTGCTCGACCTCGCTGGGGTCACCTTCTGCGACTCGCAGGGCCTGGGCACCCTGGTGGTGCTCAGCCGTAAGGCCAGCCACGCGCAGAGCCTGCTGCTGCTGAGCAATGTCGGCGATTTCCTGCTCCGCGTCCTGGACATCACCGGCCTCCGCAGCGCCCTGATGATCCGCAACGGCGCCTGACCCTCTGTTGATCAAGGAGTTTGCGTCCGGTCCGGGCCGGTTACCGACGCAAACTCCTTGATCAACGCGTCTGTCGGGGTCAGGTGGTGGGGACGTCGCGGCGGTGGAAGCCGGTGAGGCCGGCGGCCGCGAGGAGCAGGGCCAGGAGGGTGAGGGCCCAGAGCGGGGTGGCGCTCCAGTGGTCGCGGAGAGTCTGCGGGGTGTGCGTGAACGGGGAGAGGTCCAGCAACCACTGGCTCAGCTTCAGCACCGCGCCGAGCTGACCGAGCAGCACGCAGACCGCGAGCACTCCCCAGGCCACCGGCGCGAGCCGGGGCAGCAGGCCGTAGAGCAGCACCGCGAACCCGGCCAGCACCCAGGCCGCCGGCACCTGGGCCAGCGCGGCCCCGAGCATCCGGGGCAGCGCGCCCGGCACGTCGTGCACGCTCAGGCCGTACGTCAGGCCGGTGGCCAGCCCGGTCACGGCGAGCACCACCACCGGCCCGAGCAGCGCGAACACCACGTGGGACAGCAGCCAGGTGGCGCGGTGCGTCTCGGTGGCGAGCAGCGGCTCGGCCCGTCCGGCCGCCTCCTCCGCGCGCATCCGCAGCGCGGCCTGAACCCCGTACCCGGCGGCGGCCAGGCCGGCCAGGCTGAGCGTCGCGCCCAGGTACGCCTCGGCCAGCCCGCTGGCGCCCCCGATCCGGGCCATGATCTCCTCCAGCTGCGGGTTCCCCTCGACCGAGCGGCCGGCCGCCTTGGCGGCCCCGCCGAGGATCAGCCCGAGCAGGCCGAAGCCGACCGACCACCAGAGGATCTGCCCCCGGTGCAGCCGCCAGGCCAGCCCGAACGGCCCGGTGAGGGCGGTGCCGCCGGTGGCCGGTCCGAGCCGGGGCGGTAGCAGCCCGGCGCCCAGGTCACGCCGCACCGACAGCGGGTACGCGACCGCCGCCACCAGCGCCGACACGATCAGCGGCAGCGCCAGCACCCACCAGCGCTCCCCCGCGTACGGACGCACCCGGGCAGCCCAGCCGAGCGGGGAGAGCCAGCTCGGCCAGTCGTTGCTGGCGGTGTCCCCGACCAGCCGCAGCGCGAAGGCGGCGGCGAGGACCGCGATCCCGATCCCCCGGGCCCCGCCCGCCGTCTCGGTGAGCTGGGCGGCCAGCCCGCCGATGGTGGCGAACGCGATGCCGGTCAGCGCGGCGGCGAGGCCGTACGCGTACGAGCCGGCCGCCGGCAGCCCGGTGCTCGCCAGCCCGGCGGCAGTGAGCAGGCCGAGCAGCAGGTCGGCCACGTACGTGACGAGCAGCGCGGCGGTCAGCCCGGCGTACCGGCCGAGCACGGTCGAGCCGAGCAGCTCCCGCCGGCCGGCCTCCTCCTCGGTGCGGGTGTGCCGGACGACGGTGAGCAGGCTGGCCAGCCCGATGATCACCAGCAGGAACCCGCCGCGCTGGGCGGTCAGCGCGCCGACGCTGTCGCCGTACACGGGGCCGAGCAGCGCGATGATCGACGGGTTGCGGGCCGTGCCGGCGGCGTACGCGGCCCGCTGGGCCTCGGTCGGGAAGAGGTCGAAGAAGCTGGTCGCGTAGGTCATCGGCAGGACGGCCAGCACCAGTATCCAGAGCGGCAGCAGGAACCGGTCCCGGCGCAGGATCAGCCGCACCAGGTGGCGGGTGCCGGTCAGGGTGCTCATGCGTTCACCTCGACCGGGGTCGTCTCGTAGTGCCGCAGGAACAGCTCCTCCAGCGTCGGCGGCTTGCTGACCAGGCTCCGTACGCCCAGCTCGGTGAGGCGGCGCAGGGCGGTGTCCAGGGCGGCGCCGTCCACGTCGAAGCGCACCCGGGTGCCGTCCACCCGCAGGTCGTGCACCCCGGGCAGGTCGGCCAGCCCGTCCAGCGGAGCGGCCAGCTCGGCGTCGATCGAGGTGCGGTGCAGGTGGCGCAGCTCGCCGAGGGTGCCGGACTCCACCGCCCGGCCGTTGCGGATGATCGTCACCCGGTCGCAGAGCGCCTCCACCTCGGCGAGGATGTGGCTGGACAGCAACACGGTCCGGCCGTCCTGCTTGGCGCGGTGCACCCAGTGCTGGAAGACCTCCTCCATCAGCGGGTCGAGCCCGGAGGTCGGCTCGTCGAGGACGAGCAGTTCGACGTCGGAGGCGAGCGCGGCGACCAGGCCGACCTTCTGCCGGTTGCCCTTCGAGTAGGCCCGGCCCTTCTTACGCGGATCCAGCTCGAAGGACTCCAGCAGTTCGGCGCGGCGCTTCGGGTCGAGCCCGCCGCGCATCCGGCCCAGCAGGTCGATCACCTCGCCGCCGCTCAGCGTGGGCCAGAGGGTGACGTCACCGGGGACGTACGCCAGCCGGCGGTGCAGGGCGACGGCGTCCCGCCAGGGATCGCCGCCGAGCAGTCGGACGGCCCCCGCGTCCGCCCGCAGCAGGCCGAGCAGCACCCGGATGGTGGTGGACTTGCCCGCCCCGTTCGGGCCGAGGAACCCGTGCACCTCACCGGCGCGCACGGTCAGGTCGAGTCCGTCGAGCGCCCGGGTCCGACCGAAGGTCTTGACCAGGCCGGACACCTCAATGGGAGTTTCCATGCTTCGGAAGCTACGCTCGTTTCATAAACTTGTGAAGACAGTGAGATCTGAGCGACGATCGGTTTCACGACTTTTTAACGCGAGGAGCGCCGCCGATGCCTGACGACCGCCGCCCGGCCCCGAACGAGGAAGAGGTGCACCTCTTCGTCGAGCGGATGGCCATGGCCTTCGCCGACGTCGGCTTCCCCCGGATGGCCGGCCGGGTGCTCTTCACCGTGATGAGCGCGGACAAGCCGCTCACCGCCGCCGAGATCGGCGAACGGCTCGGGGTCAGCGCCGCCGCGGTCTCCGGTGCGGTCCGCTACCTGACCCAGTTCGCCATGCTGGTCCGCGAGCCGGTCAAGGGCTCCCGACGGGACCGCTACCGGATGCCGGACAACCCCTGGTACGAGGCCACCATCACCAAGACCGGCCTCTACAAGAACTTCATCGACATCGCCAACGGCGGGGTGGACGCGCTGCTCGGGCGGAGCACCCCGGCCGGCGAGCGGGTGGCCGAGATGCGGGACTTCTTCCTCTTCGTACAGGAGGAGATCGACGGCCTCGGCGAGCGGTGGCGGGCCCGACGCGCCGCCAACGGGCACGTCCGCCCGGCCGGGGCCTGACGGTCAGCGGGTGTTGCCCCAGCGGGCCTGCTCGAGCAGGTCCACCGCGCGGTCCCGCGCCTCCGGGCTCTCGTCCGCGCGGAGCAGGGCGGTCGCCTCGTCCACCGCGTCGGTGAGCACCCGCCACTGCGAGTCCCGCTCCCGCACGAGGTCGGACTGGGCGGCGAGCTGCCGGGTCTTCACCCACAGCTCGACGAAGACCGAGACCTTGGCCCGCAGCACCCACGGGTCGAACGGCTTGGTCAGGTAGTCGACCGCGCCGACCGCGTAGCCGCGCAGGGCGAGCTGGGCGTCCTTGTCCGCAGCCGTCAGGAAGATGATCGGTACGTGCCGGGTCCGCTCGCGCCGCTTGATGTGGGTGGCGGTCTCGAAGCCGTCCATGTCCGGCATCTGGGCGTCGAGCAGGATGACCGCGAAGTCGTCGACCAGCAGCTGCTTCAACGCCGCCTCACCGCTCTCCACGGCGACCGACTGCACCGGCAACCCCTGGAGGATCGCCTCCAGGGCCATCAGGTTCTCCCGCCGGTCGTCCACCAGCAGCGCCTTGGGCGTCTGGGTCACGAAGCCTCCTCGCCTCGGCTCCGGGTGATCCAGGAAGCCATCATCTCGATCAACTCGTCCAGGTCCACCGGCTTGGTGATGTAGTCGCTGCCCCCGGCCTCGATCGCCGACTCCCGGTCACCGGGCATCGCCTTCGCGGTCAGGAAGACGATCGGCAGGTCCGCGAACCGGTGATTGCGGCGGATCTGCTGGGTCGTCTCGTACCCGTCCTGGTCCGGCATCATCGCGTCCATCAGCACGATGTCCACCTCCGGATGCTCGGCCAGCTGGCGGACGCCGTCCGCCCCGTTGTCCGAGTACAGCACGGTCATCCCATGAAGTTCCAACGCAGAGGTGAGCGCAAAGACGTTCCGGACGTCGTCGTCGACGATCAGGACGGTCACACCCTCCAGCCGACGGGTCGCCGGGGTCTCCGCCGGCTGGGGCAGCTCCATCGGCATCAGCAGCGACGACGGCAGGCCCGCGCGCTGCGGCGAGGGCGGCGCCGGCGCGACCACCGCGTCCGGCGCCAGCACGTCCGGGACGAAGAGGGTGAAGGTCGACCCCTGCCCGGGCGCCGACGACACGGTGATCGTGCCCCCGAGCAGGCGGGCCAGGTCCCGGCTGATCGACAGGCCCAGCCCGGTGCCGCCGTACCGCCGGCTGGTGGTGCCGTCGGCCTGCTGGAACGCCTCGAAGATCAGCGACAGCTTGTCGTCGGAGATGCCGATGCCGGTGTCGATCACGGTGAACGCGATCACCCGCCGGGCGTTGGTCAGCGCCGGCACGTCGAAGACCGCGTTCTCGGCGGCCGGGGCGATCCGCAGCGTCACCGCGCCGTTGTCGGTGAACTTGACCGCGTTGGAGAGCAGGTTGCGCAGGATCTGCTGCAACCGCTGGGCGTCGGTGACCAGGGCCGGCGGCAGGTCCTTGCTGACCCGGACCTGGAAGTCGAGCCCCTTCTCCTCGGCCTGCGGGGCGAACGCCTGCTCGACGTACCCGCGGATCTCGGAGAACCGGACCTCGGTCGGCTCCACGTCCATCCGGCCCGCCTCGATCTTCGACAGGTCGAGGATGTCGTCGATCAGCGAGAGCAGGTCGGAGCCGGCGCCGTAGATCGTCCGGGCGAACTCGATCTGCTTCGGGGTCAGGTTCTGCTCGGTGTTCTCCGCGAGCAGCCGGGCCAGCAGCAGCAGCGAGTTCAGCGGCGTACGCAGCTCGTGGCTCATGTTCGCCAGGAACTCCGACTTGTACGCCGACGCCCGGGTGAGCTGCTGCGCCTTGTCCTCCAGGCCGAGCCGGGCCAGCTCGATCTCCCGGTTCTGCGTCTCGATGTTCGTCTTCTGCTCCGACAGCAGCCGGGCCTTGTCCTCCAGCTCGGCGTTGGTGCGCTGGAGTTCCGCCGACTGATCCTGGAGCTCGAGCGCCAGCCGCTGCGATTGGGCCAGCAGCTCCTCCGTACGCCGGTTGGCCTGGATGGTGTTGACCGCGATGCCGATCGTGGCGACCAGCCGCTCCAGGAACGACAGGTGCAGTTCGGAGAAGGTGGTCACCCCGGCGAACTCGATCACGCCGAGCAGCTCGCCTTCGAAGAGCACCGGCAGCACCACCAGGTCGGCGGGGGGCGTCTCGGCCAGCCCGGAGCGCAGCACCAGGCGGCCGTTGGGCTGGGTGTTGACCCGGATGGTCCGCCGGGACAGCGCGGCCTGCCCGACCAGACCCTCGCCGGGTCCGAAGGTCACTTCGTGGCCGCGCGCCACGTAGCCGTAGGAGGCGGTGAGCCGCAGCCGCACGCTCCCCTCGGAGCTGTCCGCCAGGAAGAACGCGCCGAGCTGCGCGTCGACCAGCGGGGTCACCTCCATCATGATCATCCGGCAGACCTCGCCGAGGTCCCGCTGGCCCTGGAGCAGGCCACCGATCCGGGCCTGGTTGGAGTCCAGCCAGCCCTGCTCGGCGTTCTTCTTGGTCGTCTCCCGGAGGGTGACGATCATCTGGTTGATGTTGTCCTTCAGCTCGGCGACCTCGCCCTGCGCCTTGACCGCGATCCGCTGGGTCAGGTCGCCCCGGGTCACCGAGGTGGAGACCTGGGCGATGGCCCGCAGCTGGGTGGTGAGGGTCGAGGCGAGCTGGTTGACGTTCTCGGTGAGGTCCCGCCAGGTGCCGGAGACCCCCTTCACCTGCGCCTGACCACCCAGCTTCCCCTCGGTACCCACCTCACGGGCCACCCGGGTCACCTCGTCCGCGAACGACGACAGCTGATCCACCATCGTGTTGACCGTGGACTTCAGCTCCAGGATCTCGCCCTGCGCGTCCACGGTGATCTTCTGGCTCAGGTCACCCTTCGCCACGGCCGTGGTGACCGAGGCGATGTTCCGCACCTGGGACGTCAGGTTCGACGCCATCGAGTTCACGTTGTCGGTCAGGTCCCGCCAGGTGCCGGAGACCCCCTTCACCTGCGCCTGACCACCCAGCTTCCCCTCGGTGCCCACCTCACGGGCCACCCGGGTCACCTCGTCCGCGAACGACGACAGCTGATCCACCATCGTGTTCACGGTGTTCTTCAGCTCCAGGATCTCGCCCTGCGCGTCCACCGTGATCTTCTGCGACAGGTCACCCTTCGCCACCGCTGTCGAGACCTGCGCGATGTTCCGCACCTGACTGGTCAGGTTCGACGCCATCGAGTTCACGTTGTCGGTCAGGTCGCGCCAGGTGCCGGCGACGCCGCGTACCTGGGCCTGGCCGCCGAGCTTGCCCTCGGTGCCCACCTCACGGGCCACCCGGGTCACCTCGTCCGCGAACGACGACAGCTGATCCACCATCGTGTTGACCGTGGACTTCAGTTCCAGGATCTCGCCCCGGGCGTCCACCGTGATCTTCTGGCTCAGGTCGCCCTTGGCGACCGCGGTGGTGACCGAGGCGATGTTCCGCACCTGGGACGTCAGGTTCGACGCCATCGAGTTCACGTTGTCGGTCAGGTCCCGCCAGGTGCCGGAGACCCCCTTCACCTGCGCCTGACCACCCAGCTTCCCCTCGGTGCCCACCTCACGGGCCACCCGGGTCACCTCGTCCGCGAACGACGACAGCTGATCCACCATCGTGTTCACGGTGTTCTTCAGCTCCAGGATCTCGCCCTGCGCGTCCACCGTGATCTTCTGCGACAGGTCACCCTTCGCCACCGCGGTGGAGACCTGCGAGATGTTGCGGACCTGGCTGGTCAGGTTGCCGGCGAGCTGGTTCACGTTCTCGGTCAAGTCGCGCCAGGTGCCGGAGACCCCGCGTACCTGCGCCTGGCCACCCAGCTTGCCCTCGATGCCCACCTCACGGGCCACCCGGGTCACCTCGTCCGCGAACGACGACAGCTGATCCACCATCGTGTTCACGGTGTCCTTGAGCTCCAGGATCTCGCCCTGGGCGGCCACCGTGATCTTCTGGGACAGGTCACCGCGGGCAACCGCGGTGGAGACCTGGGCGATGTTCCGCACCTGCGCGGTCAGGTTCGACGCCATCGAGTTGACGCTGTCGGTCAGGTCCTTCCAGGTCCCCGCGACGTTCGGCACGTCGGCCTGGCCGCCGAGCTTGCCCTCGGTGCCCACCTCGCGGGCCACCCGGGTCACCTGCTCGGCGAAGAGCCGCAGGGTGTCGGTGAGCGAGTTCATCGTGTCGGCCAGCTCGGCGACCTCGCCACTCGCCCCGACCGTGATCTTCTGGGACAGATCGCCCTTGGCCACCGCGGTCGCCACCTGCGAGATGGACCGCACCTGGCCGGTCAGGTTCGACGCCATGGTGTTCACCGAGTCGGTGAGGTCCTTCCAGGTGCCGGCCACCCCGCGTACGTCGGCCTGGCCGCCCAGCTTGCCCTCGGTGCCCACCTCGCGGGCCACCCGGGTCACCTCGTCGGCGAAGGAGGAGAGCTGGTCGACCATCGTGTTGACCGTGCGGCCGATCCGCAGGTACTCACCGCGCAGCGGCCGGCCGTCGATCTCCAGGGCCATGTGCTGGGACAGGTCGCCGTCGGCCACCGCCACGATCACCCGGGCGATCTCGGTGGTCGGCCGGCCCAGGTCGTCGATCAGCGAGTTGACCGCCCGCTGCCCCTCGGCCCACGAGCCGTCCAGGCCCTCGTCGTCGAGGCGCTCGGTGAGCCGGCCGTCCCGGCCGACAACCCGGCTGATCCGCCGCAGGTCCAGGTGCTGCCGCTCCTGGAGCGACACCACGTCGTTGAAAGCGTCGGCCACCTCGCCGGCCAGTCCGGCCCGCCGGGGCAGCCGGACCCGGAGGTCGCCGCGGCGCACCCGTCGCAACGCCTCCGCCAACTCGCCGAGGAGCACCTCGTGGTCGTCCGCGGCTACCGACTGTTTCGCCGTGGTCATCATTCCTCGCTCAGCTCGGGGCCAACCGGCTCGTGCCGACGCCAGCCATCCCATCATTCTCCCCGCGTCACGTCGAGGCGACGACCTGCGCGCAACCCGCCGCTCCCGCGTCGAACCGCGTCGGGGGCAGTCGGGCGCGATTCGGGGAGCGCTTGGCACCCGGGGTGGCGGCGGTGGAGGATACGGAGGTGTCAGCGGAGGCGGAGCCGGCGATGAACGGCGGCGCGGACGACCACGTCCGCCGGGTCCGGCTCCCCGCCGACCGGCGTACGCCCGCCGCTGCCCGCGCCCTGGTCCGGTCCGTGCTCGTCGAGGCCGGATTGTCCGGACTGGCCAACGAGGCGCTGCTGCTCACCACCGAACTCGCCACCAACGCCGTCGAGCACGCGCAGACCGAACTGGACATCGAGGTCGCGGCGGACGAGACGGGGCTGACCGTGACGGTCACCGACTTCGCCTCCGGTCCCGTGGAGGAGCTGGTGGTGGGCGTCCGCAACGACGCCTCGGACATCACCGAGGTGGCCGAGCGCGGGCGCGGACTGCTGCTGGTCGACCACTTCGCCAGCCGGTGGGGCACCACGTACCTGCCCACGGGCAAGGGGGTCTGGTTCCGGCTCGACCAACCCGGCGTGGCGCCGTCCGCCCGGCCGGTCACGGCCGAGCGCCGGACGCCGCTCGCCGGCTCGGACGCCACCGGGGCGACCGCCCCGAGCGCCGCCGCGATGAGCGAGCTGATGCAGCCCAACCCCGACCCGTACGGGGACGACCCGCTGCCGGAGTTCGCCACCGAGTTGCTGGCCCGGCTCGCCGAGATGGTGGGCGCGGCCGGTGGCATGGTCCGGCTGGACCGGGGCGACGGGCAGGGCACCCAGGCGCTCGCCCGCTACGGCCGGCAGCCCCGGGAGGGCAACGACCTGCTCCGGGTGCCGCTCGCCGTGCACCGCCCGTACGCCGGTGAGCTGGAACTGGACGCGGCCCCCTCGGCGTACGCCCGGCCGCTGGCCGTGCTGGCCGCCGAACGGCTCTCGCTGCACCTGGAGAACGACCGGCTGCGCCGGGCGGACATCCGCCGGTCGGCCTGGCTGACCTTCCTGGCCGAGGCGAGCGAGCTGCTCGCCCAGTCCCTCGACGTCGAGCTGACCATGGCGCTCATCCCGCAGCTGGTGGTGCCCCGGCTCGGCCAGTGGTGCGCGGTGCACACCACCGACGAGTGGGGCCGGCTGCGGCTGGCCGCGGCCAGCCACGCGGACGAGGCGATGCTGCCGCAGCTGCACCGGGTGCTCCAGGAGAACGGGCCGGACTCGATCCAGGCCCGGCTGCGGGAGGCGTCGCGGAGCGCGGCGCAGGTGCCCCTGAGCGGACCGATGGAGGGCTTCGCCGTACCGCTGATCGCGCGCGGGCAGCGGCTCGGCACCCTGGCCGTCGGCCGTCACCAGCGGCACCGGCACGACCCCGACGAGGTCTCGGTGCTGGAGGACGTGGCCCGGCGGGCCGCCCTGGCCATCGAGAACGCCCGGATCCACGCCGAGCGGCGCCGGGTCGCCCAGACCCTGCAGCAGTCGCTGCTGCCGCCGGTGCTCCCGGTGGTCGAGGGCATCGGCTTCGCCGCCGAGTACGTACCCACCGGCGACGAGGCCGAGGTGGGCGGCGACTTCTACGACGTGGTGCCGCTCCAGGACGGCCGCTGGCTGGTGGTCATCGGGGACGTCTCCGGCAAGGGGGTGCAGGCGGCGGCGGTGACCGGCCTGGTGCGCGACGTGATCCGGGTGCTGGTCGGCGACGGCAAGCCACTGCCCGAGGTGCTGGTCCGGCTGAACGAGACGCTGGTCGACCGGGGCGGCGGCCGGTACTGCACGCTGGCGCTGGCGGCGGTCGGTCCGGGGGAGGACCGGCAGCTCGACGTCTCGCTGCACCTGGCCGGGCACGACCGGCCGGTGCTGCTGCACGGGGGCGGCGGGGCCACCTTCGTCGGCACCGGCGGCACCGCGCTCGGTCTGCTCGACTCGATCGCCACGCCCACCGCGGAGGTCCCGCTCGGGCCCGGCGACGCGCTGATCTTCTATACCGACGGGGTCACCGAGCGGCGGCGGGGCCGGGAACTCTTCGGCACCGACCGGCTGCGCGAGTCCGCGGCGCCGCTCGCCGGCTACTCCGCCGAGGTGGTCGCGGCCCGCCTCCGCGCCACCGCGATCGGCTTCTCGGTCGAGCCCCCACGTGACGACATCGCCGTCCTCGTCCTCCGCAACGACGCTCTCTGACCCCTCGCCGGATCAGAGGCCGCCGGGGAGGCGGCCGGGGGCCAGGCGGTGGGCCGGGTCGAGGTGGGCCTTGGCGGCCCGGAGGCGGGACAGGGTGGGCAGCTCGCCCCACAGGTCGACCGTCCGGCGGACCGGGGAGGGCGCGGAGACCACCACGCACCGGCCCTGCCGGGCCAGGAGGACCCCGCGGACGGCGCCCAGGATGGAGGCCACCCGCTCCGCCGGCAGCGAACCCGGCAGCGCCGCGTGCACCGTGCCGGCCCCGGCGGAGCCCCGGACCGGCACCGGCCCGCCGGCCGCGTCGCGCAGCGCGTAGACCGCCGCGTGCAGGTCGTTGATGGGCACCTCGATCCGCAGCGCGGTGTCCCCCGGGCCGAACGGGTAGCGCCCCCACCACTCCGGCGCGGAGTGGCTGACGACCGATTCGTCGCCGAGCACCTCGACCAGCCGGTCCGCCCGCTCGGCCACGTGCGCCGGGCCGCCCTCCAGCAGCACCACCAGGCTGCCGGCGGCGGCCGGCCGGGTCGACCGCCCGGTCACCGCCGGATGGTCGGGTCGGTTGACCACGGACGGGTGCGACGGGTGAACCCGCCGACGCGGCAGCGGAACGGGCACCGGCAGGTCGAGCTCGACGGCCGCCGGGTCCAGCCCGGCGGCGAGCACCGCCCGGACCAGGTCGTGCACCTCCAGCGGGGTCCAGACCGGGCGGGACACCCAGACCCGGCTGGCCGGCACCGCCTGCACCCGCATGGTGGCCGAGACCAGCACGCCGAGGCCGCCCTGCGAGCCGCAGAGCAGGCGCGCCACGTCCAGCCCGGGCAGGTCGCTCCGGCCGAAGAGGGCCGCCGCGCCCCGGTGCGCGGCGCCGGACCCGGCGGGCGCCGCCCGGCCGAGCAGCGCCGTCCCGGCCTCGCCCAGGCTGACCAGCTCGCCCTCGGCGTCGAGATAGCGCACGCCGACGAGTTGGGCGCACGGCGTGCCGTGCCGGTGCCGGAGCGGGCCGGCCTCGTCGGCGGCGAGCACCCCGCCCAGGGTCGCCCCCGGCGAGGGCGCGTCGATCGGCAGTCGACGGCCGGTGCGCTCCAGGGCCGCCTGCACCGCCCGCAGCGGGGTGCCGGCCCCGACCTCGGCCAGCGTCGAGCCCTGCGGCTCGTGCCAGACCCCGGCGAGCCGGCCGGTGTCGAGCAGGATGTCGACCTGTGCCGGGGCGGCACCCCAGTCGATCTTCGTGCCGGCGCCGCGCGGCACCACGGTGAGGCCGTGCGCCGCGGCCAGCCGTAGCACCTCGGCGGCGGCGCGCGGGCCGCCCGGCACCGCCACCCAGCGGGCCGTACGGCCGGCCACCTCGTCGGCCGCGCCGGCGAAACGGGCGAACGGCGGCCCGCAGATGTCTGCCAGTCGTCGGGTGATCTCGAGGGCTCCGGGTCGGTCGGTGGAACTCGCTGCAGCCGCCATGGCGGTTATCGTACACATGTTCGAAAGAGCTGGTGGCGTGTTGCCGGAACCAGGCCCGGCGCGCGCCGCCCGGCGAACCACCACCGGCCGGTAACGTGACGCCGTGACCACCGAGACCCCCGACAACTCCAGCTCGGCGCCCGTGCCTGTCGCCAAGCGCGTTCCGAGCGAGCGCACCCACCACGGCGACACCGTCGTCGACGAGTACGCCTGGCTCGCCGCCAAGGACGACCCGGAGACGATCGCCTACCTGACCGCGGAGAACGCGTACACCGAGGCGCGCACCGCGCACCTGGAGCAGCTGCGCGCGACCCTGTTCGAGGAGACCCGCCGGCGCACCCAGGAGACCGACCTGTCGGTGCCCACCCGCAAGGACGGCTACTGGTACTACACCCGGACCGTCGAGGGGCAGCAGTACGGCGTGCAGTGCCGCCGGGCCGTCCGGGACGGCGAGACCGCCCCCCCGGTCAGCGCGGACGGCGCCCCGCTCGACGGCGAGGAGGTGCTGCTCGACGGCAACCAGCTCGCCGAGGGGCACGACTTCTTCGCGCTCGGCGCCTTCGACGTCAGCCCCGACGGGCGCTGGCTGGCGTACTCGACCGACTTCTCCGGCGACGAGCGGTTCACCCTGCGGATCAAGGACGTGAGCACCGGCGAGGTGCTGCCCGACGAGATCCCGGACACCTTCTACGGCACCGCCTGGTCGGCCGACGCCGCCATCCTCTTCTACGTGACCGTGGACGACGCGTGGCGACCGAACCGGGTCTGGCGGCACGCCGTGGGCACCCCGTCGAGCGAGGACGTGGTGGTCCACCAGGAGGACGACGAGCGATTCTGGGTGGGCGTCGAGCTGACCCGCTCCGAGCGGTTCGTGGTCATCGACATCCATAGCAAGATCACCAGCGAGGTACGGGTGATCCCGGCGGCCAACCCGACCGGCGAGCCGGCGATCGTCGCGCCGCGCCGGCAGGGCGTCGAGTACGCGGTGGAGCACCACGGACACCGGTTCCTGATCCTGCACAACGACGGCGCGGAGGACTTCGCGCTGGCGTACACCTCGGCGGACGCGCCCGGTGACTGGACGCCGCTGATGCCGCACACCCCCGGGACCCGGCTGGAAGCGGTCGACGCCTTCGAGAACCACCTGGTCGTCTCGCTGCGCACCAACGGGCTGACCGGGCTGCGGGTGCTGCCGGTCGGTGCCGACGACAGCTACGACATCGACTTCCCGGAACCGATCTACAGCGTCGGGCTCGACTCGAACCCGGAGTACCGCACCACGGAGGTGCGGCTGCGCTACACCTCGCTGGTCACCCCGGACTCGGTCTACGACTACGACCTGGTCACCCGGCAGCTGGTGCTGCGCCGGCAGAAGCCGGTCCGCCCCGGGCCGGACGGGCGGGCGTACGACCCGGCCGACTACGAGCAGCACCGCGACTGGGCGGTCGCCGACGACGGCACCCGGGTGCCGATCTCACTGGTCTGCCGCACCGGCACCCCGCGCGACGGCTCCGCCCCCTGCGTCATCTACGGCTACGGCTCGTACGAGGCGAGCATGGACCCGTGGTTCTCGATCGCCCGGCTGAGCCTGCTCGACCGGGGCGTCATCTTCGCCGTCGCGCACATCCGCGGCGGCGGTGAGCTGGGCCGGCGCTGGTACGACGAGGGCAAGCTGCTGGCCAAGAAGAACACCTTCACGGACTTCGTGGCCTG
>NZ_JAPDPH010000166.1 GCF_026013475.1 Micromonospora yasonensis | reverse complement strand
GAGGGGGCTGGGAAAAAGGTCCCCCCGCCACAGAGGGTGATCATGTGGCCCTTGCCAAAATTTGCCCCCCATAATCCGGGCAAGCGTGCCCAAAAAGCTGCGGAGCCGGATGCACCCGCAAGCTGGGCGAATGCTCACGCCGGCTGGGCTCCCCGCCACTGCGGGTGCATGATCGGGAGAAACTCTCGCGAAGGAGGGCCGCGACTTGGACCTGCCGTTCATCGTCGCCACGCTGACCCGACGCGGACTGCTCACCCCAGGCCGCCCGATCCGGGTCGCCTCCCAGCTGAACGCGCTGCGTCGGTGGGGTTGGAGCCTCGCCGGCGAGCTGCGCCAGGCCGCCGCGCGCGACCCGGGGCGTACCGCCGTCGTCGACGAGCACGGCGCCACGCTGACGTACCAGGAGTTGCTGGACCGGTCGGAACGGCTGGCCCGGTCGATGCGGGCCGGGCTCGGCGTGCGGTCCGGCGACCGGATCGGCATGCTCTGCCGCAACCACCACGGCCTCGTCGAGGCGATCGTGGCGGCGATGCTGCTCGGCGCGGACGCCGTACTGGTCAACACCGGGCTCTCCGCCGCGCAGCTCGCCACCGTGGCCGAGGAGCAGCAGCTCCGGGTGCTGGTGCACGACGCCGAGTTCACCGAGCGGCTCCTCGGCTTCCCCGCCGACGTGCAGCGGGTCGACGAGCGCGGCCACGAGGAGCTGATCGCCGGCGCGTTCCCCGGGGACCAGCTCCAGCCGCCGGAGCGCGACGGCCGGACCATCGTGCTCACCTCCGGCACCACCGGTGCCCCGAAAGGGGCCCGGCGGCCCACGCCGAACGGTTTCGGCCCGCTGGTGTCCATCATCGACCGCATCCCGCTGCACGCCCGGGACACCGTGATGATCGCCGCGCCGATCTTCCACACCTGGGGGTACGCCGCCCTCCAGGTGTCGTTCGCGCTGCGCGCCACCATCGTGCTGCACCGCCGGTTCGATCCGGCCGCCACGCTCGCCGCCCTCGCCGAGCGGTCCTGCGAGGCGCTGTTCGCCGTACCGGTGATGCTGCAACGGCTGATGGAGGTGCCGCCGCCGGACCCGCGCCCGCCGCTGAAGGTGGTCGCGGTCAGCGGCTCCGCCCTCCCCGGCGGGCTCGCCATCGCGTTCATGGACCGCTACGGCGACGTCGTGCACAACCTCTACGGCTCGACCGAGGTCTCCTGGGCGTCCATCGCCGGCCCGGCCGACCTGCGGCAGGCGCCGACCACCGCCGGCCGCCCGCCGCACGGGACCCGGTTGGAGATCCTCGGCGACGCCGACCAGCCCGTCCGGGAGGGACAGGTCGGGCGGATCTTCGTGGGCAACGAGATGCTCTTCGAGGGGTACACCTCCGGGGCCACCCGGGCGAGCCACGACGGCCTCCTCGACACCGGCGACCTGGGCCGAATCAACGCCGACGGCCTGCTCTTCGTCGACGGGCGGGCCGACGACATGATCGTCTCCGGCGGGGAGAACGTCTTCCCGTCCGAGGTGGAGGACCTGATCGCCCGGCTCCCCCAGGTACGCGAGGTCGCCGTGATCGGCGTCCCGGACGCGGAGTACGGCCAGCGACTGGCCGCGTTCCTGGCCCTGCACCCCGGCGAGCAGCTCGACCCGGAGGCGGTACGCGAGTACGTCCGGCACTACCTGGCCCGCTTCTCGGTGCCGCGCGACGTGGTCTTCGTGAAGTACCTGCCGCGCAACGCCACCGGAAAGGTGCTCAGCCGCGAGTTGCGCCGCTACTACGACTGACCGGGTGGGGGCGCGCACCCCACCCCGGCCGCCCTCACGGGTAGAGGGTCAGTCCCGGCGTCCGGGCCAGTTCGTCGAGCTGGTCCAGGGTGAGCAGCGGCGCCGCCGCCGTGGTGGTGCTACCGCCACGCGGCTCGCTGCGGAAGTTGTTCGTGATGGCGAGCACCGAGCTGCCGTCCGGACGCACCACCAGCACCGACAGCTGCTCCTGGCCGCGCTCGCCCGGCAGGGTGCTGCGCACCGTCGCCGTCCCGTCGGGATGCCGGACCACCGTGCAGTCCTCCTGGTTCGGCGCGTACGCGCAGTCCGGTTGCGCCTCGTCGCGAGCCGTCGGCATGATCCGGAATAGGAGGAACCCCGACTCCCGGCCCCGCCGCAGCCGGGCGCCGACCTCGTACTCCCGGTAACTCGGGTGGTACTGGAACTGCGGCTCGGTGCAGCCCGGCTGCAGCGACTCGGCCCCTACGCCGGCTGGCAGCCGGGCGCGCAGCACCTCCCGTAGCGTTCCGGTCAGCCGGGCCACCCCTGACGCCGGCGGCTCGGTGGGCCGGACTCGCACCGTGCCGTACGACTGCAACGGCGGCTGCGGGCCGCTCGGCTTCGGGCTGACGCCGGTGCAGAGGCTGACCGCCGGTGACGTACTGCCAGTCGACGCGCTGGTCCACGGCAGCGCTGCGGGTCCGGCGGCGGGACCACCGGCGACCAGGGCCGGTGCCACCAGCACCGCGGCCACCGTGGCCGCCACCCCCGTGCCACCCCACACCCAGGCGCGCTGCCGGCGGCGACGCCCGTCGGCGCGGATCAGGCCGTCGACGTCGATCCGGCTCGGCGGCGGGTCGGCCGTCGCCGCGCGCAGCTGCGTGCTGATCTCATCCATGGTTGCCTGCCTCCCGAGGCTTGGTCGGCGCGGGGACGAGGCGATCCCGGAGTGCCTCGATCGCCCGCGCGGCCTGACTCTTCACCGTGCCGGAAGTGCACCCCAGCTCGTGCGCGGTCTGCTCGACCGAGAGATCGCAGAAGTAGCGCAGCACGAGCACCGCCCGGCGGCGTGGGGGCAGTTCGGCGAGCAGGGCGAGGATGGTGAGCCGATCGGCCGTGCCGTCGGTCGCCGCGCCTACCGGGCTGTCGGGCACCTCCGCCCAGGCGGCTTCCCGCCGCCACGGCCGGCGGCGCTCGTCGAGCCAGACGCGCAGCAGGGTGCGCCGGACGTACGCGTCCGGGCTGTCCATCGCGGACACCCGCCGCCAGTGCCGCAGCAGCTTGACCAGGGCCGTCGAGACCAGATCGTCAGCCGTGTGCCAGTCGCCGCAGAGCAGGTACGCCGTCCGGCGCAGCGGCTCCAGCCGCGCCGCGACGTACTCGCGGTAGCCGTCGATGTCGGCAGGCAATCCCGCCACCTCCTCACCTCACCGCTCAAACGGAGGCGTGGCGGGCCCAGGTTGCCCGGCGGGCCGGCAAAGTTCCGGCCCGCCGGGCGTTCGGACCGCGCGGGGCCGCGGTCAGGCGCGGTCGACGGCGCGGCCGATCGCCGCCTCCACCCCGCCGACCCGGTCGGCGAGCAGACCGAGGGCACCCACCGCCCGGTCGAGCGGATCATCGGAACCACCCAGCGCCCGGGCCCGCAGGAAGGCCGCCTTGACCTCCGCCCAGCGCCGCGCCTGATCGGCGGTGAGCCGGCCGCGTAGCTCGGCGAGCTTCAACAGGTTCGCCTCCGCCCCCGCCGCCAGCGTCTGCGCCTCACCCAGGTAGTGGTCGTCGATGACCGCCTCCAACTCCTCGTCGGTGAGCACCGGGACGACCCGTTCGGCCAGCTTGTTCATGTTGCGGTAGGAGCCCTGGAGCTGGAACGGCGGCTCGGTGCGGGAGTCGTCGGCCTGCGCCGCTGAGGCGATGTACGCCTGGTTGTTGGTCAACACCACCCGCTGCACGTGGAGCAGCTTGCGCAGCACCGCGACGATCTCCTCCAGCTCCACCGCCGAGTACGGGTGGGAGAGCTGGTCGGGTCGGACCGTCTCGTCCCCCCGGGCCAGCCGGACGAGCAACTCCACGTCGCCCCGGTCCCGGGTGGACAGCGGGGCGAGCGTGGAGTTCGAGGTGAGCGCGTTCTCGAGGTAGCTCAGCGCGAACACCTCGTCCCGGCCGGAGAGCACGTCGCCGAGGTTCCACACGTCGGCCCGGTTGGCGAGCATGTCGGGCACCCGGAACCGCCGCCCCGACTCGGTGTACGGGTTGCCGGCCATGCAGACCGCGAACCGCTTGCCCCGCAGGTCGTACGTGCGGGCGCGGCCCTCCCACACCCCCTCCATCCGGCGCTGGGCGTCACAGAGCGAGATGAACTTCTGCAGCAGCTCCGGGGAGGTGTGCTGGATGTCGTCCAGGTAGAGCAGGACGTTGTTGCCCAGCTCCAGCGCGAAGGAGATCTTCTCGACCTCCTGCCGGGCGGTGGCGTCCGGCACCTCGGCCGGGTCGAGCGAGGTCACCCGGCTGCCCAGCGCCGGCCCGTTCACCTTCACGAAGACCAAGCCGAGGCGGCTGGCCACGTACTCCATCAGGGTGGTCTTGCCGTAGCCGGGCGGGGAGATCAGCAGCAGCAGGCCCATCTGATCGACCCGCTTCGCGTCCCCGGTGGCCCCCAGCTGCCGGGCCAGGTTGTCGCCGATCAGCGGCAGGTAGACCTCGTCGAGCAGGCGGTTGCGGACGAAGGTCGTCATCACCTTCGGCTGGTACTCGGCCAGCCGAAGCCGCTCGCGCTCGGCGGCCACCAGCTCGTTGCGCCGCCGCTGGTAGTCCCGGTACGCCGGCACCCGCTCGGTACGGAACCGGTGCGTCCGGGCAAGCATCTCGTCCAGCCGCAGGGCCAGCGCCGATCCGGTGATCCGCGGATGGGCGCCGAGCAGCCCGGTCACCGTCTCCGTCAGGGTGGCCGCCGACGCGTGCCGGGACAGCTCCGGCCCGCACAGTTCAATGGCGATCGCCTCCGGCAGGTCGTACCCGGACAGCTCACCCCCGGTGCTGGCCAGGAACGCGCCCAGCCACGCCTCCACCAGCTGATACCGGCTGGCCAGGTCGTCGCCGAGGGCCCGCAGGTCCTCGTCGAACTCGATGCTCGACCGCGCCTGCGGGCCGCCCAGGGCCCGCCGGAACCGGTCCAGCAGGCCGCGCGCCCCGGCGCCGGTGACGAAGCCGAACGGCGCCCGGGCCAGCTCCTCGAAGAGGTACCCGCCGGCCAGGTCGGACTCGGCCGCGAGGGCGGGGAGGCCGGCGTCCCGCAGCCACCGCCCCGCCCCGGCCGCCAGTTCGGCCTGCAACTGGTCGATCGCGTCGCCGCCGGCCCCCGCCCCGGCCGGGTTCTCCGCGCGCCCGTCGTCTCCGGCCGCCTGCTGCGGGCCGATCGAGCCGGCCGCCTCCCGCGCACCGGTCGGGCGGGCCGCCGGGCGCCCGAAGCGTTCCTGGGCCCTGGCCAGCGACGCGGCCCGCGCCGACCAGGACCGTCGGGCGGCCTCGTCGGTGCCGTACCGCCAGAACAGCTGCGCGGCGGCCCGCACGGCCGGCGGCCACCGCAGCAACCCGGCGCCGGCGTGCAGCCGCAGCAGGGCGTGCAGGACGGCGGCGGCGTCCTGGTCGTGCACGCCGCGCTCGTAGCCCTCGTCGTACCGGGTCTCCGCCACCGACCGGACCAGCTCGGCCAGCTTCCGCCCGTCGACCGCCGCCGTGTGCAGCGCGTCCAGGGTGAGCGTGCCCCGGCCCGCCTCGGCGTCGGCCAGGATCGACGTGGCGAGGTACTCCGCCCGGTACACCTCCGGCGACTCGGAGACGAGCAGCTGGTCCCAGAACCGCCGGGTCCGCTCGAACGACTCGTCCCGGACCGGCGACCGGTAGTCGGTGCCGGTGACGGCCACCGCCATCCGCCCCTGGTGCGGGACGACCGTGACGTCGATCGGCTGGGTGTTGACCGCGAAACGGTGCCGGCCCAGCCGGATCATCTCGCCGCCGTCGGCGTACAGGTCGGTCCGGTCCCGCAGGGCGCGGCCGGCCTCCTGCCGGGCGGCCCGCAGCCGCCCGTCCAGCTCCTCGGCGCGGACCTGGTCCCCCAACACCCGCAGCTCGTCGACGACCGAGCGGAGCTTGCCGATCATCGGATCCGAGGCGAAGTACGTGTTGATCTCGTCGAGCGAGCCCAGGGTGGCGACCCGCCGCTGGACGCTGAGCAGGATCCGATCGGCGGAGCCGACCAGCCGGTCGGCTCGGCGGCCCCGCTCGTCGAGCAGCGCCTGCTTCCGGGACGAGAACGCCTCGTAGATGTCCGCCCGCCTGGTCGCCAGCTCGGCGAGGAAGTCGTCGAACTCGCCGAACCGGGATTCCAGGTTCTCCACCTGGAGCAGCAGCCGGCCGAGCTGCTCGTCGCACCGCTCGGCGGTGTCGGCGGTCGCCAGCGCCCCGGTGACCGCCTGCCCGAGCAGGGCGAACTCGGCGGCGAACCCGGCCCGGCCCTCCGCCTGGGTCAGCTCCCGCCGGCGGTTCTCCAGCACCGCGCGCGCCCGGTTGACCCCGCCCAGGACCTCGCCGATCCGGGCCAGGATCCCGGTCCGGACCGTGGCGTCGGCGATGTCCAGGGCCCCCACCACCTCGGTGATGGTCTGCAGCCCCTCGGCCCGCTCGGCCAGCTCGTCGCGGACCGGTGTCGCCGCGGCGACCGTGGCGATGCCGGCGGCCCGTTCGCCGAGGCGCTCCACCTCCGCCTGGTAGCCGGTGAGGGCGTCGTCGCGGCGCAGGAAGTCCACCGCGCGCCGGCCCGCCTCGGCCAGCTCGACGTCGAGCTGGGCGGCCAGCTCGTCGACCCGGCCCAGGTCGACGTAGCGGAGTTCGCGCAGCGTCACCAGGTGCCCCTGCGCCTGGCGCAGACCCGCGAGCTGGCGTACCCAGTCGTCGGCGGTCAGCGGCGCGTCACCTCGTACCCGGCGGGTCAGCGAGGCGATCCGCTCGGCGCTCTCGTCCACCGCGACGCTCGCCTGCGCGCTCAGCGACCGCACCTTCTCGTACTCGTCGAGGACGCCGGTGGCGGTGGCGCGGACCGCCGCGAGCGGCTCGGCCAGGTCGCCGAGATCGGCGTCGTCGAGCCAGTGATAGTGGTCGAAGGCGCGGGTGCAGGCGGCGATCAGGGCCTGGTAGACCCCGGGGGCCGGCGTCGTGGCGTCGGCCATCCGGGCCACCGACAGGCAGTCGGAGATGCCCCGGACCAGATCGGCGTTGCCGATCCGCTCCAGCGGCCCGGTGCCCGCCGGCTGGGCGGCAGCGTAGCTCTCCGACGCGTACGGGGTCTGCCAGATCTGCATCGGGTGGACCCGGGTCGGCTCGTCGGAGATCGCCCGGAAGACCACCATCGTGCCGTCGTCGAAGATCGAGTAGCCGTGGCAGGGAACCGGCGCGGCCACCTCCTTGCGGATCGCGTTGTACGGCAGCAGCAGCGACCGGCCCTCGTCCCGAGCGTGGAAGACGTACAGCACGTCCTCGCCGTTGGCCGAACGGATCACCCGCTCGAACTCCAGACTGGACACGTCGGTGTCGAAGGTACGGGTCACGCCGGTGGCCAGGTGGTAGCCGCCGGGGAAGATGATCCCGTGGTCCTCGGGCAACCGCTGGCACGCCTGACCGACCCCGTCAAGCCGGACCACCTCCCGGGTGAGCGTGTTGAAGACCAGGTGCCGCCAGTCGTTCTCCTTGTACGGCCGGATCCGCAGCAGGATAAGCGGACCCACCCGGGCGTAGGTGACGTCGGCGTCCGCCAGACTCTGGAGCGGCTCGTCGACCGGCTCGCGGTAGATGCCCTCACCGGTCTCGGTGTTGTTCTCCACCTTGACGGTGAGGTCGGCGCCGACGGTCTCGACGAAGACCTCGCCCTGGATGGAGATGTGCGGGTGCCGGCCGAGGACGTGGTCGTCCCGGGTGGTCTCGATCCACTCGAAGTCGTGCGCCGGTGGGAAGACGTGGTCCCGCTCGCCCCGGTTGTCCAGGTACGCCACCGCGCCGTCGTGGTCGATCCGCCAGCGCAGCACGCGGATGTCGTCGGTCCGCGGGCCGGTCTGGAACACCGCCAGCAACCGGCCGTCGAGCCGGCGCAGTTGCAGCAGCCGGGTCTGCCGGTAGTACCGGTACAGCTCGGCGAAGTCCCGCTCGAACTGCGGGTCGCGCAGCAGGCCGGGCACCTCGGCCGGGTCGACCTGGTCGAAGCGGAAGCCGTCCGGCCCGTCCGATCCGGGGTTCTCCAGCCGGACGAACCGGTGCAGCGAGAAGACGTCGTCCACCGTGGTCTCGGGCTTGAGCCCGATGAAGACGTTGTAGCCGAACAGCATCAGCCCGCCGACCGGGACGATGTCCCGGGGTACGCAGTTGTGCTCGGTACGGATCCGCTCGGTGCTGATCAGGCGCAGCTCGGTGCTGCCGAAGACCTCCGCCCGCCGGGCGTTCAGTCGCTCCGCCCGCCGGGTCAGCTCGGCGGCCTGCTCGGCGAGCCGGTTGCGCAGCACCTCGTAGGTGCCGGCGTCCAGGCCGGCCGGGTCCACCGCGCCGTCGGCGGCGGACCCGGTCTCGCGGTCGGTCACCGGATCACTCACCGGCCCGCGGCTGCCGCTGCCCGGTCAGCGCCGCCACCGGCGCCTCCGCCAGGCCCAGCTTCCGGGCCGCCTTGAGCAGCTCCTCCAGCTTGCCCTTGTCGGCGCCGTCGGCCCGCATCTGCTGAAGCAGGAACGCGGAGAGGGTCAGGTTCTGCACGTCCGACGTGTTGAAGGAGCCCAGCACCCGGGCCAGGTCGTCGGTGAAGCTGGCCCGCCCGTCCAGCCACGGCTGTGCGATGCCCCGCGCCACGTCCGAGTGGGCGACGAAACCGTCCACGCTCTTGCCGAGCGAGATCGAGCTGAGCAGCCGGTCGAAGAAGACGCTGTCCCCGCCGACGATGTCGATGTTGGCCTTCTCCAGCCCGGTGGAGACCACCTTCGCCTGCGCTTCGGCGACCTGCCGCTGCACGTCGAGACCGGCCAGCCGGACGTCCTTCTCCAACTCCAGCCGCAGCCGGTACTCCTCGTGCTCGCGGGTGGCGTCGTCCAGCGCCGCCATCGCGGCGGCCTTCTCGGTGAGGCCCTCCGCCTCGCCCTTGAGCTTCTCGCGTACCGCCTCGGCCGTGACCAGCGCCTTCTCCCGCTCGACGGCCGCCTCGGCCCGGCCCACCTTCTCGATCGCCTCGGCGCCCCGCTCGCGGACCTGCACCTCGGCGAGGCCGACGGCAGCCGCCTCCGCCTGCTGGCCCTCCGCCAGTCGGATCTTGGCCCGGGCGTCGAGCTCGGCGGCTTGCTGCCGCGCTTCGGCGAGGACGAGCTCCTCGCGGGCCTTGAACTTGGCGGCCTGCTCCGCGGCCTCGGCCGCCTTGATGTCCTTGACCAGGTTCTCCTGCGCCTCGGCCTCGGCCTGGATCACCACGGCCTGGCGAGTCCGCTCGGCCTCCTCGACCACCCGCAGCCGCTTGATGTTCTCCTCCTGCTCGGCCACGGTCTTCTCCACCGCGATCCGCTCCCGGACGACCTCGGCGATCGACCGCTTCTCTCCCTCGACCTCCTTGTCCTTGGCGATGGTGGACAGTTCGGTCTCCCGCTGCCGGGCGATGACCTCGAGCATCCGGTCCTTCTCGATCCGCTCGGTCTCGATCGCGATGACCCGCTCCCGGTTCTTCTCGGCGACCGCGATCTCCCGGGCCCGGTTCTCGTGCTGGATGCCGAGCTGTTCGTCGGTACGGATGTTGGCCGTCTCCGCCCGCAGGCGCTCCTCCGCCCGGACCCGGGTGACCTCCGCCTCCTCGCGGGCCCGCACGGTCTCGACCTCGCGGCGCTGCCGGGCCTCGGCCTCCGCCTGACGCCGTTCGAGTTCGAGGATCGCCTCGCGGGCGTCGACGTTCTGCCGGGTGATTTCCTTCTGCTCGTTGCGCTGGAACTCGTTGGTGCGCACGTGCTCGATGGCGGTCAGCTCGGTGATCTTGCGGATGCCCTGGGCGTCCAGGATGTTCGCCGCGTCCAGCTGGGACATCGGGGTCTGCTCGAGAAAGTCGATCGCCGCGTCCTCGAGGCTGTAGCCGTTGAGGTCGGTGCCGATCACCCGGATGATCTGGTCCCGGAACTCGTTCCGCTTGGTGTAGAGGTCGACGAAGTCGAGCTGCTTGCCCACCGTCTTCAGCGCCTCGGAGAACTTGGCGTTGAACAGCTCCTGCAGCGTCTCGCGGTCACTGGCCCGGGCGGTGCCGATCGCCTGAGCCACCTTGATCACGTCCTCGGTGGTCTTGTTCACCCGGACGAAGAAGGTGATTCGGATGTCGGCGCGGATGTTGTCCCGGCAGATCAGGCCCTCGTTGCCGGTCCGTTCGATGTCGATGGTCTTCACCGAGATGTCCATCACCTCGGCCTTGTGCAGCACGGGCAGGACGACCGCGCCGGTGAACGTGACATCCACCCGGCGGACCTTGGACACGATGAGGGCCTTGCCCTGCTCGACCTTCCGGAACAGGCGGCTGACGAGCAGGGCCACGCCGAGGGCGATGAGGAGCAGGACGGCGAGCAGTACGCCGAAGCCGGTGGTGACGACATCCATGGCGGGTACGCGGCGATGGTGGCCGCGCTTCCTCCTTTCACAGGGGTGCGGCGAGCGGCTCGAAGAGGGATACGGGGATCGGCGGACCGCCGGTCGGTCGGCGCGGTCCGGGGGGATCGCCAGGGACTAGATCGGTACGTGACGCGACGGATCGGGATCGAAGGCGGTCCCGGCCGGCATGACCCAGAAGAACTCGCCGTCCGGGTCGTAGTCGTAGATGAGGGCGGAGGTACCGGCCCGGAGCGGTTCGGTGCGGTGCTGACGGACCTGGACGACGGCCGACGAGCCGTCCGCGGCCGTCACCTCGGCCTGACCGAAGTCCTCGGTCACCTGCCCGGTACGGATGACGCAGAGCCGGCCGACGAAGGAGTGCCGACTCGCCTCGACACCGGCTGGAAAAAGCCGACTCAGCGGCACCGCCACCAGCCGGGTCACCAGCCAGGCGCAGAGCAGGGCGGCCAGCAGCACAGCGAGCGACACGGCGATCCGCGCGCCCACGCCGAGCCCGAGCCCGTCGAGCAGCGCGGTGCCGGCCAGGCTGACGAACCAGGCCACCGCGACGAGCAACGAGAACACGATGGCGCTGGGCAGCCCGCCGAAGCCCAGCCCGGCGAGGATCCCGCCGGGCACGCCGTCCACGTCGAAGTCGTCGCCGAGGTCGAGCACGCCGGTGAGCACCAGCAGCCAGTAGCCGACCACGACGACCAGCAGGAAGCTGAACAGGACAGTGGGGAAGCTCAGCACCGCGCCGAGAAAATCGGCCACCGGACCACCACCCCCGCACCCGACGGCCGCCCCGGACGGCCGCACCAGCACGGTGATGGTGGCATGGTCTGTCAATGCCCGCCGCCCGCCGAACGGTGGACCCTGACCTGCACAGAAGGCGGCGACGCCGCCAGTCGGGCGCAGCGGGTCAGCCGGGCAACCCCTGTCCCGCCAGGGTCGGGACCGGGGCTCAGCCGGGAATTCGGATCCGCCCCTGGACCGCGGCCGCGGCGATGTCGGTGCGGTGGTGGGAGCCGGCCAGCTCGATGCCGCGTACCAGGTCGTAGGCGGCGTCCCGGGCGGCGGCCAAGTCGGGTCCGGTGGCGGTGGCGCAGAGGACCCGACCCCCGGCGGAGCGCAGCGTCCCGTCGGCGTCCCGGCGGGTGCCGGCGTGGATGACGCCGGGCCGGTCCGCGCCGATGATCGGGTCACCGGTGCGCGGGGCCGCCGGGTAGCCCTCGGCGGCCACCACGACGGTGACCGCCGCGCCGTCCCGCCACCGCAGCGGCGGGTGCGCCGCGAGCGTGCCGGTGGCGGCGGCGTGCAGGAGCCCGGCCAGCGGCGTCTCCAGCAGCGCGAGGACGACCTGGGTCTCCGGGTCGCCGAAGCGGGCGTTGAACTCGATCACGCGGGAGCCGGCGGCGGTGATCGCCAGGCCGACGTAGAGCAGGCCGGCGAACGGGGTGCCCCGGCGGCGCAACTCGGCCAGCGTCGGGTGCACGACGTCGCGCATCACCTCGTCGACCAGCCCGGGCGGTGCCCAGGGCAGCGGCGCGTACGCCCCCATGCCGCCGGTGTTCGGGCCGGTGTCGCCGTCGCCGGCCCGCTTGAAGTCCTGCGCCGGCAGCAGCGGCACGGCGGCCTCGCCGTCGGTGACCACGAAGAGGGAGACCTCGGGTCCGGCCAGGTACTCCTCGATCACCACCCGACCGCACTCCAGCGCGTGCGCCTCCGCGACCCCCCGGTCGCTGGTGACCACGACGCCCTTGCCGGCGGCCAGCCCGTCGTTCTTCACCACGTACGGCGCCCCGAACTCGTCCAGCGCCTTCGCGATGCTCTCCGCATCGGTGCAGGTGTACGCCCGCGCGGTGGGTACGCCGGCGGCGGTCATCACGTCCTTGGCGAACGCCTTCGAACCCTCCAGCCGGGCGGCCTCGGCGGACGGGCCGAACGCCGCGACGCCCTTGGCGCGTACCGCGTCGGCGACCCCGGCCACCAGCGGCGCTTCCGGCCCGATCACCACCAGGTCGGCCGCCACCTCGACGGCGAGCGCCGCCACGGACGCCGGGTCGGTCGGGTTCACCTCCCGCAGCTCGGAAACGGCCGCGATGCCCGGATTACCCGGTGCCGCGACCAGCGCCGTCACGGAAGGATCGGCCGCCAGCCCGAGCGCGAGCGCATGCTCCCGCCCGCCACCACCCACAAGAAGTACCCGCACGACCCCGCATCCTACTGACCACCCCACCCACCCCCGTTGATCAAGGAGTTTGCGTCTCATTTCCGGCCCCCATGGACGCAAAGTCCTTGATCAACGGGGCAATTTCCGGGGGGCGATCCCTGGGTTAGGGGAGGAGGGGGTGGCGGACTACGTTTTCCTCGCGGCCGGGGCCTACGCCTACGATGCTGACCCTGGTGCCGCAGAGTTCCTCGATGCGGGCGATGTAGCGCCTGGCGTTCTCGGGGAGCTCGTCCTCGGTGCGGGCCTTCGTGATGTCCTCCCACCAGCCGTCGAGCTCTTCGTAGATCGGCGTGGCGTGGTGGAAGTCGGTCTGCGTCATCGGCATGTCGTCGAAGCGCTCGCCGTTGATCTCGTAGCCGACGCAGATCGGCACCTTGGCCATGCCGGTGAGCACGTCCAGCTTGGTGATCACCAGATCCGTCACGCCGTTGAGGCGGCAGGCGTACCGGGCAACGACCGCGTCGAACCAGCCGGCGCGGCGCTCCCGGCCGGTGGTGGTGCCGTACTCATGGCCGATCTTGACCAGGTGCTGGCCGTTGTCGTCGAAGAGCTCGGTGGGGAACGGCCCCGCGCCCACCCGGGTGGTGTACGCCTTGCTCACCGCGATCACCTTGGTGATCGCGGTCGGCGGGATGCCCGCGCCCACGCACGCGCCGCCGGCCGTCGGGTTGGACGAGGTGACGAAGGGGTACGTGCCGTGGTCCATGTCGAGCATGGTGGCCTGGGCGCCCTCCAGCAGCACGGTCTCGCCGCGGTCCAGCGCGTCCCAGAGCATGACCCGGGTCTCCGCGATGTACGGCTTGAGCCGCTCGGCGTAGCCCAGGTACTCCTCGATCGTCGCGTCGACGTCGATCGCCTTGCGGTTGTAGACCTTGAACAGCAGTTGGTTCTTCTCGCGGAGGGCCAGCTCCAGCTTCTTGCGCAGGATGCCGGGATCGAGCAGGTCCTGGAGCCGGATGCCCATCCGGGCGACCTTGTCGCCGTACGCGGGACCGATGCCCCGGCCGGTGGTGCCGATCCGCGCGGAGCCGAGGTAGCGCTCGACCACCCGGTCCAGCGCGCGGTGGTGCGGCATGATCAGGTGTGCGTCGCCGGAGATGCGCAGCCGGGAGACGTCCACGCCACGCTCGGCGAGACCGTCGATCTCCTCCAGCAGCACCTTCGGGTCGACCACCACGCCGTTGCCGATCACGATCATCGCGTTCGGCGAGAGCGCGCCGGACGGCATGAGATGCAGCGCGTACTTCTGGCCGTCCGGGGTGATCACCGTGTGCCCGGCGTTGTTGCCGCCGGAGTAGCGCACGACGTAGTCGACCCGCTCACCCAGCAGGTCGGTAACCTTGCCCTTGCCCTCGTCGCCCCACTGAGCGCCGATGAGCACGATCGCTGGCATCTTCTCCGCCTCCAGAAGGCTCGGGTGCCAGGTGGCGACCGGTTGGCGAGCCCGGGGTGTCAGGCTAACAAGTAGTGACGGCGGGACCGGCAGGGGTTCGTCGAGAAGCAGGAGGCTCCTTCGTGTACGACGTGGTGCTGCTCACCCTCGGCTCGGAGCGGGATGCTGCCGGTGGGGGCTGTGGCAGTGGTGGAGCCTGCTGCGGTGGCGCCGCCGAGGCGGCCGGCGAGAAGCCCGAGGAGCGCTGCGAGACGCCGCGCGTACCGGTGCTGGCCTGTGCGGAAGCGCTGACCGCCCGGGGCGCCCGGGTGGAGACGGTCACCGCCCGCTCGGACGCCGAGATCGACGAGGTGCTGGCCCGGCTCGACGGGCCACCGCGCGAGGACGGCCTCACCTGGCCGGATCCGGACGGCAAGACCCGGCTCGTGGTCGCTACGGCCAGTGACGGACAGTTGCGCGCCGTGCTACGCCGACTGGTCCGGCGGTACGCCCCGCCGCCCAGCCGCCGGCCGGCGGACCTGCCCGGAAACCGGACCGTCCCCGACCTGCCCCCGGTCGGCGTACTCCCGCTCGACCCGGCCCGGACCGGCCCGGTACGGGACCTGGCCGCGCAGCTCGGGCTGCCCCGCGACCCGGAGGCGGTGGCCGCGGCGGTGCTGGACGGCACGCCCCGCCGGCTCGACCTGCTGCGCAACGACGGCGGCTCGGTGACCCTGGACGGCGCGCTGCTCGGCGCGGCCGACGACGCGGGCCGGCCGCTGCACTGGCGGGCCCGGGTCGAGGTGGACGACGCCGTGCTCTCGTACGGCGACGACCCGATCCTGGCCTGCGCGATCGGCAACGCGGGCGGGTACGCGCAACTGGACGACGTGACCCTGCTGGCCGACCCGGACCCGACCGACGGCCGGGTCGAGGTGGCGGTGGCCGTCTCCGTGGTCACCCGGTCCGCCTTTGGCAGGAAGAAGGTACGGCTCGAGGTACGCCGCGCCCGGGGCCGGGCGGTGGCGGTCGTGCCGCGCGACGAGAAGGTGCCCTTCCTCGACGACGGCGTCGAGAGCGAGCTGAGCCGGAAGCGGTCCTGGTGGACCGAACCGGGCGCCTGGGCGGTCTGGACGTCCTGATCTTCGTCGATCCCCGATCGGGTCGCCCGGTGCACCGGACGGCCTATCCTCGGCGGGAGGAATGGGGAGGAACCGTGGTGCACGAGAACGCCGACCGGGCCCACGTACCGGGTCAACCGCAGGTGCCGGAGCGGGACATCGAACCGCTCTGGCCGCCCGAGCAGACCGACCGCGCGGCCACCACCCCGCCGTGGGCGGCACCGGCCCAGCCCGGCACTCCCG
>NZ_JAPDPH010000165.1 GCF_026013475.1 Micromonospora yasonensis | reverse complement strand
AGCACTCGCTCGGGGCGCGAAGCGGGTCTATGCGGGCACCCGACAGCCCCTGACCCACCCCGACTCACGGTTGAGGCCCCTGGCACTGGATGTCACCAACCCCGCACAGATCCAGGCGGCCGCCAGCGAGATCGAGTCGCTCGACATCCTGATCAACAACGCCGGCATCATGCTGCCCGACGAGTTCGATCCTGCCGCGCTTGAGCATCACCTGGCTGTGAACCTCTACGGCTCCAGCGCCATGACCCAGTCCTTCCTGCCCGCGCTGATCAACTCGCGGGGCGCAGTCATCAACCTGTTGTCCTGCGTCGCGCTCGCCCCGTTGCCGATGTTCACGTCCTACTCGATCTCGAAGGCCGCAGCGTTCTCGCTGACCAAGACCCTCCGCGCCCTCCACACAGGGCAGGGCGTCAGATTTCACGCCGTGCTCGCCGGCCCGATCGACACCGACATGACACGGGCACTCGACATCCCCAAGACCTCCCCACAGGCGGCCGCGCATGCCATCTTCGACGCGGTGGCGAAGGGCGAAGAGGACATCTTCCCCGATCCCGCCACCGCACCCTTGACGGAAGCCTGGGCCGCAGGGGCGGACAAAATCCTTGAGCGCCAGTTTGCGCAACTCGTGCCAGCAGAGGCCGCCGGGACATGAGTCACGTGCAGGCCCACAAGCGCACCGACTTGCGTACAGCCTCCTCGTCCTGTCGGGTCGTACTCGACCTAGCCGAAGCGGGTGGTTGCTGATCGGCTCTGCCGTCAGGCTCGCGCGTCGAGCTGTTCGCGGCGATCCGCCGTGAGGCCCGTTCTGGGTTGTCGAATCGGGCTCTGCAACGCAGGTACGGAGTCGGGTACCGAACCGTCGCCGCGGCCATGGAATCGGCGTGGCCGCAGCCACGTAAGGGCGGGCATCGCGGCTGAACCCATACCGGAAAGTCATCGACAACTGGCTCCGCGACGACCTAGAGGCTCCGCGGAAGCAGCGGCACACCGCGAAAAGGATCTTCGATCGGCTCCTTGACGAGCACGACGCCGGCGGGCAGGTGTCGTACTGGATGGTGCGCGCACACGTCGCCACCCGCCGCCGTGAGATCCGCATCGAGGCCGGCCACGAGCCCGCAAACCCCTTCATCCCCCAAGAACACCTCCCCGGTCGGGAGGCCGAGGTCGACCTCGGCGAGGTGGCCGTGCGGCTCCGCGGCGAGCTGGTGACGTGCACTGTTCTGCCTGCGCGCTGGAGTCTGGCGGGACGTCGTGACCGCGTTGCAGACCCGCGCCGACGCGGTGGGGCTGATCACCTGGGACGTCAGCGTCGACTCCACCAGCGCCCGGGCTCATCAGCACGCCGCTGGCGCCCGCTCCCGTGGCGAGTTGCAGGTCGAGTCGCCCGGTGGCGTCGACGACGAACCGGCCGATCACGCGTTGGGGCGCCGCGGCGCGGGTTGACCACGAAGCTTCACCCGGCGTGCGATAGACACGGCCCAGTAGGAAGCAGAATCCCGCCGTTGCGCCAGCGTCCGGGTTGTACGGACTGGACCGAACGATCCGCGGGCTACTCCGGGCCCCGGGGATGCCGGTTGTCTCCCGTTCCATGAACGTTCAGCCAGTTGTCCCTGTCTGCGTTGTGTGCCGTCCCTACCTTGCTTGAGGCTACGAAAGAAGGGGCTCATGGACGCACTCCTCGCAATCCGGGCTCGCGGTATCACCAAGTGTTTCGGCGACGTCGTCGCGCTCGACGGCATCGATCTCGATGTGCCGCAGGGGCAGATCCACGGCTTGGTCGGGCCGAACGGCGCCGGCAAGACGACATTGCTCGGGCTCCTGCTGGGCCTGGCCGTTGCCGACAGCGGTCGCCTCGAGGTCCTGGGTACGCCGGTCGGGCCGGCGCTCGCCGTTCCCGACGGTGTCGCCGGCTTCGTGGACGGGCCCGGCCTCTACCCCTCGCTCACCGCCCGGCAGAACCTCGCCGCGCTGGTCGCTCTCCGCGGCCGCGACCTGCCGGCAACGTGGATCGACGACGTGCTCGGCCAGGTCGGGCTCACCGATGTCGCCGACGACCGGGCGAGCGGCTTCTCCCTCGGCATGCGTCAACGGCTCGGGCTCGCCGCCGCCCTGCTCACCAAGCCCCGGCTGCTCGTGCTCGACGAACCGTCCAACGGCCTCGACCCGGCGGGCAAGAAGCACGTACACAATGTCCTCACCCGGCTCGCGGCAGACGGAACCAGTGTCGTGCTCTCGAGTCACCGCATGGACGACCTCGAGGCACTGTGCTCCGAGGTCACCATCGTCGCCACCGGACGGGTCGTCTTCTCCGGCCCGCTGAGCAAGCTGGCCGCCGAGAACCGGGAACTCGACTACCGGCTGCTCACCTCCGACCCGCAGGCCGCCCGCCGGCTGGCGGTCGATACGGCCGGCGTCCACGTCGTCGACGCCTGGGCACCGCACGACGCCGAAGTGCTCGTCGTGCGCGCGCTGGTGCCCGCCCTCGACGAACTCGTGGTGCGGCTCGTGCACGCGGGCATCGCGCTGCGTGAGCTCGCACCCGTGGTGTCGCCGCTCGAGGCCGCGTTCCTCGCCCTCACCGAGCCGCAGGAGGCCAACCGATGACCACGACCAGCGTCGACGACCGCGCCACCGGCACCCGCCGGGTCCCGGTATTACGCGGCTACCGCTTCGAGCTGGTCAAGCTGGTCTCCCAGTGGCGGATCCGCCTGCTGGTCCTCGCCTGCTGGATCGCGCCGGCGCTGTTCGTCGCCGCGGTGAGCCAGCAGAGCACGCTGCCTGTCGACACCCTCTTCGGTCGATGGATGCACGCCACGGGATGGGCCGGACCGCTGGTGGTGCTCGGTTTCGCGGGCACCTGGGGGCTCCCGCTGCTGACCTCGGTGGTCGCCGGTGACGTGTTCGCCTCCGAGGAGCGGCTCGGCACCTGGCGCCACCTGCTCGTGGCGGTCCGGTCACCTCGACGGATCTTCGCGGCCAAGGCACTGGCCAGCCTCACCGTCATCCTGCTGCTCGTGGCGGGGCTGGCCGGTTCCAGCGCGGCCGGCGGGGTGGTGGCGGTCGGCAACCAGCCGTTGGTCGGCCTCGACGGCCACCTGCTGACGCCGGCGGACGCCGCCGGGAAGGTGCTGCTCGCCTGGGTCTGCGTACTCGCCCCGACCCTGGCCCTCGCCGCGATCGGGCTACTCGGGTCCGTCGCGCTGGGGCGGTCCCCGATGGGACTGCTGCTGCCCGCGCTCGTCGCGCTCGCGATGCAGCTCGCCCAGATGCTGCCGCTCCCCGTCGCCGTACGCCTCGCCCTGCCCGGCTACGCCTTCATCGCCTGGAACGGCCTGTTCACCAGCCCGGCACAGCTCGGCCCGCTTCTGATCGGCATCGTGGTCAGCCTGGTGTGGGCCGTGATCGCGACCGCGCTGGCTTACCTGCTCTTCCTGCGCCGCGACTTCACCAACCTGGCCTACGACGGCTCGGGGCGCCGCGCGGTCACCGCCGGAGTTCTGCCGCTCGTCGGGCTGGTCGCCGTGACGGTCGCGGTCGTCGCCGCGGCGACCCCGGCAACGGGCTCCGGGATCGAGCAGGACAAGGTGCAGCGCTCGGTCGCCACGGCCTTCGCCCACCTCTACCGCATGCAGACCAAGCAGCTCAACCGCCCCGACGTCACCGAAGCGCAGCTGAAGGTCACGGCGACGTGCAACAAGGGCGGCGGCAACGTCGCCGCCCACGGGCCGGGCAACGACTGGCGCTGCGTCATCTCCTGGCATCTCCCCGACGTCGAGGCCGCCGGGACGGCCATCTATCAGCTCGACGTCACCGCAGACGGGCGGTTCGTGGCCGATGGCGACGGACCGAAGGAAGTGAACGGCTACTTCCTGGTGCGGACCCCGACCGGGGACGCACCGAACCCGCTCTGGCAGTTCGACGGCAACGTCGCACTGCTTCCCACCACGAAGGGATAAGTAAATGCAGGTAACACGCCGCCGTCGGCGTGTCGAGAAGGACCAATCCGGCCTTCTCGGTCGACAAATCCGCCGGATACCCCTCGTAACGGCCGGCGCCACCGCTGTCGTCGTGGCCGCCGGCACCGGTATCGGGTTCGCCCAGACACACCAGTTCGGCACCGACCAGGTCGGCCAGATGACCGACAAGGGCCTGCTCGTGTCCGGTGACCAGTACATCAACCCGATCGGCGAGCGACTGGTCATCAACAACGGTAAGATCATGTCGTCCTCGGTCAGCCCGGACGGCACCCACCTCGCCGCCTCGATCACCGACGGCGGGATGGCGCTCGCCATCGTGGACCTGAAGGACTGGAAGGTGCAGCAGCTCGTCGGCAACAACGCGGCGGCGAACCTGCGCATCAGCGGCAACGACGTGGGCCAGGAAGGTCCCACGTACTCGCCCGACGGTTCGCAGCTGTGGCTGGGCCAGGCCGACGGCTACCGCAAGTTCACCGTGAACCCGGACGGCAGCCTCGCCGACCCGGCGTTCATCCGGATCCCCCAGGACGGGCCCAAGCGCGCGCTGGCGAGTGAGGCGGTGTTCTCGCCCGACGGCTCCACCGTGTACTCCGCGGTCAACGGCCAGAACCGGGTGGTCGCCATCAACGCGGCGACCGGGGCCATCGAGCAGAGCTGGGCCGTGGGCAACGCCCCGCGGGACATGATCCTGGTCGGTACCAAGCTGTACGTCAGCAACGAGGGCGGGCGCCCGGCGAAGCCCGGCGAGCCCACGATCAACTCGTACAACACGCCGGTGCTGGCCGACCAGGTGACCGCTGCCACCCTCAGCGGCACGGTCAGCGTCATCGACCTGGCGAACCCGGCGGCCACCCCTTCGAGCATCGACGTCGGCCTGCACCCGACCGCCCTGTATGCCAAGAACGGGGCGCTGTTCGTCACCAACACGGCCACCAACGACGTGTCGGTCATCGACACCGCGAGCGACAAGGTGGTCCAGACCATCGCCACCCAGCCGTGGCCGGAGGCCTCGGTGGGCTACGAGCCCGACGCGGTGACGCTCACCGACGATGGCCACCTGCTGGTGACGCTCGGCCGCGCCAACGCGGTCGCCGTCTACCGGTACACGACCCCGCTGGAGCCGGTCAGCTACGTCGGCCTGCTCCCGACGGACTACTTCCCCGCAGAGATCGCCACCGTCGGTAACGACGTGGTGGTCTCCAACACCCGTGGTATCGACGCCCGTCGCCCTAACAACCCCGCGGGGCACGGTACCCACGACACGACGTCGAGCCTGACGCGGTTCACGCTGCCGAGCGACGAGGTCATCAAGTCCGAGACCGGCAAGGTCTTCAGCCAGAACGGCTGGCACGGCGGCTCGGTCACGCTGACCGAGGGCAAGGGCGACGCGAAGCCGGTGCCGGTGCCGCTGCGGCTCGGCGACCCCTCGACGATCAAGCACGTCTTCCTGATCGTCAAGGAGAACCGGACCTACGACCAGGTCTTCGGTGACGACCCGCGGGGCAACGGCGACCCGGCGCTGGCGCAGTTCGGCGAGAACGTGACGCCGAACCAGCACGCGATGGCTCGGCAGTTCGGACTGTACGACAACACGTACGACATCGGCACGAACTCGGCCGAGGGTCACAACTGGCTGATGCAGGCCGACAACCCGGAATACACCGAGTCCTCGGCCGGTGAGTACATCCGCAGCTACGACACCGAGAACGACGCCCTCGGCCACCAGCGGACCGGCTTCCTCTGGACCGGCGCGCAGGCGGCCGGCAAGACCGTACGGAACTTCGGTGAGTTCCACCAGTTCCTGACCAAGCCCGCCGGCGCGAGCTGGCAGAACCTGTACTGCGACACCAAGAACATGGCGGCGACCGGGCAGGACACCGCCTACAACCTGGTCTCCTCCTCGCCGATCCCGTCGCTCAACAGCGTGTCGGTGCCCGGCTTCCCGAAGTACGACCTCGGCGTCCCGGACATCTACCGGAACGAGATCTGGAAGCGTGACTTCGAGAAGCACGGGCCGGCGAATTTGAACATGTTCTGGCTCTCCAGTGACCACACCGGTGGCCCGCCGAACGCGGCCGCCCAGGTCGCGGACAACGACCTCGCGGTCGGCAAGATCGTCGACACGATCTCGCACAGCCCGTACTGGAAGGAGTCGGCGATCTTCGTCGTCGAGGACGACTCCCAGGCCGGCCTCGACCACGTCGACGGCCACCGTTCCCCGATCCAGATCATCAGCCCCTGGGCCCGGCACGGCGTCGTCGACAGCCACTACTACACGCAGATCACGATGATCCGGACCATCGAGCAGATCCTCGGGATCAAGCCGATGAACCAGAAGGACAGCGCGGCCAGCCCGATGCGGGGAGCGTTCACCCAGAACCCGGACTTCACGCCGTTCGCCGCGCTGCCCAACCGGACCTCGCTGACCGCGGGTCTGAAGACCCCGCCCGCCTGCGGTGTGGACACCCCCGCGCCGCAGAACCCCCTCGCCGCGGCCGCGCCGTCCGCGACCGTGCCCGCGGACAAGCAGCAGGTGGCGGCGAAGTGGGACGAGTGGAAGTCGCACCAGCGGCTGACCGGACCCGACGCCAAGCCCGACTTCGCCAACCCCGCGCAGATGAACCACTTCACGTGGTACCAGGCGCACGACTGGAAGAAGCCGTACCCCGGCGAGGACAAGATCGTCGCGCCGGAGGACGTGCCGGGCGCCTACATCCCGCCGGCGGAGTCCGACGGCTGACGTAGGCTGATCGCCTCACAGGGGCCCCTGACCGGCGTCACCGCCGGCCAGGGGCCTCTTCGTGTCCTGCCCGGCCTCCGTCGAATTTCTTCGATCGAGGTCTCTGATCAAGGTGGTGGGGCGCGCGGTTGATCTTTGTTGGGTGCGCGTTCTCGGTTTGGGCGTGCTGGTGGGCCGGCACATCGGCCGGTTCCTCAGGTGCTACTCGTCGGGGCGGTCAGCCGGTGGGTCGGGGCAGGGCGGCGAGTCGCTGGAACGCGGTAGCGAGAAGGCCCATGGCCACTGTTCGGCGATGCGGAGCCGGGTCGTGCGGGCGGTCCGGGCGTTGACGTGCAGCAATCGGTAGCGCAGCTTCTTCGGTTCGGCGATGGCGAGGTCGCCGTGCAGGAGCAGAAGTTGGGTCCGGGCGAGCAGGTCGATGCCGGTCAGGGCGAGTTGCAGCCAGGCTTGGTTTGATGGCGAAGACCCGGGACGGGAACCGGCCGGAGCCGGTGTCCTTGCCGGTGCGGATCGGGCGTGGCCGCGGTGGCGGGCTTCGAGCCCGGATCATGGCCGCCCTGTCGCTGCCACAGCACGGCCAGCACATCACCGAACAGACCGGTCAGCCCGGTCACCTCGGCGACGTCGGCGACCAGGCGGGCGCCGGCATCCCAGATGGGAGGTACCTGCTCGCTTTCGGGCATGAACCACAGCCGGGCTAATGAAGCGCCGAGGCTAAGCATCCTGACTGTGTACGTCTGGCGTACCTGGCTCTGCATCCGAACCCGTACGCCGACAGCGACATGCGCGACTGGTGCGACGGTCGCTCGCCTGGGGTCGTGCCGCGCACCGATCGTCAGCCACGAGTGCCGCCGAGTTCGTTTCTTTTGGCGAGGCGCTGGGCTTGCCCGTTGTGCACATCGCTTACCCACTCCCAGCCGGGCTTAGCCGATGGGCCGACCCGCGGGTCACTGACAACCTGATTGTCACGCAGGGCCTGCACGTACGCCCGATCCTGGTCGATCCGTGCGCGTAGCTGATCAGCTCCGCCGACGGACCCGTGACCTGGGATGAAGACATCGACGTCACCCGCCACGCCTTCGAGCAGCCGCAGCGCGGCGAGGTAGTCCTCGATCGGGTCAGCGGCGCTCAGATCGAGCATCGGAATCAAGACATCAGAAAGCATGTCGCCGGCGACGAGAACCCTGCGTTCCTCGATCAACAGTGCCGCATGGCCCGGAGCATGTGCCTGATGCTCGATGATCCGGACCTTGGGACCGTCCCAAGGAATCTGTGTCGCCTCGGCGGGCAGGCCAGTGATGAGACCCAGCAGGTCCAGCGGTACCTCGATTTCCGGCGGTAACTCCTCGGCGACGTGGTCCTTCCACTGCGCGTCCGATAGAAAGGCTCGGATATCAGCCGCGCAGCGGGCTGTACCGTAACGGGGCGCTTCGCCGAGCTTGGCGTTCCAGAGCAGGTGATCCCAATGTGGATGCGTCGAAAAGCCTGCCACAACGGGCTGGCCCAACTGACGAAGGTCGTCCGCGATGGCGACCATTTCGTCGTCCGTTATCCCGGCGTCGATGAGTAATACGCCGGCCCGGCCTTGCACGACAACGGCGTTACTCTCAATGAACTCGCTCTCGTGGGCCAGTACACCCTCCGCGACCTGCCTCAGCATGAGCTCGCCTCCGTTGCATCCAGGATGGCGTAACGATGCATCGTGACGCCCTGCTTGAACGATCGCTGCTCGAGCAGGTCGAGCTCGATCGGCACGTCGTAGTCGTCGAACAGCGGCCTGCCGAAGCCGAGGATCGCCGGGTGGGTGAAGAGCAGCAGTTCGTCGAGCAGCCCCGCCCGGAGCAGTTGCGTGGCGAGCGCCGCGCCGCCCACACCGATGGTGCCGTCGGTCCGGGCTCGGAGGTCGGCGAGTTGCTCGATCGCGTCGTCTCCGCCGATGATCCGGGTGTTGTGATCGGCGCTGCGGCGGGTGCGGGAGACAAGCACCTTGGGTGCGGAAGTCCAGATCTCGCCGTACTCACGCATGACGTCCGGCAGCGACGCGTCCTCGCGCGCCCGTGGCCAGTACTCCTCCATCGTCTCGTACATGACCCGGCCCTGGACCATCAGCGCGAGCGCTCGCGCCTGCGCGTTGAACTCGCGGTGCAGTTCCTCGTCGATGCGCAGCCACTCGCCAGCACCGTTGTCCCCAGGAACTTGCTCGATCCGCAGGTCGAGGGACACGTTCATCCAGTACTCGAACCGGCCCATCATCTCCTCTTCCAATAGTGATTGCGTTCTGCAACCACTATATTGAGGACGAAATACCTGTCAAGGAGGAATCGTGGAACCACGGTCCGGGTGTCCGATCAACGCCGCCGTCGAGGTGCTCGGAGATCGCTGGTCATTGCTCGTGCTTCGCGACGTCATCTTCGGCGACCGCCGCTACTTCCGGGCGCTGCTCACCGGGTCGATCGAGGGCATCGCTTCGAACATCCTCGCCGACCGCCTCGTGCGGCTCGTCGACGCAGGAATCCTCACCCGCGGCACCGCAGCGCGGGGGCAGCGCGCTCGCTACAGCCTCACCGAAGCTGGTATCCAGACTCTTCCGATCATCTACGCACTCGGCAACTGGGGGCTCGACTGGCGCCCGGGCAGCGACGAGCTCCGGAGCCGGCAGCAGTTCATGCGCGATGAGGGTCCGGCGTTCATCGAGGAGCTCATGGACGAGCTTCGGGTGCGCCACCTGGGCGCCCCGCCGAAGCCGCACCACGGCCCGGGACCCCTCGAGCGCCTAAATGCCGCCTACGCCGCTGAGCAGGAACGCCTCGGACGCCACCGCGTGGCGGGGCCTTCAGACGATTGATCAGCAGGCCTCGACGAAACCCTGGTCAACCCAGTCTTATCGGCAAGATCGGCGAGCAGCCGTGTGCCGGCATGACCGACCACACCCCGAGCCCACCGATGACGGCAACCTGTTCCCGGACACCTTAGCCAGCCACCCTTGCTGAAGGCCAAGGCTCTCCTCGTCCGTCGCGGAGCTGACTGACCGGAGGCGTATCAAAGCGCTTCGAGCCTCCTCTGGATCGGTATGGATCCGGCAGTCCAGCCGGACCTGACACGGAGGAAAGCCATGTTGAACACGGCAAACCAACGCCGGCCCGGTTTTCGGGGCGTGGCGCTGGGCTGCACGCTTGCCCTGGTGGGCAGTCTCGTGGTGGCGGGAACCGCCGAGGCGGCGCCCGAACAAGTGGTGCCGATCTTCGGGGTGACGCAGGAAGGACTCATCCCGTCGGAGGGGGAGAAGCTCGCCGGCACCTTCGGCATCCCGAACGCCTTGGAGACGACCGGCTCGTTCAGCTACGTCGACACCGAGCGGTTCAACCAAGTGCCGCTGGTCCAGGTGGGCGAGGGCAAAGACGAGTCGGGACGGCCCACCGTCTCGCAGGCCGTCGATCTGGACGCGCTCAAGACGATCAAGCCGGTCTCGGACGAGCAGGCACTCTCCGGCGCCCGCCAGCTTGTGGAGCAGGCGGGCCTCAGCCCGGAGATGGCGGTCGAGCCGAAGGTCTCCCACTCCGAGCTGACCCTGGCCGACGAGCGGGACCAGCCGTCGCTTACCCAGCCGCTGGACACCACGGTCAGCCATCGGATCACGCTGGCCGGGCTGCCGGTGACCGGGCAGGGGGCGCGGCTGCGGATCACCTTCGCCCCGGACGGGACCGTCAGCCAGCTCTCGCATGCCCTGCGGAAGGTGGTGCGGGCCGGTGAAGTCGCGGTGATCAGCGAGGCGGAGGCGACCGCGTCCTGCGCCGCCCTCTATCCGTCGGAGGTCCGCCAGCTGACCCCGACCCTCGGCTACCAGTTCCCGGAGCTGACCGCCAGCAACGCCGACGGCAAGGGCACGATAGCCACCATCTACCCGCAGTACACCTGCAACCCGGTGGCCGAGTCCGGCACCCAGGCGCACCGGCTGGTGCCCGCCGTGCCGGACGCCAGCCCCCGTGGTGATCTCAAGGTGACCCGAAGTGGTGACACGATCGAGGCGTCGGTCTCCGTCGCCGGTGGCAGCGAGCCGCTGACGTACGGCTGGTCGTCCTCGTCCACCGTGTTGGCGAGCGACCGGCGCGACCTGCCGGCGATCTCCTACCAGCGGGCGCCCCGCGACAAGTCGGATACCGCCGAGCAGGTCACCGTGGAGGTCACCGACGCCAACGGGCTGACCGCGACCGCATCGGTGACGCTCGCCGGGGACGGCAGCGCGTCGGCGACCATGGTGCCCGGTGGCGGCGGCTTCGGTGAGTTGGCGATCGGCCCGCTGGACGTCGGCATCGAGCAGACCGTCGACGAGTGGCAGTGCGCCCAGGACAGCGCCAACGGCTTCCGCAGCGTGATGACCTCGAAGGGCGTCCCGGCGGCGTTCGACTGGCGTGGGTACGGGGCCTGGGAGTGGGACTTCAAGGAGCCGAGCCTGGGTGGCGGTGACAACTACTACGTGGACAACGTCGACGCCGCCTGGTACACCGGGCACGGCTCCGCCAGCGGATTCACCTTCAAGAGCAACGTCAACGACCACTGGATCACCCCCGCCGACGCCCGCTGGGGCAACGGCGACCTCGAGTGGCTGCAACTGGAGTCCTGCCAGGTGCTGCGGGACACCAACGGCACCCACGACTACTTCGCCCGGTGGCGGCCGGCCCTGCGCGGGCTGCATATCCTCAACGGCTTCCACACCAACGCGTACTGCGTCGGCGGTGGCACCGGGCGGACCTTCGCCGAGTACCTGTTCCCCAAGAAGTTCCTGTTCTGGACCCTCCGGCCGGCGCAGCGGGTGCAGGTCGCCTGGGCGCAGATGGCGATCAACCGGGAGCCCACCGGCGTGGTGTACCGGTCGATGGGCCCGTGGCGGCCGAGCGACGGGGTGAGCAACATCGGTGACTACTTCTGGGGTCAGGGACCGGTCGGCCCCGACCTGCCAATGTCCGCGACCATGGGCATGTGGTCGATCAGCGGCACGGTGTAACCGTCCGGTGACCCGGTGGCCATCCGCGCGGGTGGCCACCGGGTACGTCCGGCGAGCCGGCAGGCCGGCTTGCCGTCAGCGCAGCGAGACCCAGGCGGTGGCCACCACGTACTCGTCGGTCTGGGCGCGCAGCCGCACCGGGCCGGGCGGCGGAGGGCCCAGCGAAAAGAAGCCCACCGTGTCGACCACCGCCTCGTCGTAGCTGCCGGAGGCGGTCTGCGCGCTGACCCGCCCGCCATGGGGCGGGGACAGCTGGCCGACGATCCCGGCGTCGGTCACCTCGATCTCGAGCACGACCGGGCCGCCGCGGAACGACAGCGTCCGCGCCGAGCCGGCCGAGCGGGTCAGCCCCGCCGGCTCCGCGTCACACGCCGAGTCGAAGGTCAGCTCGGCGAGCGCCAGCTCCGTGTCCACTGTGCGCCAGGTGAAGGCCGCCCGCGCCGCGGCCAGGAACTCCTCCGGGACCGGCCCGACAGCCCACAGCGCCGCCCCCAGCTCGGCCGTCAGGGCGTGGTCATCGTCCGGCGGCCACGGCTCCATCGCGTTCACCTCCGTTCGCCTGCGTCGCTGACGCCGCGAGGAACGGGGCCAGTGCCGGGCAGTTGCGCAGCCGGTGCAGGCAGCGGGCCTGGGTCGGACCGATGCTACCGACCGGGACGCCCAGGCGTTCGGCGATCTCCCGGTAACTGGCCGGCGGGTCGGCCGTCAGCAGGGACAGGAGCTCCTGGCAGCGCGGCGGCAGCTGCGCGAATCCCTCGCGCAACGCCTGCTGCCGCTCCGCGCGCAGCAGCTCCTCGTCCGGGGCCGTGGCGTCGGCCGCGCGGGACAAGCCGTGGTACGCGTCGTCGTGCGGGTCGAAGGGCTGGGTGCGCCGGCCGAGGCGGGACAGCCGGTAGCACTCGCGCCGGGTCGTGGTGGCCAGCCAGGTGGCGAGGGCCTGCGGGCTGCGTACTCGGCCCACATGCTCCACGAGGCGCAGCCAGACGGTCTGGTTGATGTCGGCGGCGTCGGCGCGGCTCAGGCCGTACGACCGGATCACCGAGTAGACGAGCGGGGTATATCGGTGGACCAGCCCCGCCCACGCCGATTCGTCCCCGTCCGCGGCGGCGGCCACCAGGCTGGTCGTACTCCGGTCGGTCATCGTGGCTTTCCCCGGTCGCTGGTGCGGCTCATTTCACGAGCACGCCGTAGTCGGGGTGCCAGCGTGGCTCCGCGAGCAGCGCCAGCCGGGCCGCGTCGGCGCTCAGGCCGCCGGCGCTCATCAGGGCCGCGAGCCGACCGGAGACGTGCGCGGTGGCGAACGATGTGCCGGCCCAGGCGGCGAAGCCACGGAACACCCGGGTCGGCCGGCCCGGCAGCGGCAGCTGACCCTCGACGTACGTGCTGTCGCGCTCGCCGACCGCGCAGACGTCGACCCACGGCCCGAAACCGCTGTAGGCGGCCGGCACCAGGCCCTCGGCGTCCCAGCTGACCGCCGAGACCGCGATGACGCGGGCCAGGGCGGCCGGCCAGATGGGCCGGCTGCTGCCGGCGTTGCCCGCCGCCGCGACCACGGCGCTCGTCGTGGGCAACGCGGCCACGGCGTTGGCCAGCGGCAGCGACGGCTGGTCGTCCTGGGTGAACCCGCCCAGGGACAGGTTGACCACAGACACCTCCGGCGCGAGCCGGTCCATGGCGGCCACCACCGACTCCTCGTCGCCGACGCCGGTGGCGTTCAGTGCCTGCTCCGGGTCGACGCGCACCCCCGGCGCGGCCTGCCGTACGACGCCGGCGACGAAGGTGCCGTGCCCGCCCTGCGCGGCGAGCACATCGGTGTGCACGTACAGCGGGTCCTCGTCGTCGATCTCCGGCAGGTACGCGTCGCCGAGCCACTGCGGGTGGTAGCCGCCGGCCTGCCGCCAGATGCCCGTATCGCAGATCCCGACCGTCACCCCTGCACCCTCGCCGAGCCGGGACTTGTCCGGCGGCGGCAGCTCGGCGGCCGCCAACGGCGGGCTGCCCGGGTTGCCCATGATGTTGCCCAGTCCCAGCAGCACGTGGTGCGGCTGCACGTTCGGCACCGGTTGCCGGGGCCACTGCTCAGGGTCGCGCAGCTTTGCCACCACCGCTGGAACATCGGTCTCCCGGTCGAACAGCAGCCGGGTGACGCCGGCGAAGCCGGCTCCGACGGTCACCGGGTAATCGCGGGCGCGCAACCAGGCGATGACCCGCTCGGCGTCGGCGTCAGCGGCGAGCAGCTGCCGAGGACGGTAGAGGAACTCCCGCCCCGGCGTGGTATGCCGGCGGACGTTCTTGTCGTTGGCCAGCGCCTCGTCGAACGCCCGCTGGTAGGCGTCGTCGTCCGCGCCGTCGGCAAGCGCCGGCGCCGGGCGCAGTCCGGCGCCGAGCGAGGCCGCCGCCGCGGCGAGCGCGGACGCCGCCAGCAGTTGCCGTCGGGACAGCCGGCCGCCCGGGTGCGGTGCGGTGGGATGGTCAGGCGGCACGGGTCCTCCATGCGGTCGACGAATGCCCCGCCGGTGGCCGGCACGGCACGTTCAACGGGCGCCGCCGATTCTTCCAGGGCATAGTTCCGAGTCAATGTCGGGAATGACGGGTGCGGAATTCCGACAATTCCGTGACCGGTTGCCGACATTGACGGACTCGTCGTCCATCATGGACGCTGTTGCCATGGCCGACAGCGCCGGTTCCGGTGCCGGGGCGGTCCAGGCGGCGCTGGACGCGGTCCAGCGTCATCCCCGCGAGGCGATCGCCATCGCTCAGCACGCGCTCGCCGACGACCCCGCCGTCAGCGACGACGAGCGATCCACCGCCGAGCGTGCCATCGGCCTGGCCCTGCGGGAACTCAACGACCTGCCCGGCGCGCTGCACCACCTACGGCGCGCGGTACGCCTCGCCGACACGCCCCGAGCCCGGGCGCTGGCCCGGATGAGCCTGGGCTACGTACTGGCCAACGCCGGCCGCACCGCCGCCGCACTGCGCGCGGTGACCGCCGCGCTGCCGCAGCTCACCGGCGCCGACGCGGGGCGGGCCTGGATGCAGCGGGGCGTGGTGCTGCACTACCGTGGCCGCTACCCCGAGGCGATCCGCGACTACGGCCTCGCCATCGACATCGCCCAGCGTGAGGGCGACCTGCTGCTGGAGGCGCGGGCCCGCAACAACCGGGGCCTGCTCAACGCCGGCCGAGACGCCGCCGGCGGCGCGGACGACGACCTCGCCCGCGCGGCGGTCGCCTTCCACCGGCTGGGGCTGGATCTGGCGGCTGCCGACGCCCGCTGGAACGGCGGGATCGCCGCCGGCCGACGTGGCGACATCGCGGCGGCGCTGCGCTGTTTTGCCGCCGTCGACGAGGAGTACCGCCGTCTTGCCGTTTCCCGACCGGCGCTGCTGCTGGACCGGTTCGAGCTGCTGCTGTCGGTGCCGTTGGTCGACGAGGCGGTCGAGGTCGCCGCGACGGCCGTACGGGAACTGCGCCACCGGGGCATGGCTTCCGACCTCGCCGAGGCGCTGCTGGCGCGGGCCCGGGCCGCGTTGCTCGCCGGCGACCTGGACACCGCGACCCGAGCCGCCGCCGAAGCCCGGGCCCGGTTTCGCCGACAGGGCCGACACACCTGGGCCGCCTTCGCCCGACACGTCGGGCTGCGCGCCGAATACCGCCGGGGCATCCGCTCGACCCCACTGCTCACCGCGATGATGCGTACCGCCGACCAGCTCGACGCCACCGGCTGGCCCGGCCCGGCCCTGACCACCCGGATCGAGGCCGGCCTGCTCGCCGCCGCGCTGGGACGCCCCGGCCACGCCCGGGAACTGTTGGCGACGGCCAGCCGGGCCCGCCGCCGCGGCACCGCCGACCGGCGGGCGCAGGGCTGGTACGCGCTGGCCCTGTCCCGCCGGCTCGTCGGGGACGACCCCGCAGCGGCCTGGGCGCTGCGCCGGGGATTGGCCGTGCTCGACCGGCACCGCACGTCGCTCGG
>NZ_JAPDPH010000164.1 GCF_026013475.1 Micromonospora yasonensis | reverse complement strand
TCGCTGGGGCGCTGGAGCGCACGGCCGACCCCGCCCGTCTCGGTGCCGCACCCTGACGAGAGAGGCGGAGCAGCGTGCAGTCAGTAGCCGACCAACCGGTGGACGCGATGGAGAAGGTGCTCGGCGAGCTGCCGATGCCGTGGTTCGTCACGGTGGAGGACGTGAAGCTGGCCCTGCGGGTGATGCTGGTGCACCGGCCCGAGGACTGGCCGACGGTCCGCTGTGCCGCAGTGACCGAACTCCGTACCCGTGTCTTTTGCACCGTTAGGGACGGCGGGTGCTGCGCTCGCGGGGCCTGCCCGACGACGTGATCGACGAGGTGGCGGAACGCGGCGGGCTGCTGGTCGGCGTACCCGATGGGGGGTGCTGACGATGTGGCCGCGACCGAACACGGGGCCGGTGCCGCTCGCGCCCCGGCACCGGCGGACCTGGCGACGCGGACGGCGCTGGTGCTCGTTCGGCCTGCGCTGGACAGCCTGCGCGGACCGGCACGCGCCAGTCCCCACCGAACCGCCCGCCCCGCCGCCGAACAGCCGCTGGATCGACGAGGTGACCCGGGCGAACCCGCAGGTGGGGCGGGCCGGCCGGCTCACCCCGGCGCAGACCTGGCGGGCCAACGGCGGCCGGTGGTGAGCCGGCCGCACCTGCCGATCCGGCCGCTCTGGCTGTGCCGGGCCTGCGCCGCGCCGTGGCCCTGTCCGACCGCCCGGCTCACCCTGCTGCGCGAGTACGCCGACGACCGGGTGTCGCTGCTGGTCTACCTGGGCGGGATGCTGCACGACGCGGCCGGCGAGTTGCACACGCTCAACCCGCACGACGGGCCGGCGCCGGGACAGCTCTTCACCCGCTTCCTCGGCTGGGCGATCCCCCGCCGATCGCGTGTCGAGTGAGTGATTTCGCTCAACGCGGCCACGGCCGGGTCCGTGCAGGAAGATATGAACATGCGGATCCTCATGGCCGGGGTCTCCGGCTTCCTCGGCACCCGACTGGTCGACCGGCTCACCGCGGACGGGCACCAGGTCACCCGCCTGGTCCGCCGCGCCCCCCGCGACGCCGACGAGCGGCAGTGGGACCCGTCCGCCGCTCAGCTCGACCCGCAGGTGGTCGCCGCCGCCGAAGCGGTGGTCAACCTGGCCGGCGCCGGGGTGGGCGACAAGCGCTGGAACGACGAGTACAAGGGGGTCATCCGGTCGAGCCGGGTGGACACCACCACCACGCTCGCCATCACCATGGCCGGCCTGCCCACCGCCGACCGGCCCGCGGTCATGCTCAACGCCTCCGCCGTCGGCTGGTACGGCAACACCGGCGACCGGGTGGTCGAGGAGGACGCGCCCGCCGGCGAGGGCTTCCTGGCCGACGTCTGCCGGGTCTGGGAGGCTGCCACCCGGCCGGCCGAGGACGCCGGCGTACGGGTGGTGCGGCTGCGCACCGGGCTGCCGCTGGACCGCGCGGGCGGCATGCTCAAGCCGCAGCTGCTGCCGTTCCGGCTCGGGGTCGGCGGAAAGCTGGGCAACGGCCGGCAGTGGCTGCCCTGGATCTCGATGCGCGACTGGCTGGACGCGGTCGCGTTCCTGCTGGCCCGCGACGACCTGGCCGGACCGGTCAACGTGGTCGGTCCGGCCCCGGTCACCAATGCCGAGTTCGCCCGGGAGCTGGGCCGGCAGGTGCACCGGCCGGCGATCATGCCGGTCCCCGCGCTGGCCCTGCGGATCGCCCTCGGTGGCTTCGCCCATGAGGCGCTGACCAGCGCCCGGGTCCTCCCCGGCGTGCTGACCAAGGCCGGCTTCGGCTGGACCCACCGCGACCTGTCGAGCGCGCTGCGCGCCGCCCTCACCGGGTGAGGGCGGCGCGCGGGCATCGGCGGCGCGGTCAGCAGCCGATGACCCAGTAGCTGGGGCCGGTCTGCTTCAGGGTGGTCGTGTAGAAGGTGTTGTAGAGGCCCATCTTCTGGTTGCTGCCCAGTGCGTAGGCGTAGCCGCCGGACTGGTACGCCCGGCCGGCGGTCACGTGGGCGTAGTTGCTGGCGGTGACACAGACCGGCGAGGCCGTCGGCGAGGGCGAGGGGGACGCGGTCGGGGTCGGGCTGGGCGAGGTCCCGCCGTCGAGGCCGAAGAAGAGCGCGTCCCGGTACGTCGAGCAGATGGTGTCCAGGAAGTACGCGGTGGCCGTGCCGCACTGGTCGGTGGCCGAACCCGGGTCCACCGGGGTGCCGTGCCCCATCCCGGAGACCCGGTAGAGGCGGACCCGGTCGTTGCCGTACACCTCGAGGCTGGTCCCGGCGGGCAGCGAGGCGGTGCTGGTCGGCGTCTGCGAGACGCCCAGCACGTTCGTCCACTGGTCGCGCGACTCGACCGCGTTCATCGGCGCCGCGGTCGTGTCCGAGGTGCCGTGCCAGATCACCACCCGGGGGCGCGGCCCGGCGTAGCCGGAGTAGGCGTTGCGGACCAGGTCACCCCACTGCGCGGGGGTCTTGTCCACCCCGGGATTCATACAGCTGTACGCGCTGGTGCTGTCCGTCGCGCAGCGGTACGGCAGGCCGGCGATGACCGAGCCGGCGGCGAAGACGTCCGGGTAGGTGGCGAGCATGACCGCGCTCATCGCCGCGCCCGCCGAGAGGCCGCTGACGTAGATCCGGCTCGCGTCGGAGCCGTAGTTGGTCTTCGCGTAGTCGACCATCTGCTTGATCGACAGCGCCTCGCCCTGCCCCCGCGTGGTGTCCCCGGTCTGGAACCAGTTGAAGCAGGAGCTGGAGTTGTTGGCGCTGGACTGCTGCGGCACGATCAGCGCGAACTTCCACAGGTCGGCGTACTTCTGCCAGCCGGAGTTGGTGAAGTAGCCGGAGGCGTTCTGGGTGCAGCCGTGCAGCAGCACCACGGCGGGCGCGTTGGCCGGCAGCCCGTCCGGCCGGTACGCGTACATGGCGAGGTTGCCCGGGTTGGAGCCGAACCCGGTGACCTGGGTGAGCGTGGCGGCCTGTGCGGGCAGGGCGACGGCGAGCACGGCGGCCGCGGCCAGCACGACCCCGGCCGCCGCCCCGGCGAGCCGGGCGAGAAGGGATGAGGAGCGGCGCACGGCGACCTCCTGACGGCGAATTGTGAACTGGGTCACCTTCGAGTTGCCGAGACGTTACGTCCGTGTTGCGTGGCCCGGAATAGCGACCACGCACACATTCATGCCCGCCGAAGTGTCGGCGGACTGCCGACAGGGAAGGTTTCGTGTCTGACCGGCGTGTCCAGGTCCGGTTGGTAACGTCCGCTCCGTGCCGTCCTCCCCGTCTCTGGCCGCCAGCCCGTCACCCGCGCCCGCACCCGCCGCCCGGGGCCGGTGGGCCGACCTGGCCGTGCTGCTCGTCGCGGTGGCGCTGGCGTTCTGGGTGACCAGCGGGATGTGGCGGGACCCGACCAGCCGCGCGATCACCGTGAACTCCAGCGACCAGGCCCTCTTCGAGTGGCTGCTGGCCTTCGGCGGGCACGCCCTCACCCACGGGGAGAACCCGTTCTTCACCCACCTGATCAACGTCCCGGACGGGGTGAACCTCGCGGTCAACACCTCGGTCACCGTGTACGCGGTGGTCTTCGCGCCGCTGACGTACCTGATCGGGCCGCCCACGACCTTCCTGGTGATCCTCACCCTCAACCTGGCCGCCACCGCGGTGGCCTGGTACTGGCTGCTCAGCCGGTACCTGGTGGACAGCCGGCTGGCCGCCGGGGTGGGCGCGCTCTTCGTCGCCTACTGCCCGGCGATGGTGGCGCACGCCAACGCCCACCTGAACTGGACCGCCGGCTGGCTGGTGCCGCTGCTGATCTGGGGGGTGTTCCGGCTGCGCCGCCCCGGTCGCGCGGTACGCGGCGGGATCGTGCTCGGCCTGCTGGTCGCGGTCGCCTTCTCGATCGCCGCCGAGGGGCTCTTCTTCACCGCCCTGGCGCTCGCGTTATTCCTGGTGGTCTGGGCGCTGCACCCGGCCCGGCGGGGGGAGGTTCGGGCCGCGCTGCCGAACTTCCTGCGCGGGCTCGGGGTGACCGCGGTGGTGGCCGGGGTGCTGCTGGCGTACCCGCTGTGGCTGCACTTCGCCGGGCCGCAGCGTTTCCACGGCACCGGCTTCGACCCGCTGATCCACTCCGAGGACATCGCCGCGTACGGGTCGTACCCGCGCCGGTCGCTCGCCGGCTGGGCCGGGCTGGGCACCTCGCTGGCCCCCAACCCGACCGAGGAGAACTCCTTCTTCGGCATCCCACTGCTGCTGCTCGCGGTCGCCTGCTTCGCCTTCCTCCGGGTCCGGGCCGAGCGGGCGTTCCGGGCCACGCTGACCGCGCTGGGCCTCACCGCCGTGGTGTTCGCGGTGCTGTCCTGGGGTCCGAAGGCCAAGTGGAACGGGCGGCGCACCGACCAGCTGCTGCCGTTCGGGGTGCTGGACAACCTGCCGGTGATCAACGCGGCGCTGCCGTCCCGGCTGGCCCTGGTGGTCGCGCCGGTGATCGGCCTGCTGCTGGCGTACACGGTCGACCGGTTGCGCGCCCAACGGCCCCGACACCGCGCCACCGGGTTGGCCTGGGCGGTCGGCTTCGCCGCCGCGCTGCTGCCGCTGCTGCCCACCCCGCTGCTGACCAGCGTTCGGGAGCCGATCCCGAGGTTCGTCACCAGCGGCACCTGGCAGCGGTACGTCTCCCCCGGCGGCACGCTCACCCCGCTGCCGCTGACCGTCGACGTCTACCCCGACGGGCAGCGCTGGCAGGCGTACGCCCTGGCCCACGGGCAGGGCGAGTTCCGGATCCCGGCTGGGTTCTTCCTCGGCCCCGGCGGGCCGGGCGGCCGGGGCCGGATCGGTCCGGTGCCGCGGACCTTCGACTCGCTGATGGACCAGGCCGGGAAGACCGGGCTGGTGCCGATCGTCACCGAGGGCAGCATCCGGCAGTCCCGGGCCGACCTGCGCTACTGGGGGGTCGAGACGGTGGTGCTGGCCGACCGGGTGCACGGCGCCAAGTACGACGTCGACGAGGATGCCCTGCGGCGCACCGCGACCGCCCTGCTCGGCCCGCCGCAGCGGGTGGACGACGTCTGGCTCTGGCACGTACCCCCGGCGTGAGCCCGGACGCGACGAGGCTCACGCCGCCGGACCAGGGCCGGCGGGTCTAGGCTGAACGGGTGAGTGTGACGACTTCCCGGCTGACCGCCGTCCGCGCCGGCCTGCTCGACTACCAGGCCGCCTGGGACGAGCAGCGCCGGCTGCACGAGGCCGTGGTGGCCGGCGAGCGGGGCGACACCGTGCTGCTGCTGGAGCACCCCAGCGTCTACACCGCCGGCAAGCGGACCGAGCCGTGGGACCGCCCGATGGACGGCACCCCGGTCATCGACGTCGACCGCGGCGGCAAGATCACCTGGCACGGGCCGGGGCAGCTGGTCGGCTACCCGATCGTCAAGCTGCCCGACCCGGTGGACGTGGTGGCCTACGTCCGGCGGACCGAGCAGCTGCTGATCGACGTCTGCGCCGAGTTCGGGCTGGCCGCCGGCCGGGTCGAGGGGCGCAGCGGCGTCTGGGTGCCGGAGGACGACCGGGGGCCGGCCCGCAAGGTGGCCGCCATCGGCATCCGGGTGGCCCGGGGCGTGACCCTGCACGGCTTCTCGATCAACTGCGACTGCGACCTGAGCTGGTACGACCGGATCGTCCCGTGCGGCATCCGGGACGCGGGCACCACCTCGCTCACCGCCGAGCTGGGCCGCCCGGTCACCGTCGCCGACATGCTCCCGGTGGTCGAGCGGCACCTGCCGACCCTCGTACAGGTCTGACCCGGGTGCGGATCGATCTCGTCACCCTGGTTGTCGCCGAGTACGACCCGGCGATCGCCTTCTTCACCGAGGTGCTCGGCTTCGAACTGGTCGAGGACAAGCCGTCCCTGACCAACGACGGCCGGCCGAAGCGCTGGGTGGTGGTCCGGCCGCCGGGTGGCGGCACCGGGCTGCTGCTGGCCCGCGCCGACGGGGAGCGGCAGGCGGGGGCGGTGGGCGACCAGACCCACGGCCGGGTCGGCTTCTTCCTCCAGGTCGACGACTTCGACGCCACCTACCGGCGGATGCTCGAGGCGAAGGTCGAGTTCGTGAAGCCCCCGCGCACCGAGCCGTACGGCCGGGTCGCCGTCTTCCGCGACCTGGAAGGCAACCCCTGGGACCTGCTCGGCCCCGCCTGATTCGGAAGGACCCCGATGACCGACGTGCTGTCGATCCAGCAGCAGATCGCCGAGGAACTCCAGGTGCCGGCGGCCTTCGACGCCGCCGCGGAGATCGAGCGCCGGGTCGTCTTCCTCGCCGACCGCCTGGTCGACACGGGGCTGGCGACGCTGGTCCTCGGCATCAGCGGCGGCGTGGACTCCACCACCGCGGGGCGGCTCTGCCAGCTCGCGGTGGAACGGGCCCGCGAGGCCGGCCACCCGGCGGTCTTCGTCGCGATGCGCCTGCCGTACGGGGTGCAGGCCGACGAGCACCACGCCCAGGCGGCGCTGGCGTTCATCCGGCCCGACCGGGTGCTCACGGTCGACGTCAAGCCGGCCAGCGACGCCGCCCTGGCCGCGCTGGCGGCGGCCGGGCTGACCTTCCGGGACGCCGCCCACCAGGACTTCGTGCACGGCAACGTCAAGGCCCGGCAGCGCATGATCGCCCAGTACGCGGTGGCCGGGGCGATGGACGGGCTGGTGGTCGGCACGGACCACGCGGCCGAGGCGGTCACCGGCTTCTTCACCAAGCACGGCGACGGCGCGGCGGACGTCGTGCCGCTGGCCGGGCTGACCAAGCGCCGGGTACGCGCGCTCGCCGCGGCCCTCGGCGCGCCCGCCGAGCTGGTGGGCAAGGCGCCCACCGCCGACCTGGAGAGCCTCGCTCCCGGCAAGCTGGACGAGGACGCGCTCGGCCTGGCGTACGAGCACATCGACGACTACCTGGAGGGCCGGCCGGTCCCGGCGGAGGTCGCGGCGGCGCTGGAGGCCCGGTACCGGGCCACGGAGCACAAGCGGCAGCTCCCCCTCGCGCCTAGGTGGTGATCCTGGCCCGCAGCCACGGTTCGCCGAGCACGATCGCGCCGCCGATGACGGCGCCGATCGCCGTCTCCACCCCTCGGTCGAAGAGCAGCGGCCCGGCCGGGCGGGCCACCGCGAGCTGCCCCATCAGCAGCGCCATCGGGGTGATGAACAGGAGCGCCAGGCCGTAGTTGCGGCCCACCAGCAGTTCGGTGACGATCTGCAGCACCGCCACCACGAGCACCGTGGCGTACGCCGACAGGTGCGGCGCGAGCAGCACCGCGCTGATGAGCAGCCCGAGCAGCGTGCCGAGGATGCGGTGCGCGGCGCGGACGAGCTGGGCGGTCAGCCCCTCGGCGCTCAGCGGGGCGACCGCCGCGACCATCGCCCAGTACGGGTGGCCGATCCCGACGGCCGTCGCCGTGCCGCCGGCCAGCAGCACGGCGAGGGCGTAGCGGGCCGGTTGCCAGCTCCACCCGTACGCCAGCCGGGCCGGCCGGCTGCGCTGCCGCCGGAACAGGCTGCCGACGTTTCCGACCAGCAGCGCGAACAGGCTGCTGAGCCCGGCCACGGCGGCGGCCACCGGCACATCGGCGAGCACGTGCGGGGCCGAGGCGACCGCCCCGACGGCGAACACCAGGAACAGCGGCCCCGGCGGGTGCCAGTCCTGCGCGGCGGCGAGCACGGCGCCCAGCGCGGCGACGGCCGCGGCCACCGGCACCGCCACCCAGGCCCGCGACGGCGCCGAGCCGACCAGCACGCCGAGGACGATTGACCCGGTGAGCGCCGCCCCGGCGCTGGCCTGCATCGCCGCGCGGGACAGGTGCACGTGGTTACGCCCGTAGAGCGAGGTGAACGCCCCGAAGACCGCGTACACGGACCATTCCGGGTGGCCGGCGGCGAGCACCGCGAGCAGCGGCACGAGGACGCTGACCCCGGCCCGCAGCGCGACCCGGTGGGCGCCCGGCACCCGGCGGACGTGCAGCAGGCCGCGCAGCGCCACTCGGAGCTGCTCGCTCATCCCCCTCCTTATACCCGCTGGAAAGCAGGGGCCCCTTGTTAACAGACGGGTGTTAACAAGGGGCCCCTGCTTACACCGCCGGCGCCCTCGGCTTTTCCGCGCCGTCAGGGAGTCAGGCGGTGCAGGTCACGCGGGAAGGCGGTGACCTCGCGGACGTTGGCCGCGCCGGTCAGCCGGGCGACGAAGCGCTCCAGGCCGATGGCGAAGCCGCCGTGCGGTGGCATGCCGTGCCGGAACGCGTCCACGTAGCCGGCGTACGGCTCGACCGGCTCGCCCCGCGCCGCGAGCGCGGCCAGGTAGTCCTCGTACCGGTGCAGCCGCTGCCCGCCGGTGACCAGCTCCATGCCCCGGAACAGCAGGTCGAAGCCGTTGGAGTAGGCCGGCCGGGCCGGGTCCGGGTGGGTGTAGAACGGCCGCTTCGCCATCGGGTACCCGGTGACGAAGAGGAAGTCCGAGCCGTGCTCCCGGCAGGCCCACTCGCCCAGCGCCCGCTCGTGCGCCGGGGCGAGGTCGGGCTCGTCGGCCGGCGCCCCGGCGATCTTCAACGCCTCGGTGAAGTGCACCGCGGGGATTTCCGCCGGCACCTCCGGCGGCTCGACACCGAGGGTGGCGAGCGCTGCGCCCGCCCGTGCCCGGACCGCCCCCAGCATCCCGGCGAGGGTGTCCCGCAACACCACCATCACGTCCCGGTGGTCGGCGACGAAGCCCAGTTCGACGTCGAGCGAGGTGTACTGGGCCAGGTGCCGGACGGTGTCGTGCGGCTCGGCCCGGAACACCGGCCCCACCTCGTACACCCGCTCGAAGACGCCGACCATCAGCTGCTTGTAGAACTGCGGCGACTGCGCCAGGTACGCGGGCCGGCCGAACCAGTCCAGCGCGAAGACGTTTGCCCCGCTCTCGGTGGACGAGGCGACCACCTTCGGGGTGTGGATCTCCACGAAGTCGCGGGCGTCCAGGGCGGCCCGGAAGCCGGCCACCGCCGCCGCCGAGATGCGCAGCGCGGCCGACCGGGACGGGTGGCGCAGGGCGGTCGGGGCGTGGTCGAGCTGGGTGGGCAGGGTGGCGGTCAGCACCGGCCGGTACAGGTCGAACGGCGGCGGCACGGCGGGCGGCCCGAGCGGCCGTACCGCGGGCTCGACGACCTCGACCCCGGCCGGCGCGGTCGGGTTCGCGATCACCGTGCCGGTGACCTCGACGACGGTCTCCTCGGACAGCGACTCGACGGCGGCGCGGACGGTGGGGTCGGTGACCACCACCTGGGCCAGGCCGGCGGCGTCCCGCACGATCAGGAAGGCCACCGACTTGAGCAGCCGGCGGCGGTGCAGCCAGCCGGCGATCCGGACGGATTCGCCGATCTGGTGGCTGAGTTGGGTGGAAAGGATGCGTTGCACGGCGGTTACCTCCTTGATCAATCGCAACGCGATCCCCAGGGAGGTGTGGGCGAGCGGGATCCTCGCGGTGCCACCACACCTTCGCCCCCGCGCGGGCGGGAGCCTCGTTCGTCGCCTTTTCACCGGGGCCAGCCGGGCGGGCTCTACTGAGCGCGGACGCGCCGTTCTTCCCGCAGCTCGGGAGGGTCTTCACGCACAGGCGCCAGACCGCCTTCCAGCAACCGGCGGCTCTCTGCGCTGGCGGATCGGCGCGCTACTCGGCTCCGTCGCAGCTCTGCCGGGCAGGCTAGCACCTCTCGCCGGCTCGTGTGACGGCGATTTTTTGGTGGCCCGTGTCCGGTGTCACAACATCTGCGGCGTGATGCCGGTCGCCCGACGTTCATCGACGGCCACCGACCGGCGTAGGCTCGGTTTCGTGACGATCGAGCACTCCGCGCCGACGACTGAGCAGGCAGCGCGCACCGCGACGGTCGCCCCCGAGGGGCGGCGCATGCTGCGGATCGAGGCGCGCAACGCCGAGACGCCGATCGAGCGCAAGCCGCCGTGGATCAAGGTCAAGGCCAAGATGGGGCCGGAGTACACCCAACTGCGCGGGCTGGTCTCGCGCGAGGGGCTGCACACCGTCTGCCAGGAGGCCGGCTGCCCCAACATCTACGAGTGCTGGGAGGACCGGGAGGCCACCTTCCTCATCGGTGGCGACCAGTGCACCCGGCGCTGCGACTTCTGCCAGATCGACACCGGCAAGCCGGCCGAGTTCGACGCCGACGAGCCCCGCCGGGTCGCCGAGTCGGTCGCCGCGATGGGCCTGCGCTACGCCACCATCACCGGTGTCGCCCGCGACGACCTGCCCGACGGCGGCGCGTGGCTCTACGCCGAGACGGTCCGGCAGATCCACGCCCTGCAGTCCGGCTGCGGCGTCGAGCTACTGATCCCCGACTTCAACGCCGTCCCGGAGCAGCTCGCCGAGGTCTTCGGCGCGCGCCCGGAGGTGCTGGCGCACAACGTGGAGACCGTGCCGCGGATCTTCAAGCGGATCCGGCCGGCGTTCCGCTACGAGCGCTCGCTCGACGTGATCCGCCAGGCCCGCGCCGCCGGCCTGGTCACCAAGAGCAACCTGATCCTCGGCATGGGCGAGGAGCGGGCCGAGGTCTCCCAGGCGCTGCGCGACCTGCACGAGGCCGGCTGTGAGCTGATCACCATCACGCAGTACCTGCGCCCCTCCCCCCGGCACCACCCGGTCACCCGTTGGGTCAAGCCGGAGGAGTTCGTCGAGCTGCGCGAGGAGGCCGAGGAGATCGGCTTCGCCGGCGTGATGAGCGGCCCGCTGGTCCGCTCGTCGTACCGGGCCGGGCGGCTCTACCAGCAGGCGCTCGCCGTCCGCGCCAGCGTCACCGCCTGAACGTCTCGCGGCCTGCGCCGCGGCCGCATGCCGTGTGGCGCGTCGGGCTGCGACCCGCCGGCCCGGCGTAGTGGGCGCCTGACATGAGCAGCGGGGGCACCGCCACCCTGCGTCGAAGGCACCGTTACTCCCTGCGTGGGAGTGCGCGCCGGCCTGGCCGCCCCCCGGGCGTACCGGCCGGGGCGGCGAATCTCGCTGCCCACGGCGCTGGCCGCGCTCGTTGTGCTGGCCGGGGTCGGCTACCGGCTGGCCCTGCTGCTCGCCGACGCCCCGCCGACCAACAGCGACGAGGCCACCATGGGGCTGGCCGCCCTGCACATCGCCCGGGGCGAGCACTTCCCGGTCTGGTTCTACGGCCAGGCGTACATGGGGACGCTGGAGGCGTACCTGGCCGCGCCGCTGGTCGCGCTCACCGGGCCCTCGGTGCTCGCGCTGCGGCTGCCCACCCTCGCGCTGTACGCGCTCTTCCTCGCCCTGTCCTGGCGACTCACCCGGCGGCTCGGCGGCGATCACTGGTTCGCCCTGCTGGTCGTCGGCTTCCTCGCGCTCGGCTCGGACCGGGTGGTCAAGAACCAGCTCATCGCCGGAGGCGGCTATCCCGAGCTGAACCCGGCCGGGGTCGGGCTCGCCCTGCTCACCGTGGCCCTCTGCGCCGACCGGACGACGGCGCGGCTGCCCCGCTGGGGGGCCTGGGGGCTGGTCACCGGGCTGATGCTCTGGGTCGATCCGCTGCTGCTGCCGTACGCGCTGGGCCTCGGCGCGGTGCTGGTGGTGCGGCGACGGCGGGAGCTGGCCGGGCGGGCGGGGCTGGTGGTCGCCGCCGTGCTGCTGCTGGGCGCGGCGCCGATACTGCTGGACAGCCTGCGGCACCGCCGCAACCCGCTCACCGCGGTCCTCGCCGCCGGCGGCGGGGAGGCGGCGAGTTGGGGTGAGCGGCTGTACGGCGGGCTGGTGCTCGGCCCGCCGCTGGGCATGGGCTTCTGCTCCCCCGGCCACTGCGCCGGCTGGCAGCTGTGGTGGGCGCTCGCGTTCCCGCTCCTGCTGCTCCTCGCCGGCCTCACCGCCTGGCGCACCCTGCGCCGGCCGCTGCCGCCCGCAGATCGTGGACAGTTGTCGTTCGCTGGAAACGGCAAGCGTCCAAGATCCGGCGACGATCCTCGCGGCCCGGAGGGGCGGCGGGTGTCGGCGGCGGTGCGGCTGGCGCTGCTGGCCGGGGCGGCGGCGGTGCTGGCGGCGTACACCCTGAGCACCGCGGCGGGGCGGACCCCGGTGGAGAGCTCCCGCTACCTGTCCTGCCTGGCGGTCGCCACGCCCGCCCTGCTCTGGCCGCTGTGGCGCGCCGCGCGCCGGGCCGGTCCGCGTGGCCGGCGTCCCCGGAGGGTCGGCCTGGCGGCGGTCGCCGTGCTGGCCGCGATCCTCGGCACGGCGGGGATCGCCACCGCCGGAGCGATCGCCGGCGGGTCGGCCACCCACGCCGAGGCCGACCGGCACCGGGCCCTCGTGGACGCCCTCGCCGGGTTGGGCGTACGGCACGTGCGCGGCGGCTACTGGACGTGCAATCGGCTCACCTTCGCCACGGGCGAGGACGTGGTCTGCGCGGTGGTCGACGACGACCTGCACCCCGGCTTCGACCGGCTGCCCGGGTACCGACGGGCGGTGGCGGCCGACCCCGGAGCGGCCTGGGTCGCGCCGGTAGGGTCGCCGCTGGCCGCCCGGCTCGACGGTCGGGTCGGTCCGGGCCGGCACGCGCTCGACGTGGTCACGGTCGAGGGGTGGCGGATCTACCTGCCGCGCCGCTGACCGGGCGCCGTGGCCGGCGCCGGGTCCCGGTCGAGCAGGCCGAGGCGGTGGGCCAGGGCCGCCGCCTCCACCCGGTTGCTGACGTCCAGCTTCGCGATGATCCGGGAGACGTGCACGCTGGCCGTCTTCGGCGAGATGAAGAGCTGCTCGGCGATCCGGCTGTTGCTGTGTCCCTCGGCGACCAGCCGCAGCACCTCCTGCTCACGGCTGGTGAGCAGGCCCGGGCCGGGGCGACCCCCGCTGCGCAGCCCGACCCGGCGGGCCAGGGTGGCGACCTGCTCGCCCAGCGGGGTGGCGCCGAGCCGGGTGGCGATCTCGCCGGCCTCCTGTACCGCCGCGGCCACGGTGTCCCGGTCGCCGGTCGTGGCGGCCGCCTCGGCCAGCCCGAGCAACGCCCGCCCCAGCGGGTACGGCTGGCCGGCCGTCCGCCACGCCTGGACCGCCGCCCGCCAGGCCGGCAGGGCCGCGTCGCCGCCGGCCAGGATCGCGGCGACCTGGGCGGCGTTCGCCTGCTCCGCCGGGTAGCGGGCCGGCAGGGCGGCGGCCACCGTGGACACCTCGCCGGCCAGCTCGGCGTCGCCGACCAGCGCGGCGGTCCGGGCGGCGGCGGTGAGCAGCGGCCACCCCTCCCGGGGCAGGTCGGTCAGGCGCTCGTCGGCCAGCGCGGCGCGGGCCGCGCGGACCGCCTCGACCTTGTCGTCGGCGGCGAGAGCGGCCTCGATGCGCAGCTCGCGCAGCGGCAGTCGGTGGTTCGGCCAGAGGTACGGCCGGGCCAGGAAGGCCAGCGCCCGGCCGACCAGCTCGTCGGCGGCCGGGTGCGCCCGGGCCAGCCGCAGCCCGGCCCGGAGCTGGAGCCAGTGCAGGCCGGACACGCCCGGCGGGTCGATCCGGGCGGCCTGCACGCAGGCCGCGTCGGCCTCGTCCCAGCGGCCCAGCGCGATCAGCGCCTCGGCCCGGTTGGACAGCAGGTACGCCCCGGTGGAGCGGCTGATCCCGAACCGCCGCGCCTCGCTCACCCCGGCCTCGGCCGCCTCTTCCGACTCGGCGTACCGGCCCAGCTCGTAGAGCACGTCGGAGAGGTGGACCAGGGCGCTGACCAGCACGGGCGCGTTGCCGGTGGCGCGGGCCCGGGCCTCTGCCCGGCGCAGCTCGGCCAGCCCCAGGTCGGGGGCCTTGTCGGTGCGGCAGAGCAGGGCGATCCAGGTGGGCAGCAGGGCCACGTCCGTACCGACCGCCTCGGCGGCGGCCATCGCCTCGGCGGCCACCGAGGCGGCCTGCTCCGGGTCGATCTTCACCAGGTGCGCGGCGATGTCGGCGAGCGGCCGGACCCGCTCCGGCCCGTCGGGCACCCCGGCGGCCAGCCGGTACGCCTCGCGGACCTCGGTGGTGCCGTCGCTCTTGCCGAGCAGGGCGAGCAGCCGGCCGCGCTGGACGAGCAGGCGGGCGGCGCGCAGCGGCTCGACGTCGGTCGCCACCTCGTCCAGGGCGGCCCGGGTGAGGGTGAGCGCCCGGTTGTAGTCGCCCGCGGTGGTGGCCGCCGCCAAGGTCTCCTCCAGCACCCGCAGGTGGTCCATGCCGAGCCGGTCGGCGGCGTCCGGGACCAGCTCCCACAGTTCAAGCACCCGCTCCAGCAGCCGGCTCTGCTCGGCGTACGCGTACCGATCGGCGGCGGCGCAGGCCGCGACGCGGGCGGCGAGCAGGGCGCGCGGGTGGTCGTGTGCGGCGTACCAGTGGTGGGCGATCTCGGCCGGGGCGCGACCGGCGGCCACCAGGTGCGGCTGCGCCTCGATCGCGGCGGCGTACCGGGCGTGCAGCCGGGCGTGCTCGCCGGGGAGCAGCTCGTCGTGGACGGCCTCCCGGACCAGGGCGTGCCGGAACTCGTAGTCGCCGTCCGGATCGGCCACCACGAGCTGGGCGGCGACGGCCGCCCGCAGCGCGTCCTCCAGCTCGTACTCGGGCAGGCCGGCGACCTCGGCGAGGAGCTGGTGGGCGAAGCGGGTGCCCCCGGCGGCGGCGATCCGCAGCACCCGCTGGGCCGGTTCGGGCAGCCGGTCGACCCGGGCCAGCAGCAGGTCGCGCAGGGTCTCCGGCAGCGCGGCACAGCCGACCGGGCCGCCGGCGGCGGCCAGCTCCTCGATGAAGAACGGGTTGCCCTGGGTACGCCCGTGCACGTCGTCGACGGCCCGGGACGCGGGTTCGGCGCCGAGCAGGTCGGCGAGGATGGCCGCGGTGCCGTCCCGGTCGAGCCGGCCCAGCTCCACCCGGTCCACCCCGCGCGCCCGGTCCAGCTCGGCGAGGAAGGGCCGCAGCGGGTGGCCGCGGTGCAGCTCGTCGGTGCGGTAGGTGCAGACCAGCAGCAGGTGGGCGCCGCGGGCGGCCCGGACCAGGAAGCCGATCAGGTCCCGGGTGGACCGGTCGGCCCAGTGCAGGTCCTCGATCACCAGCACCAGCGGCCGGTCCTCGGCGATCCGCCGGAACAGGTCGGCGACCAGGTCGAAGAGGTAGCCGCGCGGGGTGTCCGAGACGGGCAGGCCGGTGGGCGCGGCGACGCCGGCCGGCACCCGGGCCAGCTCCGGCAGGAGGCGGGCGAACTCCGCCTCGTACCCGGCGAAGGCGGCCGGGCCGTCCCGGCGCAGCACCTCGCGCAGCGCGGCGGCGAACGGCGCGAAGGGCAGGCCGGCCTCGCCGAGCTCCAGGCACTGGCCGACCAGCACCCGCGCGCCGAGGTCGCCGGCCACCGCGCCGAACTCCTCCAGCAGCCGGGTCTTGCCCACCCCGGCCTCGCCGCCGACGAGCACGGTGGTGGCCTCCCCGGCGCGGGCCCGGCCGAGCGCGGCGCGCAGCGCGGTCAGCTCGTCGTGGCGGCCGACGAGGACGGTGCTGGCGGCGCGTACGGTCACGCCGTCGAGCATGCCATGCCGGCCAGCCGCGCCGTCCCGGCCGACCGGTCCGGCCGCCCCCGTGGCGGCCGGACCGGCGGCCGGCGCTGCCGCGTCCCGCGCGGCCCCCGGCCCGGGCACCGCACGGACCGGGCCGGCGTGCGGTTGCCGGTCGGCCGCCGGCAGCCCCGGGCCGGG
>NZ_JAPDPH010000163.1 GCF_026013475.1 Micromonospora yasonensis | reverse complement strand
TGCTGGCCGACAGCGTGGTCGAGGGGGTACGCACCCTCGCCTTCGTCCGGTCCCGGCGCGGGGCCGAGGTGGTCGCCGCGAACGCCCGGCGGGCGCTCGACGAGGCGGTGCCCGGGCTGGGCGACCGGGTGGCCGCCTACCGGGCCGGCTACCTGCGCGAGGAGCGGCGCGAGCTGGAACGGGCGCTGCTGCACGGCGACCTGCTCGGACTCGCCTCGACCAACGCCCTGGAACTCGGCGTCGACCTGGTCGGGCTGGACGCGGTGCTGATCTGCGGCTGGCCCGGCACCCGGGCTTCGCTGTGGCAGCAGGCCGGCCGGGCCGGCCGCTCCGGCGACGAGGCCCTGGCCGTGCTGGTGGCCCGGGACGACCCGCTGGACACCTACCTGGTGCACCACCCGGAGGCGCTGTTCGGGCGGCCCGTCGAGGCCACCGTGCTCGATCCGGCAAACCCGTACGTGCTCGCCCCGCAGCTCGCCTGCGCCGCGCACGAGGCCCCGCTCACCGCCGCCGACCTGGAACTTTTCGGCGAGGGAGCGAAGGAGGCGGTCGACTCGCTGGTGGCGACGGGCGCCCTGCGGCAGCGGCCCACCGGCTGGTACTGGCGGCACCGGGAGCGCCCCGAGGTCGACCTGCGCGGCGAGGACGGCGCGCCAATCTGCGTGGTGGAGGAGTCCACCGGCCGGCTGCTCGGCACCGTCGACGGCGGCTCGTCGCACTTCCTCGTCCACCCCGGCGCGGTCTACCTGCACCAGGGCGTCTCGTACGTGGTCGACTCGCTGGACCTGGCGGACGGCTGCGCGCTGGTGCACGCCGAGGAGCCGGACTGGTCCACCCACGCCCGCGACGTCACCTCGCTGTCCGTGGTGTCGGTCCGCTCGTACGTGGACGCCGGGCCGGTCGGGCTCTTCCTCGGCGAGGTGGACGTGACCAGCCAGGTGGTGTCGTACCAGCGGCGGCGGATCGCCACCGGCGAGGTGATCGACACCCGGCCGCTGGACCTGCCCGCGCGGGAGCTGCGCACCGTCGCGGTCTGGTTCACCGTCTCGCCCGGATCACTGGCCACCGCCGGGATCGAGGCGGCGGACATCCCGGGGGCGCTGCACGCCGCCGAGCACGCGGGGATCGGCCTGCTGCCGCTGATGGCGACCTGCGACCGCTGGGACATCGGTGGTCTCTCCACCGCGCTGCACCCGGACACCGAGGCGCCCACCGTCTTCGTCTACGACGGTCACCCCGGCGGGGCCGGCTTCGCCGAACGGGCGTACCGGACGGCGTCGGCCTGGCTACGCGCCACCCGGGACGCGATCGCCGAGTGCGGCTGCGAGTCGGGGTGCCCGTCCTGCGTCCAGTCCCCGAAGTGCGGCAACGGCAACAACCCGCTCTCCAAACCAGGCGCGGTGAAGGTCCTCGACGTGGTGCTCGCCAACCTGACCAGGACGAACTCGGCGGAAGGCCCGCCGACCGGCCCGGCCGGCGCGGCGGGTGCTGCACCAGTCGGCGCGGATGGCGCGGCCGGAAGCTCGGGTGGCGGCGCGACGGGCGCCGCACTCGTCGGGGCGGGCGGCGCGGCCGGAAGCTCGGATGACGCGGCGGGCGGCGGTTCGCGTGCGGCCCTGCCTCGGCAGGACGGGCGGGTGCCGGAGCGCACCGTGACCGAGGGCTCCGCGCCCGACTGAGCCGTTCGCCCTGCGGCGGCCTGACCGGCTCGCACCCCGTCGGGCTCGGCTGTGGGTGCGACGCCGGGCCGGCGTGTCTGGATGGTGGGACACGTGCATGGGCGGGGGGCGGTGGGGCATTGAGCCATGGGAGCGCTTCCATATGCCGCCCTCACCGTGGCAGGCGCTCCTCAGGGACCCTGACACTCTTCCCGCCAAGGAGAAGCCGTGGCCGACACCATCGCCGAGACCGTCGACCTGCTCTACACCATCGACCAGGAGAATCTCACCCCCGACCAGCAGATCGCCCTGGGCAGCGCGCTGGCCGGCCTGGCCCAGGCCGAGCGCCTGGAACAGATCAACGAGCGCCTACGCGGCATCCACCAGGTCCTCAACGCCTGGGCGATGAAGGCGACCGTCGACGGCGGACGCTGACTGCATCGGCGCCGATCAGTCGGACACGCCGCTCGCCGGGACGACGCCGGGGGTCAAGCTGTGCCAAACTCCGGCGTTCCCCCTCGAAGGAGATTCCATGCAGCTCGACAGCCTGCAGGCCCAGCACCAGTTCTTCATCCGGCAGCGGATCCGCATGATGGTCAACCAGTACGAGGTCCGCGCGGTGGCACCGGACGGCACCGAGGGCCCGCTGCTGGCGTTCGCGCAGCAGAAGCGGCTCGCGTTCAAGGAGCAGGTGACCATCTACACCGACGATTCCAAGCAGTACCCACTGCTCGGCTTCAAGGCTCGCCAGCGGCTCGATCTCGGCGCCACGTACGACGTGACCGACCACGCCGGCAACCCGATCGGCCTGTTCCGCAAGGACTTCGCCCAGTCGCTGCTGCGGTCGACCTGGCACGTCGAGCAGGCCGGCCTGCCGCAGATCACCGGGCAGGAGCGCAGCCTGCCGGTGGCGCTGCTGCGCCGGTTCGTCGACTCCCTCTCCTGGCTGCCGTACCACTTCGACTTCGTGGCCGGCGGCCAGCCGGTGTTCTCGGTCGTCAAGAAGTGGGGCCTGCGCGACCGGTACGTCGTCGAGATCCAGAACCCGCAGATCGACCGGCGACTGGTCATCGCCATGGCGGTCGGCCTGGACGCCCTCCAGAGCCGCTGACCGCCAGCGGTGCGGCCGGCGGAGGGCCGGACCACGCAGGAATGCCGGGCGCAGTAGGGGCCGGACGGACCGTGCAGCGGACCGTCCGGCCCCGGCTTTCCGCCCGGCGATGGCTCCGTACCGCGCGCTTCGGTGCGCACCTGTGCCCGGGACCGACGGCTCAACCGCGCACCGGGCCGGCCCGGGAGGTCGCCGTGGCGGTACGGGTCAGCCACGGCATGGGCGAGATCGTCACCTGCGCCGTGACCAGGACGTCGAGTCCGTCGAGCCGGCAGGCCACCAGCCGGGCGTCGTTGGCCCCGGCGAACTCGCCGGCCCGCCGGCACGCCACCGCGTCGCCGTCGAGCGCCCGGCCGGCTCCCGCCAGCGCGCCGAAGTCGGCGGCGGCGCGGGCCTGCTGCCGCGCCACGCGGGCCGCGCCGAGCGCCGCGCCGAAGCAGCCCACCACCACGTAGACCAGGCCGACGGCGAGCAGACAGACCGTCGCCCCGCCCCGGTCCGCCGCGCGTCGCCCCGGCGCGCGGGCTGCGCGCCAGCGCCCCCGCCCGAGGACACTCCAGCGCCCGGTTCCGGTGGTGGTCCCGGCATGCGCGGCCGGGCCGGAGGCGGCGCCCGGGCTCACGGGCGAGGTCGCGGTGTACCCGGTTCGACCGGCGTCCGGGCTCACGGGCGAGGTCCGGGTGTACCGGGTTCGACGGCGGCCACCGCGGTGGCGGAGACGGTGATCCGGGGCAGCCGCGCGCCGAACGTGCGAACCGGGGCCCGGACCGTCGCGGTGACCCGGTCGCCGGAGACGGTGACCGAGATGTCGGCGCCGGGCGGGGCGTGCCGGGCGCCGGCGACGGACCCCGATTCTCCCCGGGAGGCGGCGAGCGCCGCCTCCCGGGCCGCGTCGAGGCAACCCGCTCGGGTGGTCACCGCGGTGACCGCGGTGAGACCGGCGACGAGCAGCAGTACGAGCGCCGGCAGGCCGGCCGCCAGCTCGGCGGTGAAGGAGCCACGCTCCCGGTCACCCCACCGTCTGTGGTGCCCGGTGCCGGAACTCCGCCACGGCAGGAGACCCGCCCGACGGCGGCCGGCCCGCCGGCGCCCGGTCACTTCAGCGCCCGGTCGATGACGGCGGTGAGGGCGGACTGCACGTTGCCGGACGTGAGCACCTTCAGCAGGATGCCGGCGAAGGCCACCGCGGCGAGGGTGCCGACGGCGTACTCGGCGGTGTTCATCCCGGCGTCTCCGCGCAGGCGGGCGAGGAGTTTGCGCATGTCGTACTCCTGTCGTGAGGGGATCACAGCACATCGCCGAGGACGGCGACGATCACCGGCACCAGACCGGCGAGAATGAAGGCGGGCAGGAAACACAGCCCGAGGGGCAGCACGATGAGGACGCCGGCCCGCCGGGCCGCCGCCTCGGCGGCGGTCGCCCGATCGGCGCGCAGGTCGTCGGCGAGACGGGTGAGCGCGCCCGCCAGGGCGGCGCCGCTGTCGGAGGAGCGGATCGCAGCCCCCGCGAGGCGCTCCGCACCGGACACCGGATGCAGGTGCGTCCAGGCTTCGGCGGCCGTACCGCCGAGCTCCAGCGTCCGGCCCACCCGACCGAGCCGCTCGGCCAGCGGCCCACCGAGCGCCTCGGCGACCGCCAGCACCGAGCGGTCCACCGGCGCGCCGGCGCGGAGTGCGGCCGCCAGCAGATCGGCGGCGAGTGGCAGGTCGCCGGCCTCGCGCAGCCGCCGCTGCCGGACGGCGGGTGGTTCGATACGCCGCAACAGGAGGTCCGCGGTCACGCCGGTCAGCACCGCCGCGAACAGGCCGACCCAGCCTCCCACCAGTACGAGGGCAGCCACCCCGGCCAGACCCGAACCGAGCCGGATCCGGTCCGGCCACCACGCCGGCCGGATGTCTTCCGCCAATGGCGGTCGGGCCAGCCGGCGCAGCCGCCGGACGGGCCGGCCCACCGAGCCACCGGCGACGACCAGCAGGGCCGCCAACGCCAGGCAGGCCACCGCCACCAGTTGCCGGGCCATCAGTCCGTCCGCCCCGGCGTCGCACCGAGCCGCTCTGCCCAGAGCAGCCCACCGATCTGCAACGCGACAGCGGCGAGCGCGCTGCCGCCGCCGACCGGCGTGTGCAGCAGCACGGTGACCGGGTCGACGCCGATGGCGTAGCCCAGCCCGATGCCGCCGAGCGGGAGTGCGGCGAGGAGCCAGGCGGTGGCCCGGGCACCGGCCGCCTGGGCGCCGGCCGCGGCGAAACCCCGATCGGTCGCCCGGGCGTCCGCCTCGACCCGTTCGAGCAGCTCGGCCAAGGGCGCGCCGGTTCGATCGGCCAGCCGTACGGCGGCCCGGGCCAGCCGGGCCACCCGGTCCGGACCGTCGACAAGCGCGAGCGTGACCGGGAGCCCGGCCCGCAGGTCGGCGGCGAGGGTGCAGAGCTGGTCCAGTTCCCGACGGCGGGCCTGGTCGGCCGCCCGGCCGACGTGCCGGCGGCGGACCGCCCGGGCGCCGAGCGCCGCGTAGGCGGCAAGCACAAGGGCAGCCACCGGCCCACCCAGGACGACCCCGGCTCCACCGCCCAGCAGTATCGCCGCCAGCCCGGTGTGCCGAGGCGCGAGAGCCATCACCCGTCCCCAGGCGCGCCGGTCGACGGAACCGCTGCCGGACGGCAGGTCGGTCACCGGAAACGTGCCGGCAGCGGCGTCGGCCGGACCGCTGGCCGACAAGGTCCTGGCTGCTCCGGTGGCGCTCACCCGCGCCGGCGACGGCGTCCCATCACCGGCGCGGTCGTCGAGCGGTGACATCGGCATCGCCCCGTCCCGCCAGGGACCGGCCGGAGCCGGGACGCCTGGGAGCGAGCGCAGCGACCCGGCGGCCAGGTACGGACCCGCCGCCACCTCCAGGCGGTGGGCGGCAGCCGGATGGGCGGAGTCCCGTCGATTCGGCGGTCGCGCCGGCAGCGGGCGGTCCAGCGTGGGCTGCCCGCCGCGCCGGCCATGAGGCGACACCCGACGTCCGGCCGACGGGCGTGGCACGGCCGGATCCGGGCCGGGTCGAGAGGTGGTGCCGAGGACGGCACGCCGACGGGCCCGCACCGCGCGTACCGGCCAGGCCACCACCAGCGCGGCGCCGAGCAGCAGCACGGTCACCAGCCCGGTCACGCGGGACCCGCCGACCCGGGCCAGGCCGCGCAGAGAATCGGCGGCACGACCACTCCACGCTCGTCCAGCAGCGCACCGAGTCGCCGGGCGGCGAGGCCCAGCCCGCGTCCGCGTACCCAGGCGGGGACCACCGTGGCCAGCCGGTCGGGCCCCTCGGGAAGGAGTAGGCCGATCGACTCCAGCACCCGCCCCTGGGCGGTCCGGCGCACCTGGAGCAGCACCTGGAGCGCCGCGGTGACCTGAGCGTGCAGGGCCGCCCGGGGCAGGCCCCCGAGCAGCCCGAGCGCCTCCAGTCGAGCCGGTACGTCCGCCGGGGCGTTGGCGTGCAACGTCCCGGCGCCGCCGTCGTGACCGGTGTTCAACGCGGCGAGCAGATCGACCACCTCCGCGCCCCGGCACTCGCCCACCACCAGCCGGTCGGGGCGCATCCGCAGTGCCTGCCGGACCAGGTCGCTCAACCCGATTGCCCCGGCACCCTCCACGTTCGACGTACGCGCCTGGAGCCCGATCACGTGCGGATGGACGGGACGCAGCTCGGCGGCGTCCTCGACGAGCACTATCCGTTCGGTGCCGGGCACCAGCCCGAGCAGCGTGTTGAGCAGGGTGGTCTTGCCGGAGCCGGTGCCCCCGGTGACCAGGTACGCCAGCCGGGCCGCCACGACGGCGGCGAGCACCGGAGCCAGCGGCCGTGGCACGGTGCCCTGGCGGACCAACTCGTCGAGGGTGAACGGGCGCTGCCGGAAGGTGCGCAGCGACAGGTACGGCCCGTCGGTCGCCACGGGTGGCAGCACGGCGTGCAGCCGGGTGCCGTCGGGCAGCCGGGCGTCGGCGCACGGGGAGCCGTCGTCGAGCCGCCGCCCGGCGGACGCGATGAGCCGCTGCGCCAGCCGGCGTACGTCGTCGACGGTGCCGAGGGGAACGGCCACCTGGCGCAGCCCCTGCCCACGGTCGACCCACACCCGGACCCCGTTGACCAGGACGTCGGTGACCTCCGGGTCGGCCAGCAAGGGCGCCAGCGGGCCGGCGCCGACGAGGTCGTCGTGCACCCGGTCGGCGATCCGCAGCAGGGCGGTGTCGCCGAGCACGGCGGCGCCGGACTCGGCTCGTACGGCGGAAACGATGGCGGCGGGCGTCACCGGGGTGGCCTCGGCGGCGAACCGCTGCCGGACCCGGACGGCCAGTTCTCCGGAGTCGGTCGGGCCGGTCATGCCGCACCCGTCGTCGGCTCGCCGGTCAACTCGTCGAGGAGCCGCTGGCAGAGCGCCGCGAGCGGGCCCTTGCCGCCGGCGGCGGGCGCCTCCCCGCGTTCCAACCCCCGGCAGAGCCCCGGCTCGGGCCGCAGCGTACCGGCGAGCGGCAGGCCTAGCGCCCGGGCCACCTCGGTGGCCTTGAGCCGGCCGGGGGCCGGGCCGCGCACGATGACGGCCAGGTCGGCGCAGTGCGGCGCGGCCTCGGCGACCACCCGGGCCGCAGCGGCGGTGGCCCGCAACTCCGCCGGTACGACCACCAGGGCCCGGTCCGCCGACTGCAGGGCGACGACGGCCGCGTCGTCCAGGTGCCGGGGCAGGTCGAGCACCACGAGGTCCCGGCCGCGGCGGCCGGCGTCGATGGTGGCGGCCATCGCCTCGGCCGGCACGGGCAGCAGGTCGCCCCGGTCCCAGGAGAGCACGACGAGATCACCTCGGCTGGGTAGGGCACGGACGAGCGACGGCGGGTCGACCCGCCCGTCGGTGTCGGCCAGCCCGGGCCAGCGCAGGCCCTCCAGTTGCTCCCAGCCGAGCACGAGGTCGAGCCCGCCGCCGAGCGGGTCGCCGTCCACCAGCAGCGTGCGCCGGCCGGCCCGGGCCGCGGTGACGGCGAGACCGCCGGCCAGGACGCTGGCGCCCGCGCCGCCACGCCCGCCGAGCACTGCCACCACCCGCGCGGTGCCGGCACGGGACGGGCCGGCCGTGCACTCGGCGAACCGGTCGACCAGCCACGGCTCGGCGGCCGGGAGGGTCGCCACGTGCTCGGCGCCGATCAGCTCGGCGATCTCCGTACCCGGGTCGAGGCGGCCGGAACGGCCGACCAGCACCGTGCGGGGCCGCCGTGGCAACCGGGCCCGCAGGCAGGCCTGCGCCTGGTCGGCGCCGACCAGCACCAGCGGGGCCGGCGCCCAGCGGGCCCGGGCGGCCGCGGGATCGGCGGCCAGCTCGACCTCGGTGCCACCCGCGGCGGCGAGCCGGAGCAGCTCGTCGAGGAGGTCACCGTCGGCGGTGACGAGCAGGGGCAGCCGACGGCGCGGCGGAAGCGGGGTACGGGGCGGCATGGCGGCCTCCAGCGGTCGAGCTCGGGATGCTGCGGGAAGCCTGGCGGGGCAAGATGCCGCACGCCGCCGGGTGACACCGGCCTGTGGACAGCGCGGGCGGCTGTGGATGGCCGCCGACAGTTGAGTGGATCTGCTATGGAGGCACGATTACGGCAAATCGTTGGTCGATGCGGGCCACCCGGTCGCCGGACTGGACAAACCGGCGGGACCGAAGCCATCGACGGCGGAGATCGTCCAGGCACGGGCAGGGCATCGCAGTCGGCCCGCAGCGCGACGACCCGGAACAGGTCCGCATAACCGTGGCCAGGGGAACGGAGCGGCGTGGTTGGAGCGCTCCCTACAAGGGGACGACCCCCGTCGGGGGGAGACGGGGGTCGTCGGAGGTTCGGCTCCGGGGGGGTCGAGCCGAACCCACTCAGCGGTCACGGGGGGTGCAACCGCCGAGGGCCTCGCGGTCGACGAGAGGTGAACTCTCGTCGCGCACAAGCATGCCGCAGCGGACCCGTATACGTCGAGTGGTGCTCGCTCCACCCATTGCTAAATTGTGTTCGCAGAGTGTGACCACCGTCACTCTATGCAGAACGCGGCAGTCACGGCCACCCCTACGGGGTGCCCCGGGCCCCCGCCGGCAGGCCGCCGTCCGGCTACACTTTCGCGCCGTGGGCCGAAGCGCCGCTTTCTTCGATCTCGACAAGACCGTCATCGCCAAGTCGAGCGCTCTGGCGTTCGGTCGGCCGTTCTACCGGGACGGGCTGATCACCCGGCGTGACGTGGTCAAGTCGGCGTACGCGCAGCTGATGTTCCGGCTGGGCGGCACCGACGAGCAGACCATGGCCCGGACCCGGGACTACCTGGCCGCGCTCTGCAAGGGCTGGCAGGTGGAACAGGTCCGCCAGATCGTCGCGGAGACGCTGCACGAGCTGATCAACCCCTACGTGTACGCGGAGGCCGCCGCCCTCATCGAGGAGCACCAGGCGGCCGGCCGGGACGTCGTGCTCGTCTCCGCCTCCGGCGAGGAGATGGTCCGGCCGATCGGCGAGCTGCTCGGGGTGACCGACGTGATCGCCACCCGGATGGCCGTCGAGGAGGGCCGCTACAGCGGCGAGGTGGAGTTCTACGCGGCCGGCCCGAGCAAGGTCGACGCCGTCGGCGAGCTGGCCACCGCCCGGGGGTACGACCTGGCCGACTCGTACGCCTACTCCGACTCGTACAGCGACCGGCCGCTGCTGGAGTGTGTGGGCCACCCGACCGCAGTCAACCCGGACCGGGCACTGCGCAAGCTGGCGGTCGAGAACTCCTGGCCGGTGCTGGAGTTCCGGCACCCGGTCCCGCTGGGCCGACGGCTGCGGGAGCGCCCCGCCGTACCGGTCGCCGCCGCGGCCCTCGGGGTCGGCGTCGGCGTCGCCATCGGCATCGCCTGGTACGGCCGGCACCGCCGTACCCGCGCCGCCACCCCCACCACCTGACCGGCCCTGCCTCCGGGGCACCCCGGGACGCGCACTCGACCGCGTTGAGGCAGCACTTTCAGGGAAACTGCCGCCGCCCGCCCTCCTGAGGCAGCAACTTCCCCGAACTTGCGAGCCCAGCTGGGCGGCGTCAGGAGGCGGCGAGGACCTCGTCGCCGATTAGGGTGATCTGGTCCGCGCCCAGCTCGACCGCCGACATGTAGTGGCGCAGCCACGAGCGCAGCCCGTCCGGCGTGCCGGTGGCGAAGGCGCCGGCCGCGCCGACGTACTCCGGTTCCCGTTCCCGGTGGCCCACGTCCACCGCGACCAGCCCGCGCGGGTCGAAACCGGTCGAGATCAGCACCAGCCGGGCGGCAGCCCGGGCCACCACCCCGGACGGGCCGGCGAACGGGCGCAGGTTCAGCAGCTCGCCGTGCACCACCGCGGCCAGCACCAGCGGGGGTACCTTCGTCCCGCCGGCGACCAGCCCGGCCAGCCCGTCGAGGCGGGCCGCGACCACCGGGTCGGCCACCGGCCGGCCCAGCTCCGCCTCGGCGACGACGTCCCGGGCGGCGAGCACGTGCAGCCGGGCGAGCGCCTGCCGGGGGGCCTTCGGCCAGAGTTCGCTCAGCCCGGGCAGCGCCCCGGCCACCCGCAGCGCCCCCTGGAGCACCGGGTCGGTGACCGTGCCGGCGCGTACCTCCTCACGGTCGTGCGGGCGGCCCTCGAGGGCGGCGCTGGCCACCGCCGAGCGGAGGCTGACCTCGGCGGCCACCTGCCCGCCGTGTCGGCGCAGCGCGCGGTGCCGGTGGGCCTGGTCGACCCGCTCGCGGGCTCGCTCGACGGCGGGCGCGATGTCGGCGAGCGCGAGCAGCGGGGCGAGCGGGTCGGTGGTCACCTTGCCACGCTATCCACCCCGCCACCCCGGCCGGGCGCCGCCCGCCGGGAAGGCGACCCCGGCCACCGTGATCGACACAAGCTGCGGCGATCCGGCCCTCCAGCGCCCGGGGATCCATTGGACTGCCGCAATTCGCCGCCGCCGCCCCGGCACGCGGGCTCGCCACCCGGCGCGTGCCGGGGGCCGCTGGGCGCGCGGCCGGTCCCAGGGCGCTCGCGGCGGCGGTACGGCCCGACTAACCTCACCCGGGTAGGAGACGCTGGTCACGCAGAAGGAGTCACCGCATGAGCGAGGCATTGGCCAACTTGCTGAACGAGACGCGCCAGTTCCCGCCGCCGGCCGAGCTCGCCGCGAACGCCAACGTGACCGCGGACGCGTACGCCGAGGCGGCGGGGGACCGGCTGGCCTTCTGGGAGCGCCAGGCCGGGCGGCTGTCCTGGTCCCGGCAGTGGGACCAGGTGCTCGACTGGTCGAACGCGCCGTTCGCGAAGTGGTTCGTGGGCGGGCAGCTCAATGTGGCGTACAACTGCCTGGACCGGCACGTGGAGGCGGGCCGGGGCGACAACGTGGCGATCCACTGGGAGGGCGAGCCGGGTGACACCCGCACCCTCACCTACGCCGACCTGCACAAGCTCACCTGCCAGGCGGCGAACGCGCTGACCGAACTGGGCGTGACCGCCGGCGACCGGGTGGCCATCTATCTGCCGATGATCCCCGAGGCGGCGGTGGCGATGCTGGCCTGCGCCCGGATTGGCGCCACGCACAGCGTGGTCTTCGGGGGCTTCTCCGCCGACGCGCTGACCAACCGGATCCAGGACGCCACCGCCAAGGTGGTGATCACCGCTGACGGCGGTTTCCGCCGGGGCAAGCCCTCGGCGCTCAAGCCGACCGTCGACGAGGCGGTGGCGAAGTGCCCGTCGGTGGAGCACGTGCTGGTGGTCCGCCGGACCGGCGAGGAGGTCGCCTGGTCGGCGAAGGACCACTGGTGGCACGAGACGGTGGAGACGGCCTCGGCGGAGCACGCCGCGCAGCCGTTCGACGCCGAGCACCCGCTCTTCATCCTCTACACCAGCGGCACCACCGCCCGGCCGAAGGGCATCCTGCACACCACCGGCGGCTACCTGACCCAGACGTCGTACACCACGCACGCGGTCTTCGACCTGAAGCCGGATACCGACGTCTACTGGTGCACCGCCGACATCGGCTGGGTCACCGGGCACTCCTACATCGTGTACGGCCCGCTCTCCAACGGCGCCACCCAGGTCATGTACGAGGGCACCCCGGACACCCCGCACAAGGGCCGGTTCTGGGAGATCGTCGACAAGTACAAGGTCACCATCCTGTACACCGCGCCCACCCTGATCCGCACCATGATGAAGTGGGGCGAGGACATCCCGGCCGGGTTCGACCTCTCCTCGCTGCGGCTGCTCGGCAGCGTGGGCGAGCCGATCAACCCGGAGGCGTGGATCTGGTACCGCCAGCACGTCGGCCGGGGCGAGCTGCCGGTCGTCGACACCTGGTGGCAGACCGAAACCGGCGCGATCATGATCTCGCCCCTGCCGGGCGTCACCGAGGCCAAGCCGGGCTCGGCGATGACCGCGCTGCCCGGCATCGTCGCCGACGTGGTGGACGACCAGGGCCAGTCGGTGCCGAACGGTGGCGGCGGCTACCTGGTGCTCACGGAGCCCTGGCCGTCGATGCTGCGGACCATCTGGGGCGACGACAACCGGTTCATCGAGACGTACTGGTCGCGGTTCGGCGCGGGTGCCGGTGGCGGTGGTGGCGGCGAATGGGTCTACTTCGCCGGTGACGGGGCCAAGAAGGACGACGACGGGCACATCTGGCTGCTCGGCCGGGTCGACGACGTGATGCTGGTGTCCGGGCACAACATCTCCACCACCGAGGTGGAGTCGGCGCTGGTCAGCCACCCGTCGGTGGCCGAGGCGGCGGTGGTGGGCGCGACCGACCCGACCACCGGCCAGGCGATCGTCGCGTTCGCCATCCCGCGGGGCAGCGCGGAGATCTCGGGCGAGGCGGGCGAGCAGCTCATCGCGGAGCTGCGCAACCACGTGGCGAAGACGCTCGGCCCGATCGCCAAGCCGCGGCAGATCATGCTGGTGCCCGAGCTGCCGAAGACCCGCTCCGGCAAGATCATGCGCCGGCTGCTGCGGGACGTCGCGGAGCACCGCTCGCTCGGTGACGTGACCACGCTCCAGGACTCCTCGGTGATGGATCTGATCTCCTCGGGCATGGGTGGCGGAAAGTCCGACGAGGACTGACGCAGGCGTACCGAATCAGGTGGGTGACGGTCCGGACGGGCCGTCACCCACCGTCGTTTCGCGGGGCTCATCGGAGGTTCGGTGGAGGCCCAGCAGGCCGAACGGGCAGAGGGACGCTGTCACCCCTCCCAGTGACAGCACAGGTTCCTCTAGGTTCAGCCGCACCGGGCAAGGTCGACAGGTGTCGCTGCGACCGCCCGGTCCTCTCCTCCCATGCCCCACGAACGGAGCGGCATGCACACATTTCCGCAATCCGGGTCGCGCCGACGACTACTCGTCGCGCTGCCCGCCATCGCCCTCGCCGCCGCGTCACTGACCGTGACCGGCAGCGCGGCCGCCCAGGAGTCCGGCTCGGCCCGGACGATCGGGGCGGACGAGTTCTACATCAACTACGCCGAACCGGAGGTCCAGCCGGACACCGCCGGCAAGGAGGTCAAGGGCAAGGACGGGGTCTTCACCTCGGCCGTCGACGAGGCCCGGGCCTACGACCGCAAGTTCGCCGGGGGCAACCCGGTGACCGCGCGGGAGTTGGCCAAGCTCGAGGCCAAGGCGATCAAGACCGGCCAGAGCCCGCGCCAGATCAAGCAGGCCAACGGCACCCAGACCGCCAAGCTGCTCACCCTGCTGGTGGAGTTCAACGACCAGGCCAACGACGACTTCACCAACGTCATGGTGCCGAAGACGGTCTTCGACGACCGGACCTGCGTCCCCGGCACCGTCCAGAACGGCCCGAAGCACAACAACATCGCCGACCCGGCGACCCTGCCCCACGCGGACAACAACTCGATGTGGGTGCGGGACTTCTCGCCGCAGCACTACGACAACATGCTCTACACCAAGCAGGGCATCACCGAGCGGGTACGCAAGGACCTGACCGGGCCGGACGGCAAGCCGGGCGTCGACATCTCCGGGCGCACCATGCACAACATGTACCTGGAGATGTCCAAGGGCGCGTACACGGTCGACGGGCAGGCCAGCCCGTGGATCACCGTGCCGCACTCGGAGGCCTGGTACGCGGCGTCCCGCTGCACCCGCGACGCGAACGGCAACTGGGTCGCCGGGCGGCAGCAGTCGATGAACGGCCACCCGGACAACCCGCTGGGTGCCGCGCGGCTCGCCACCGACGCGATCGACACGCTGGCCAAGATGGACCCGAACTTCCCCTGGGCCGACTACGACCTTGAGGACCAGGGCGACCGGGACGGGGACGGGAACTACAACGAGCCGGACGGCGTCATCGACCACCTGGTGCTGGTCCACGCTGGCAAGGGCAAGTCGTCCGGCGGCGGCGACCAGGGCGTCTACGCCGTCTGGGCGCACTCCTCGGCGGTGGCCGGTGGCTACACCATCCCCGGCACCAAGCTGCGGGTGTCGAACTACATCGTGCAGCCGGAGGACGCCGGCGTCGGTGTGTTCTCCCACGAGTTCGGGCACGACCTCGGTCTGCCGGACCTCTACGACACCTCGGGCAACGCCGACTCGGACGTCGACTTCTGGGACCTGATGGCCTCGGGCTCGCACTCCGGCGAGATCTTCCAGGCCCTGCCCACCCACATGGGCCTCTGGGACAAGTGGGTGCTCGGCTGGGCCGACCCGCTGAACATCAACCCGGGCGACGACGCGCGCACGGTGCAGCTCGGCCAGACCTCGCGCACGCCGGTCGGCACCAAGGACGGCATCAAGATCAACCTGCCGAACAAGGTGATCACGCTGGCCCAGCCGCACAGCGGGGCCAACATGTGGTACTCCGGCGCCGACCAGGACTGGGCGGACGTCAAGCTGAGCCGGCAGGTGAGCGTCCCGAACGCCGCGGACGCGAAGTTCTGGATGTGGAACAACTACATCATCGAGGCCGACTGGGACTTCGGCTTCGTCGAGGTCTCCACCGACGGCGGCGCCACCTGGACCGAGCAGAAGGTCTACGACGCCTCCGGCAAGCTGGTGTCGACCGACGACGGCTACGGCGACCCGAACGGGCGGATGGCCGACTACGGCGGCAAGAAGTACGGCCTGAGCGGTGACACGCACGGCTGGCGGCACGACTACGTCGACCTGTCGGCGTACGCCGGGCAGACGGTGCAGGTGCGGCTGCGCTACGCCACGGACGCGGCGTTCGTGGAGCGCGGCTGGTTCGCCGACGACCTCTCGGTCACCGGCGGCGGGGCCACCACCTGGAGCGACGACGTCGAGAACGGCACCAACGGCTGGACCCTCACCGGTGGCACCTTCACCGACACCACGGGCGCGGGCTGGCACACCGACGCCGGCACCCAGGTCAAGGCGCACTACTACCTGGCCGAGTGGCGCAACTTCGACGGCTTCGACGCCGGTCTGAAGTACACCTACGACACGGTCTACTCGCGCGAGGCGTGGAAGGTCGACCGGGTCTCCTACAACGCGCCGGGCATGCTGGTCTGGTACCGGGACACGATGCTCGGCGACGTCAACCACGTCACCGCGCAGATGACCGCGCTTCCCAGCTACGGCGCCAAGGGCGGTCTGCTGATCGTCGACTCGCACAACGACCCGCTGCGCCGGCAGGGCGAGGCGGCAGCCAAGGACCCGTCGGTGCTGGACAACCTGCCCAGCCGTCCGCAGTCGTCCAACGCCGCCTTCTCGCTGAACTCGACGTACCCCTTCAAGGAGTGCCTGGAGGCGGCGAACGAGCCGTACAGCGAGTACTGCACCAACTTCGGCGCCCAGGCCCCGGTCCCGGCGTTCAGCGACGCCAAGGGCTGGTACCCGGGCATCGAGATCCGCAACGGCTCCGCGTACGCCCGGGACAACGACGCCTCGGTCGTCATCCCGTCGCGGGGCGGCGCGGCCTACACGACCCGGGTCACCAACCCCGACGGGACGCCGGCGCCGGCGTTCTACGGGGCGACCCTCGGTGGCGGGGCGATCGTGCTCGGCACCGGCAACCCCGGTGACGCGGGCGTCGCGTACGGCGTCACCATCACCATCAAGCAGGCCGCCAAGGACAACTCGTACGCCACGGTGTACGTGACCTCGGCGACCCCGTGACCTGACCGTCCGCGCGTC
>NZ_JAPDPH010000162.1 GCF_026013475.1 Micromonospora yasonensis | reverse complement strand
CTCGGGTCGTCAGCCGGTTCCCCCCAGTGCACGGCGGTCCCGTACGTCTCGGCCACGGCCCGGTCGCCGTGCAGTTCCACCAGGTGGTTGCCGACGATGTGCGTGGTGCCGGTGAGCCGGCGCAGCAGCGGCTCCACCCAGGCCAGGAACTCGTCGACCGGCCCGTCGAAGCCGGTGTGGTGGTCGACCCCGTCGGGGTGGTACGCCGACCTCACCAGATCGAGGTCGAGCCGGTCGATGCCGCGGCAGTAGCGCAGGACGACCTCATGGATGTGCTGTCGGTCGGCCAGTTCGGCGGCCCGCGTTCCCGACATTCGCGCCTCCTCTTCCGTCCGCCGCCGCGGCTACTGGGTGACGGTCCAGCCACCGTCGACCGGCAGGAAGACCCCGTTGATGTAGCCGGCCAGCGGGGAGAGCAGGAACAGCACCGCGTACGCGATGTCGTCCGGCGTGGCCATCCGGTGCAGCGGTATCCGGCCCAGGACCCGTTGCCCGACCTCGCTTTCGACGAAGCCGGCGAGGCGGGGAGTGTCCGTCATCCCGGGCGCGACCGCGTTGCTGCGCACCTCGTCGCCGCGGTACGCCGCGAGGTGGCGGGTGTAGCCGGTGATCGCCGCCTTCGCCGCGCAGTACCAGTCGGAGGCGGTGCCGACCAGGTTGCCGGCGACGGAGGCGATGTTGACCAGCGCTGCGCCCGGAAGCGCCCCGCCCGCCAGCCAGGTGTCGGTGACCCGCCGGACACTGCCCACCGCGATCCGCAGCGCCTCGTCGAACGCCAGGTCCACGGCGGAGGACGGGCCGGCGTTGTTCACCAGGTAGCGGACCGCCCCGAGCTCCCGCGCGCGGGCCACCGCCGCCGCCACGGCGGCAGGGTCGCTGACGTCGGCCGTGATGGCCGCGGCTCGACCGCCGGACCGTTCGATCCACGCCGCCGTGGCCGCCGCGCCGGCCGGGTTCAGGTCCACGGCGGCGACGGCCAGTCCCATCTCGGCGGCCCTGGTCGCGACCGCCTGGCCGATGCCGCTGCCGGCGCCGGTGACCAGCACGACGTCGCCAGGGGTGAAGCCGAACTGCGGCACGCTCATCGGGCCTCCTCGGTGATTCTATCAAGCGCTTGCTTGGACGGTAGGTCCGGCTGCCGGTACCCGTCAAGGCCTGGTGCGGCGTGCCCCCAGCGCGAGGGCAAGGCCGGCGAGGCTCGCCAGGACTCCGAAGCCGGAGAAGGCCCAGCCGTCGCCGACCCACCGGACGAGGCCGCCGAGACCCAGGCCGCCGAGGGGGAGCAGCCCACCCCAGCAGATGAAGTACAGGCTCATCACCCGCCCGCGCTGCGCGTCGTCCACCAGATGCTGCAGGATCGAGTTGATCGATGTCATGATCGACAAGGTGAGCCCGCCGCCGAGAATGATCAGCACGGTGAGCAGCGGGAACGATGCCACGACCCCGAGCAGCGCCATCACCACTCCGAGCACCACGAGCTGGACCGCCGCTGGGATCGGGCTCAACCCCCGGCCACGCCAGGCCACGGAGAGCACCCCGATGAGCGAGCCGATGCCGCCAAGGGTCACCAGGGCCGGAAAGGTGGACTCGCTGTCGCCGCCGACCCGGGCCGCGATCAGCGGCAGCTGCGCCAGATAGGACGAGCCGAAGACAGAGGTCGCCGCGACGATGCCCAGCGCCGGCAGGGCCGGGTGCCGATCTCGCACGTGGTGGATGGCGGCCGCGAGCCCGTGGCGTGCCGTCCCGACCGGTGCCGCCCGCGCCGGCCGCGCCGCAGGCACCCCCGCGACGAGCCGGCCGGCCAGCGCGGCGGCGCCCACCGACAGCATCGCGTAGACGCCGAAGGCGCTGGCCGCGCCGCCGATCAGCAGCACCGGACCGACCAGCGCGGGGCCGGTGATCCGGGCCAGGTTCAGCCCGGCGGCCTGGAGCGGCACCGCGCTGGTCAGATCCTCCTCCGGCACCATCGCGGCGATCAGGGCCTGGCTGGCCGGGGAGACGATCGTGATGACACAGCCGGCCAGGAAGCTCAGCACCATCACGGTCGGCGTCGACATGACCGCCAGCGTGGCGAGCAGCGTGGCGGCCACCGCGAGCAGCGCCGCGGCCGCCTGCACGGAGACCATCAGACTGCGCCGGTCCATGCTGTCCGCCAGCATGCCCGCGGGCAGCGACAGGAGCAGGTACGGCGCGAGGCTGCAGAAGTACAGCAGGCCAAGGGCCAGCGGATCGTTCCCGGTACGGTGGGCCACTTCCCACTGGAACGCCACCGACGAGATCCAGTACCCGAGCTGCCCGAGGAGGACCACCGTCCACAGCAGGCGGAACGATGGATGCCGCAGCGCGCGGAACACCGGGACTAACTGTCGCCGGGCCGTGCGGCGAGGATCCGGGCCGGAATCTCGCCACCGCCGTCGACCAGCAGCTCCGTGCCGTTCACGTAACCGGCGAGCGGTGAGCTGAGCAGCAGGCAGGCGGCGGCGACGTCGGCCGGTGTCGCCATCCGTCCCAGGGGAATCGTCGCCGAGACCGCCCGCACCCCTTCCTCGTCGCCGTAGTGCAGGTGCGCCAGCTCGGTGCGCACCAGGCCGACGGTGACCTGATTGACCCGCACCCTGGGGCCGAACTCCAGCGCCAGGGCCCGGGTCAGGGTGGTCAGCCCGGCCTTCGCCGCGGAGTAGGCCGCGGTGCCCGGCGCCGGGTCGCGCCCGGCGACGCTGCCGATGTTGAGGATCAGCCCGCCCTCGGATTGCCGCTGCATGACCACGTTGGCGGGCTGCGCGAGGAAGAACGGGGCCAACAGGTTCAGCGAGACGATCGAGCTGATGAACCGGGGGGAGACGGTGGCGGCGTCGGCCATGGGCGAGCCGCCGGCATTGTTGACCAGGATGTCGAGCCGGCCGAACCGCTCGACCGTGGCGTCGATCACCGCCGCGGCCTGCTCGGGCTGCCGGACGTCGGCCTGGAGGAACTCCGCGCCGTGCCCGCCGCCGGCCGGCAACTCGTCGACGACGGTACGGCCGCAGACCAGCACCTGCGCGCCGGCCTCAAGGTACCGGCGGGCGATCTCCGCGCCGATGCCGCGGGTGCCCCCGGTGACGATCACCGCCTTGCCGGTCAGGTCCGGATCCATCAGAGCCTCTCGATGATCGTGACGTTGGCCTGTCCGCCGCCCTCGCACATCGCCTGCAGGCCGTACCGGCCACCGGTGCGCTCGAGCTCGTGCAGCAGGGTGGTCATCAACCGCACTCCGGTGGCCCCGAGCGGGTGCCCCAGGGCGATCGCCCCGCCGTTGGCGTTGACCCGTTCCGGGTCGGCGCCGGTCTCCTTGATCCAGGCAAGCACCACCGAGGCGAACGCCTCGTTGACCTCGAACAGGTCGATGTCTGCGATCGACAGGCCGGTGCGGGCCAGCGCGTGGGCCGTGGCCGGGATGGGGGCGGTCAGCATCCAGACCGGGTCGGCGCCGCGTACGGACAGGTGGTGGATCCGGGCGCGTGGGGTGACTGCGTGCTCCCGGACCGCCCGCTCGGACATCACCAGCAGGGCCGCGGCGCCGTCGCAGATCTGGCTCGCGACCGCGGCGGTGATGCTTCCGCCCGGCTCCAGCGGTTGGAGGCCGGCCATCTTCTCCAGTGAGGTGTCCGCCCGGGGGCAGGTGTCGGCCGTGGCCGCGTCGAGCGGAAGGAGTTCGCGGTCGAACCGGCCCTCGGCGATCGCGGCCAGCGCGCGCTGGTGGCTGCGCAGCGCGAACGCCTCCATCTCCGGGCGGCTCGCGCCCCACTTCTGCGCGATCATCTCCGCGGCGCGGAACTGGGAGACCGGCTGGTCACCGTAGCGGCGGCGCCATCCGGACGAGCCGGAGAACGGGTCCGGGAAGCCGAACTGGGCCCCGGTGGTCATCGCCGCCGAGATGGGGATCGCGCTCATGTTCTGCACGCCCCCGGCGACGATGATGTCGGCGGTGCCGCTGAGCACCGCCTGGGCGGCGAAGTGCACCGCCTGTTGGGACGAACCGCACTGCCGGTCGACTGTCACCCCGGGCACGTGGTCCGGCAGGCCGGCGGCGAGCCACGCGGTGCGGGCGATGTCCCCGGCCTGCGGGCCGAGGGTGTCCACGCAGCCGAAAACGACATCGTCCACGGCGGCGGGATCCACCCCGCTGCGCGCCATCAGCCCGGAGATCACGTGGGCGCCCAGATCCGCGGGATGCACCCCGGCCAGGGCGCCGCCGCGCCGGGTCACCGGCGTCCGAACCGCCTCGACGATGTAGGCCTCCGCCATGCTGCCTCTCCTCCGATCCGCGGCCGTACGGTGGGCGGGTGTCTCACCCGGACCCCGTCAGCGAGAGCTTACCAAGCGCTTGATTGGTTTCATGGAAGTGAGCGGTGACGTACCTCACCACTCGCTGGGGCTTGGACGCGCGAACTCGCCGACTGCCGGCGCTGCCCATCGTGGTGCCCGCTTCTCGGCGAAGGCCGCCATCCCCTCGGCCGCGTCGGGGCCGGCGAGGAGGGCGACGGTCGCGGCCCGGTTCTGGGCCCGCAGGTGGGCTGGGTCCGCCGAGAAAGACCGGTACATCAGCTCCTTGGTGGCGCGGACGGCGGCCGGCGAGTGCGTGGCGATCCGCCCGGCCAGGGCGAGCGCCGCCGACCGCAGTTCGGCCGCCGGGACCACCCGGTTGACCAGACCCAACTCGTACGCCCGTGCCGCGGTGAGCGGCTCGCCGCCCAACCCGATCTCCAGCGCCACGGCCAGCGGGATGCGCTGCGGGAGTTCCGTCCCGCCCTCGGTGGCGGCGATGCCGAGCGAGACCTCCGGCAGGGCGAAGTACGCGTGCTCGGCGGCGACCCGCAGGTCACAGGCGAGGGCCAGTTCGAAGCCGCCCCCGACCGCCGCCCCGTTGACCGCGGCGATCACCGGGAGCGGGTAGCCGTCGCGGAGCAGGTGCAGCGGACTGGTCGTCGGGTCGGGCATCCCGGCTGCGGCTACCGCCTTCAGATCCAGACCGGCGCTGAACGCGCGCTCGCCGGTGGCGGTCAGCACGACGGCCCGTACCTCCGGGTCGGTGGCCGCCTCGGTCAGTCCGGCGGTCAACGCTGACAGGGTGGCGTGGTCGAGGCAGTTCCGCACCGCCGGCCGGTCGATGGTGAGGACCGTGACATGGCCGTGCCGGTCACGCCGAACGTTCATGCGGCCCCTTCCCGTCCCGGTCGACGCCGGACCACTCCGCTTCCGGGAACAGCTCCCGGAAGGCCGCCAACTGCTCGGCGCCGATCTGCTCCGGCGTCAGCCCGAACGGAGCCCAGCCGTCGCCGACCTCCACCGCGCCGCAGCGAGCGCCGGCTGTACGCCACAGGGTACCAAGCGCTTGGTAGGTTGGCGAGCGAGAGCATCCGCGGCGAGCCGGACGCCCGACCAGGTGAGGGCGACGAGGTAGCCGACGATGAGGGCGCTGCTGGTGTCGCTGGTACCGTCGGCCCGGCGATACGGTGAGCTGGACCTGACCCCCCGTCTGAGCCGTTTCCTAGTGGGCACGGGGAAGCGTGATGGTGAATGTCGTCCCGGTGCCGACCTCACTCGCGACCGTGATGTTGCCCTGGTGATCGGTGACGATCTGCCGGGCGATGGCGAGGCCGAGGCCACTGCCCCCGGTACGGCGGCCCCGTGCGGCGTCGGCCCGCCAGAACCGGTCGAACACGTGCGGCAGCGCGTCCGCTGCGATTCCCGAGCCCGTGTCGACGACCCGGACGATCGCCTGCGTTTCGGTGCGGCTCGCGACCAGCCGGACGCTGCCGCCCGCAGCGGTCGCCCGTAGTGCGTTGGTGACGAGATTGCCCACCACCTGGCGGAGCCGGTCGGGATCGGCGTGCACCGCAACCGGCTCGGCCGTCACGCGCAACGACACCCCGGCTGACTCCGCCCGGGCGTGGTGGGCGGTGCCGCAGGTCTCCAGGAGTTCGGCCAGATCCACCGTGACCCGGTGGTACGCCAGGTTGCCGGCCTCGGCCAGGGCCAGGTCCTGCAGGTCATCGACGATGCGCTGTTGCAGCACCGCCTCTTCGAGCAGCGAGGCGTAGAGCTCCTGGTCCGGCGTGATCACGCCGTCGGAGAGCGCCTCGAGATAGCCGCGCAGGTTGGCCAGCGGGGTGCGCAGTTCATGTGCGACGTCGGCGACCAGCCGGCGTTGCCGCTCCTCCCCGCGCTGCAGGGAGTCGGCCATCCGGTTGAACGACCGGGCCAACTCCGCCAGCTCGTCGTTGCCCCGCACCGGAACCCGTCCGGTGAGGTCGCCCCGGCCGAGCCGCTGAGCGGCCGCGGTGAGCGTGTCGATGGGGCGCAGCACCCGCCGGCTCAGCAGCACGGTGCCGATGATCGCGACCGTCGCAACGCCCGCTGCCGCGGCGAGCAGCGGACCGGCCGCCAGCGCGGACGCCGGATCGCCACGAGCGCCGAGGTAGACCCGGGCGGTTACCGGCGCGACGTCACTGATCTGGTTGGTGAAGACCTGGGCCAGGCAGGAATCCAGTGGTTCCACCGCCGTCAGGGCGGCGCAGTCCTGCACCCGGTCGGCGCCGGCCGCCAGGTCACGGCCCGGCTGGGCCGTGACGTAGCGACAGCCGCGGACGATCTCGTCGACGCCCTGGCGATCGCGCACGTCGGGCGCGCTCAGGTCGGCGTCGAACCGCGGAACTCCCGTGCTGGTAGGTGAGGCGACGACAGGGACGAATTTCCGGGTCAGGCAGGCCGCGAACAGCACACCCGTGCGGTAGGTGGCGATCGCCCCGACCACGCCTTTCGCCCGGCCCGTCGGCTCCGCTGGCAAGGCGGCCAGATTCAACACCGGCCGCGGGTCGACGAACCCGACCATCGTGCCGAGCGGCCGGGCGGTGCGGTTCTCCTGGGTGTCGGTGTCCACGATCACGTCGCCCGTGTCGGCGACCAGGTGGATCCGCTGACCTGTCTGGGCGCGCAGGTCCTGTACCAGGCCGGGCACGCCCTCCCAGGTGCCGTGCTGGCTGCCGTACGCCCTGAGTCGGCCGACGACCTGGTCGAGTTGCGCCCGGTCGGTGGTGGCCGAGTCGTTGATCTGTTGCGAGGCCTGCCGCAGGGTCAGCCACGCGGTCGCCGCGATCGCGCACACCGCGACGAGGATGACCAGCCAGAGCACCCGTAGCCGAAAACTCACCGGCTGGCTCCGGGCGTCCCCTCGGGCGTCGGCGTCGCCGCCGCTTCCGGCTCCGGTTCGGCGAGCCGGTAGCCGCGGCCGTAGACGGTCTGCACGTACCGCGGCTCGGCAACGTCGTCCTCGATCTTGCGGCGGAGGTTCATCACGTGCGCGTCGACGGTGCGTTCGAGCACGAAATGATCGAATCCGAAGGCGCGGTCGATGATCTGCGCCCGGGTGAACACGCGCCCGGGCTCGCCGGCGAGCACCTCGAGGATGCCGAACTCCTTGGCCGTCAGGGCGACCGGCCGGCCGCTGACGCGTACCTCGAACCGGCCCGCGTCCACCTCGAGCGCGCCGACGCGCAGCACCGCCCGGTTGTCGGCGCTCACCACCCGGGCCCGGCGCAGCAGCGCCCGTACCCGGGCGGCCAGCTCCCGTGGGCTGTACGGCTTGGTGAGGTAGTCGTCGGCGCCGAGATCGAGGCCCAGCAGGACGTCGTCCTCGGTGGTACGGGCGGTCAGCAGCAGGATCGGAATCTCCGATTCGGCGCGCAGGATCCGGCACACGTCGAGGCCGTCGACGACCGGCATCATCACGTCGAGGACCACCAGGTCCGGCCGGCGGGACCGGCACTGGTCCAGCGCGGCCCGCCCGTCGCCGACCAGCAGCACGCTGTGCCCCTCGCGTTCGAGATAGAGCCGTACCAGGTTCGCCTGCTTGGGGTCGTCCTCGGCGACCAGGATCCGCGCGCTCATGTCTCCCCATCCTGCCTGGTGGTCGCGGGGGTCAAGTAAACCCGAAACCCGTGAAGAACTGATGTGGGCGGGCTCGGGAGAGCGGCGAGCGGGATATCCGCGCAGCTGGCCCACGGATTCTTCAAGGGTTCTTCACAGCAGGCTGCCTACCGTGCCGTCATGCCACTCAGGAGCCGGACATGACCCTCGAACCAGCACACCGAGGCCGCCGCGACGAGCAACAGCGGCGGGCGGTCCGGCGGCGGATCCGGGAGACGCTCGCGGTGCGCCGGGCCGCCGCGGTCGGCGGCCACAGGGCCGCCGAACCGCCGGGTGAACCGCCCGTCGCACCCGAGGCTGCCAGGTGACGGCGGGTACGCGCGGCCGGCGCGCGCCGACCGGTGTGCTCAACGAGAGTGCCCAACTGGCCGAGGCCATGATCGATCTCGCGGCGATCGCGGAGAACATCCGGACGATCGCGGCGATCGCACGTACCGGCTTGATGGCCGTGGTGAAGGCCGACGGGTTCGGGCACGGCGCGGTGCCGGTGGCGCGGGCTGCGTTGGGGGCCGGCGCCGCATGGCTGGGCGTGACCTCGGCGACGGAGGCGGTGGCGCTGCGATCGGCGGGCATCGACGCGCCCGTGCTGAGCTGGCTGCACCGGCCGGACGAGGACTTCACCCGCCTGATCGCCGCGGACGTCGACATCGGGGTGTCGAACCTGACCCAGCTGCGCGCGATCGCCAACGCGGCCACGGATCTCGGTGTGCCCGCCGCGGTCCAGCTCAAGGCGGACGTCGGTCTGTCACGTAACGGTGCCAGCGGCGACGAATGGCCCGAGCTGGTCGCCTGGGCTCGCAAGCACGAGGCGCAGGGCAGCGTCCAGGTACGCGGGGTGTGGTCCCACTTGACGAACACCGACGTGCCGGGCTGCCCGAGCATCGCGCGGCAGCTGTCAACATTCCAGGAAGCGCTGCGGATTGCCCGGGATGCGGGGCTTGACCCTGAAGTGGTGCATCTGGCCAATTCGGCGGCGGCACTTGCCGCCCCGGAGACCCGGTTCGATCTCTGTCGGATCGGCCTGGCCATGTATGGCATCGACCCCTTTGGCGCGGCCGGTCCCCGCCGTTTCGGCCTGCGACCCGCCATGACCCTGCGGTCAAGGGTGATCAACCTGAAACGCGTGCCCGCCGGGACCGGCGTCTCGTACGGGCCCGACCACGTGACCGATCGGCCGACCACGCTCGCTCTGCTGCCCCTCGGGTACGCCGATGGCCTGTCGCGCACCGCCGAGGGCCGCGCGTGGGTCTGGCTCGCTGGTCGACGATGCCCGATCGTCGGCCGCATCGCCATGGACCAGTGCGTCATCGACGTCGGCGATCTACCGGTGGCGCTCGGCGATCCCGTGGTCGTCTTCGGCCCCGGCGCCGAGCCCGGCTCGCCCGACCCGGCCGAGCCGACCGCCGCCGAGTGGGCGCAGTGGTCCGGCACCAATCCGCACGAGGTCTTGACCGGAATCGGCGCGCGAGTGGCGCGCGTACACCTACCCGGGGAAGCGACACCATGATGACTGTTCGTTTGGCGGTGCTGTTCGGTGGGCGCAGCGGAGAGCACGACGTCTCCCGGCGCTCGGCGGAAAGCATCCTGGCCCATCTCGACCGCGACACGTACGACGTGACCGAGGTGCTGATCGAGCGGGACGGCCAGTGGCGGGTGAACGGCGACCCGGCCACGTTCGCGCAGGCGCTGCGGACCCTCGGCGACCAGGACGTGGTGTTCCCGGCGCTGCACGGCCCGTACGGTGAGGACGGCACCGTCCAGTCGATGCTGGAGTGGCTCGGCGTCGCGTTTGTCGGAAACGGTGTCTTCGCCAGCGCCGCGGGGATGGACAAGCCGGTCACGAAGAAACTCCTCGCCGCCGACGGCCTGCGCGTGGCCGCCGGGGTGACGCTGCGCCCCGACGAGGAGCTGTCATCGCGGGATCAGGAGCGACTGGGACTGCCCGTCTTCGTCAAACCGGCCCGGGCCGGCTCCAGCCTGGGCGTCTCCAAGGTCGAACAATGGGCGCAACTGCCCGCCGCCCTGCGGCTCGCGCGCGAGAGCGACGCGAAGGTTCTCGTCGAACGCGCCGTGCGCGGGCGCGAGATCGACGTCGGCGTCCTTCAGCACCCCGACGGTCGCGTCGAGGCCGGGCCGCCGCTGGAGATACGGGTGGCGACCGCCTCCTTCTTCGACTACGACGCCAAGTACGACGGCGGTGCCGTCTTCGACATTCCGGCCCAGCTCGACCCCGGCACCACCCGACTACTGCAGGACCGGGCCGTGCAGGCGTTCCACGCGCTCGGCTGCCGTGGGCTGCTCCGCGTCGACTTCTTCCTCCCCGATCCGGACGCCGACCACGGCACAGGGTGGACCGGAGACTGCCGGGAGCCGGTGATCAACGAGGTCAACACCTTCCCCGGATTCACCGCCGCCTCCCAGTACCCGCAGGTCTGGCAGCGGGCCGGCGTCGGCTACTCGGCACTGCTCGACATCCTCATCCAGGGCGCACTGCATCGACGCGACACCGCCTTCCCCTGCCCGAGTCCCCGCTGATGGCCGTCTACACCGCGGAACATCTCCGTGGTCTCCGCGTGATCGTCACGGGTGGGGGAACGGGCGGGCACACCTACCCGGCGCTGACCACGATCCGTACGCTCCGCGACCGGCTAGCGGCAGCCGGCACCGAACCGGACGTCCGCTGGGTGGGCGTCACCCACGGGCTGGAGGCCAGAATCGCCCGGCAGGAGGGCATTCCCTTCACGGCGATCACCACCGGCAAACTGCGCCGCTCGCCGAACCTGCACGAGTGGGGCCGCAACGTCGCCGACGCCTTCCGCGTGCCGCTCGGCATCTTCCAGGCCATCATGATCGTGGTGCGCACCCGGCCCGAGGTGGTCTTCTCCACCGGCGGATACGTCTCCGTCCCGATCGGGATCGCCGCCTGGATGACCCGCCGCCCGCTGGTCATGCACGAGCAGACCCGCACGCTCGGGCTGGCGAACCGGATCCTCGCCCGCCTCGCCGATCGAGTCCTGCTGAGCCACGAATCCTCCATCGACCATCTGCCCGCCGGAGCGGCGACCCGCGCGGTGGTCACCGGCAACCCGATCCGGCCCGAGATCCTCACGGGTAACCGCAACCGGGCGTTCGCCGCATACCACCTGGACCCCCGCCTGCCGCTGGTGTACGTCACCGGCGGCGCCCAGGGCGCCGTCCAGGTCAACAACCTGATCGCCGACATCCTCTTCGGACTCCTGCCGAAATGTCAGGTGCTGCACCAGTGCGGCGACTACTCCCTCGACCGGATGCGGCAGGTCGCTGCCGCCCTCCCGGAACACCTGCGCAGCAGGTACCGGGTCGTCGACTACGTCCACGGCGAGCTGCCCGACGTCCTGAGCGCCGCGGACATCGTCGTCGCGCGCAGCGGTGCCGGCACCGTCGCCGAACTCACCGCCCTGGGCAAGGCATGCGTCCTCATCCCGCTCATCCCCACCGGCGGCGACGAACAGCGGCGGACCGCACGACACCTCGCCGACGTCGGTGCCTCCCGTATGCTCGCCGGCCCCGACGCCTCCGCCAATCGCCTCTACGAGGAGATCATGGTGCTGCTCGACCACCCGGAACGACGCCAGGAGTTGGCCAACGCCGCCCGTCAACACGGCCGCCCCCACGCGGCCGCAGCCGTGGCCGGCGCCATCATCGGCGCCGCCGGGCGGTGCCGGTCATGATCCTGCTGTCTGATCGGCGAATCTCGGCCATCCCGCTGGGCGACAACGGGGAAGCCCTGGTCGACGTGCGCCAGGTTGCGGAACTTCGGGTTGACGATCGCCTGGCCGACGAGGCCGGGGCCTACGCGCACCTCCGTGAGGCAACGATCCAGCGCTTGCTCGCCGCCCAGCGGACCCTGCCCCGAGGACTGCGGCTGCTGATCATCGAGGGGTACCGGCCGCTCAGCCTGCAGACGACCTACTTCGAGAGCTACAAGGACGAACTGCGCCGCAGGTACCCGGAGTGGGACTCGGCGCGCCGGCACGTGGAGGCCAGCAAGTACATCTCGCCGCCCGAGGTGGCTCCGCACAGCACCGGCGGGACGGTCGACCTCACCCTCTGCACGCCCGACGGGGTCGAACTGGACCTGGGCACGATCGTCAACGCCAGCCCGGTGGACAGCGCCAACGCCTGCTTCACCGGATCACCCGACATCTCCCCGCAGGCCCGCACCAACCGCGACATCCTCGCCCAGGCGCTGTCGTCCGCCGGCATGATCAACTACCCGACCGAATGGTGGCACTGGTCGTTCGGCGACCGCTACTGGGCGCTGAGCACCGGGGCCGCCCGGACCCGGTACGGGCCGGTAGATCTCCCGTGAAGCGCCGCTTTGGCGAGGTCGTCGGGGTCGGTGAGGGCCGTGATATCCGCACGGTAGTGCGGCGATAGTGCCGCCTGGGATGGTGCCGGCACCTGATGCCTGCGGAAAGGGTCTGTGATGCGTGCCCGGAACAAGTCCGCCCTACTCGCGTCACTGGTCAGCCTGGTGACCATGGCCTCGGCCCTGGTGGCCGTCACACCGCTCTCCGCGACCGGGGCGCCGCCGGGCCAGGGCGAGCTGGGGGAGGTGGCGGCCCGGTCGGCCGCGGTAGCCGCCGGTCACCGGGTGGAGGCCACCGCCCTGCGTACCGACCGGCAGCAGGTCTTCGCCAACCCCGACGGCACCTTCACCCTGCAGCAGTTCGTCGTGCCGGTGCGGGTCCGCCGCGCGACCGGCTGGGTACCGGTCGACACCACCCTGCGTCCCGCCCCTGCCGGCATGGTGGCACCGGCGGCCACCACGTTGGACATGGCGTTTTCCGCCGGTGGCGCCGCGCCCCTGGTACGGCTGCGGCGCGACGGCGCCGAACTGGCGCTGCACTGGCCGGGACGGCTGCCTGCCCCGGTGCTCTCCGGTGACACCGCCACCTACCCGGAGGTCCTGCCCGGCGTCGATCTGACCATGCGGGTCGGCGCGGAGGGATTCAACCAACTCCTGGTGGTCAAGTCGGCGCAGGCCGCGGCCAACCCCGCGCTGGCGACCGTCCGGCTGCGTACCACGACCAGCGGCGTGACGGTACGGTCGGCGCCCGACGGCAAGCTGACCGCGGTGGACCGGTCCGGGCGTCCGGTCTTCGAAGCCCCCGCGCCGCACATGTGGGACTCCAGCGGCGTCGGCAGCCAGCAGCTGCCGGGTGGCCGGGTCCGGTCGATGCGGGTCGGGGTGGACCCGGACGAGCTGGCCCTGATGCCCGACCGTCACCTGCTGACCGACGCCGCCACCCGGTACCCGGTCTACATCGATCCCTCCTGGTCGGGTGCCCGACTGGCCTGGACGCAGGTGTGGAGCAACCTGCCGAGCCTGTCGTTCTGGAACGGCGCCAACGACGCCGAGGACGAGGCCCGGGTGGGCTACGACGCCACCGACGGGAAGCTGACCCGCTCCTTCTTCCGCTTCGACACCACCGGCGTGAAGGGAAAGCACATCCTCGGGGCCACGCTGCAGACGTACGAGGTGTGGTCCCGCTCCTGCACCGCCCGGCAGGTGGAGGTATGGGCGACCAACGCCATCTCCTCGTCGACGACCTGGAACAACCAGCCGACCTGGGCCTACCGGATGGACTACAAGAGCGTCGCCAAAGGCTACTCCTCGTCCTGCCCGGCCGGTGGCGTGGAGTTCAACGTCACCACACAGGTCGTCAAAGCCGCGGCGGGCGGCTGGGACAACGTCACCCAGGGACTGCGAGCGTCCAGCACCGCCGAGTCCAACAAGGACACGCTCTCCTGGAAGCGGTTCCGCAACAACCCGTCGATCACCATCAGCTACAACACCGTCCCGGCCGTCCCGACGAACCTGACCACCGACGGGTCGTCCACCTGCACCACCGGATCCGGTCGGCTGGTGATCGGCACGGCGACGCCGACGCTGCGGGCCTCGGTCAGCGATCCGGACAACGCCGTGAAGGCGCACTTCCAGTGGTGGACGGTGAACGGCACGGCGCCGGTCGGCGAATACACCTCCGCGTCGGTGGCCGGCAAGACGCCGACCATCGTGGCGAAGACGATTCCGTCCGGGGCGTTCAGCAACGGCTCGATCGCCAAATGGCGGGTGCGGGCCGAGGACGGCGTGGACAGCAGCGCCTGGAGTGCCTGGTGCGAGTTCCAGGTCGACACCAGCAGACCGCCGATCCCGACGCTGACCTCCAGCGCGTTCCCGGACGGCGCCGAGGGCGACGCGGTGATGGGCGTCAGCACGTCGGTGACCTTCGGCGCCAACGGCGGCACCGACGTCGTCTCGTACGAGTACAGCGTCAACGGTGACGCCACCGCGTTGACCAGGACGGCCAAGCCGGCCACGACGGGCGGCTCGGTGGCCGTGTCGCTCACCCCGGACCGGTTCGTCAACTGGCTCAACGTCCGATCCGTGGACAAGGCGGGCAACCGGTCCTCGGTCGCCACCGTGGTCTTCTACGCCGCCTCGCCACCCGGACCGGTGGGCGAATGGATGCTGGACGAGACCGGTGACGGCACGGTCGCCGTCGACTCCTCGGCCGGTGCCCACAACGCCCCGCTCGCCGGTGGCGCCAGCTGGACAGACGGCGTCGAAGGCGGCGCTCTGCACCTGGACGGCGTGAGCGGCTACGCGGCCACGGCCGGTCCGGTCGTCGACCCGACGAAGTCGTTCTCGGTCAGCGCCTGGGTACGGCTGACCGACACCTCCCACAACGCCGTCGTGCTGACCCAGGTGGGCGCGCATGCGAGCGTCTTCACGCTCTACTACTCCAGCTACTACAAGCACTGGTTGTTCAACCGCACCCCGGCCGACGCCGACGCCGACAACTACACCCGCGCCATCGGGACGAGCGCCCCGGCGGCGAACACCTGGACCCACCTGGCCGGGGTGTACGACGCACCGGCCCAACAGATCCGGCTGTACGTCAACGGCGTGCTGGAGGCGACCACCGCGTTCACCACGCCGTGGAGCTCCACCGGCGGACTGCAGATCGGCCGCTCGCTGGTGCACAGCACGTTCGGCGAGTACTGGACCGGTGACATCGACACGGTGCGGGTCTACAACCGGGTGCTGCTGGCCGGCGAACTGCAGCAGGTGCCCCGGCTGGCCGGGCAGTGGAAGCTCGACGAGACGACCGGGACCACGGCGGCCGACGCGGTCGGCGGCCACCCGGCGACCTGGTCCGCCACCGGCGTCACCCGGACCGCCGGGGTCAGCGGCAACGCCGTGGCGGTGAACGGCTCCACCGGCGTGCTGACCGCCTCCGGGCCGGCCGTGCGGACCGACGCGAGCTACACGGTGACCGCCTGGGTCCGGCCGGACAGCCTGACCAAGAACGGGATCGCGGTCAGCCAGCTCGGCGCCACGGTGGCCGGCTTCAACCTCGGCTACTCCTGGAACACCGACTACGCGGCGTACCTGTGGTCGGTGCGGACCTCGACCACCGACGCCTCCGGGTCGGAGCTGCACGAGGCGGTTGACCTGTTCGACACCCCGACTGTCGGGACCTGGGTCCAGCTCGCGGCCGTCTACGACGCGCAGGCGCACCGGCTGCGGCTCTACGTCAACGGCCAGGCGGTGGACGAGACGTACCACGCCAGCTCGTGGAACGCCGGCGGCAGCCTGTTGATGGGCCGCGGTCAGGCCGCCGACGTGACGTTCTCGCAGTACTTCACCGGCGGGATCGACGACGTCCGGGTGTACGCGGGCGTCCTCTCCGACCAGGAGATCTTCGACAGCTACAACGACGTCGCCAACCAGGCGTAGGAGGCCGGCGATGATGCTCAGCTGGACACGCATTCGGATCCGCCTCGCGGGGGCGAGCGCCGCGGCCGTCCTCGCCGGCGGGTTGGTGGCCATCCCGGCGCCCGCCGCGCCGCCCACCCCCGGGGCTTGGCGGTCGCCGACACAGGCACAGCGGTCGGTGCCCGGCCGCGACTTCGTCGGCCGCCCGAAGCCGGCCGACCCGGGCGCGGTCGCGGT